>CAYZNC010000384.1:2362-6359 GCA_964478555.1 uncultured Bacteroidales bacterium | reverse complement strand
TAGAAAGCATATCTGTTTCTTGTTTGGACGAGGGTTCGACTCCCTCCAGCTCCACAAAACTACAATTGAAAAATAAAAAACCTTGTAAATCTTATGTTTTACAAGGTTTTTTGTTTATTACAAACCAACAGAAAAGTAAACGCTTCTGTGGAGAATATGTTTTGGTGCTTACTTTCGGACAGGGTATGTAAAAAATAATTTATTAAAAATTGACTGGATCGATTGGCAGGTGATTCGAACCTATATGAATATTTGCCAGTTTCATTTCCAATAATTCTCAACCGCATAAAGTGGCAAATTTGTCAACCAATCATCTTTCCTGTAATCTGACATGGAAGTTCTGATGGATACGGCTGGTTTATAGTGCTGATAGAATGATTTCAAGCTCTTGGCCTGCAAATTTTCTTCAGCTTTAACCTCAATAGGGATAGCATTTTCTCTATATTGTACCATAAAATCGATCTCGGCAACCGACTTCTCAGTCGTCCAATAGTAAACCGACAGGTTTTCGCAATTTTTTAATTGCTGCTGCACATATTGTTCCGTCATACTCTTCTGAGTCAAATGAATTTAATTTTTTTAGCAGCAAATAGGCTCATTTTCAATAATCTAAATCCATGTTTAAATCTGCTTATTTGGGTTGATCCATATTGTCGATCCTTATACCTTACAATTATTTCAACAATTTTAAGGTTTTGTTTGGTGGCGCCAAAAAGCAAATCAAAATCACCGAAAGGATCAAAATCACCAAAATACGCCCGATTCGCTTTAATTTTTTCATAATCCTTACGAAATAGGACTTTAGTTCCACATAAAGTATCTTTTAACTTTTGCCCTAAAATGAAAGATAGAAATGTCCCAAAAAATTGATTCCCGATTATATTTAGAAAGCGCATGGCTTGCTTTTCCACAGGATATACCAAACGACATCCATTGATGAATTCGCCTTTATTTGTGGCTAAGGCGTTATAGAACTTGGGAAGCTCTTCAGGTGGAGTAGTTAAATCAGCATCAAGTATCATTAAAATATCGCCTGTAGCTATTTCAAAACCTTCGCGTACAGCGTTTCCTTTCCCCTTACCGCTTTGCTTCAATGCAACAATGTTTAAATCCTTATATTTTTTCTTTATGCTGAGTATTTCATCCCATGTATTGTCCTGAGAATGTCCTTCAACAAATATAAATTCGATTGATTTTCCGAATTTTGGGGTTCGTAAAATAGCATTTTCAATATTGCCTTTTTCATTACGGGCAGGCACAAGTACAGAAACACTATAGATATTTGTATCTGGTTCTATTGGTCTGGCAATAATGAAATTCACCAGATCTAATTTATTAATTATAGGGAGGTTAGCAAAAAGATTATTAAAAATAAAACTGAATATCGGAATGTTTTTGGGTAGTATTATTTTTCGTTCTTTTTTTATCACTTCAAAGCCTTCGAGAAGCATCAAATTAATGATATCATTAATTGTTAACCAGTTTTGGATGGGCTGTTTTGATTTTAGACCTAAAAATTCTGAAAGTTTTAAAATGGGTTCCCATAAGATATTATAAGATGAAATAATAATTCTGGTATTTTTATGACAGACTTTTTTTAATTCTGCAAATGATTTTTGGATATCCCACAATGAAGTCAGTAAGTCTGAAATGATGATATAGTCGTATTTTTCGGAAACATTTAAATTTTCTATATCATCAGCAGAAAAATTCAGATTTGGAAATTTCTGTTTGGCAATTTGAATCATATTTTCAGAAAAATCTATTCCCAAACCTTCCTTTGGCTTAATGTAGTTCAATAGTTCGCCAGTTCCACATCCAATTTCTAAAACTTTGCTATCCGGAGGAATATAAAAGCTAAAATACCTTTCAAGAAGTTTGTGATAAAAACTATTCCTCTTTTTCCACTTAAGACGTTTCGGGGCAAGTGTATTAAAGTAATCTATGGAGGTTCTATTTAGTTGCATTACAAAAGGGTTAATCTATTTCTATAAAAACGTCATAATTACTATGCTTTGGATATTTTAAGTTATTGCGATACTTCATTGTATCTTGAATCTTGGCTCTTGCCTCTCATGTCTTTTCTGTAGACTTCAAGTCAATTTTGTAATTAAATTTATGATTGGGATCAAATAGTAAACCAGAAGTACAAAGATAATGGCATGAAATATCAGAAATAATATCCTGTTTTTCAGTATATATTTATATACATAATCACCGCCTTTTAACAGCGGAGTCAATACTGCAATTATTCCGGGAAATATGTATATCATTTTCATATAGCTAAAATCTCTGCCGATTGCTGTAAAAAGTATGATAAAAATCAGATACCCTAAAATGAAAATATGAAATATCCATTCATGGCTGTTTTTTAAAAAATCTATATTTCTTCTGAAGAATAATGCAGACCATACCTTAAAATCTATAAACAGGCCAACTAAAAAAAATAACGAAGGGAATAAAGCAAGCGTTAAAGCTACTCGTCCTACAGCCATCATTTTCGGGTCTTTGCATTGCCAGGGACCTGGAGGCCAGTTATCGAAATAGATAAAATGGGTTCTACCATATAATTGTGACCAAACAGATGTTCGATGCAATGGATATGAATATTTGTCATTGGTAATGATGGGATGTTTAATCATGTCAATAATTCTAAAAGTAAAATATCCCCCAATGATTGACTGTACTCCTGGGCGGAAAAAATTTGTTTTTTTAAACAAGTGGGGTATTTCACCTGTTGGAACTGTGTAAACAAGGGGTTTGCCATATTTTTTATAATTACTGTAATATTCACCAAAATACCCCACACTCAGAAATACGGCTATTAAATAGAGAATCAGGCTCCCCAGATAACCTTTATGGAGAGAGAATTTATAGTTTCTGGTAATTATTATTTTAATCATAAGGACACAAATCACACCTATGATTAATACCAATGAATTTGTTTTGGTTATTCCAGCCAAAATTGAGGAGGTAAGTACCATAAGGAAGTATTTTATCGTGGGTTTATTCATTAACTTATAAAGTGAATAAATAACGATTGTTCCGAATAGTATAACAAAGGAATCATTTGAAGCTTGGCCGTTAATAACAATAAGCCCCGGATTCAATGCAACCAAAGAAAAACATAAAAGCTTATTAGCATCTGTGAAAGGTTGGTTTTTAATAAATAGCCAGCAGATTAAAATTGTGCATATCCCCGCAATTGCATTCATTAATTGAGCTAGTATAAATCGCTCTTTATCCGTATCGAGTTTTAAAAAAATCCAAAGTTTTGCAACGGTGAAGTGATAAAGTTTTTGTTGATTGCATTCCCAGCAATCGTTAGGTTCGGGAATTTTACCCGTTGCTAAAATTAATTTGGAAACTTTTAGATGATCATCATTAGCATAACCTTTATTTACAATAGCAAGAACCACTCTCAACGAAATAGATATCGTAACAATTAAATATAATATAATCTTGAATGATGAAGTATTCGTTTTAATCATAATTTCTTATTCATCTACACATATTTTTTTATTAACTATTCGCTCTTTCAAGATATAAAGAGGCCGTTTTTTAACCTGAAAAAAAATTCTTAATACATATTCCCCAATTATACCTATTGCCAAAAGTTGAATACCACCGAATAAAATAATCATAAATAATAAAGCAGTGAATCCTTGAGGAACATCGCCGTAAAATATCTTTTTTAAAACGACATAGAAAAAATATATAGATGAAGTTATTACTATGAATAGTCCCAAATTTGTAATAACTTTTATAGGATATTCACTAAAATTTAAAAAACCACTAAAAGCAAGTTTTATAAGTTTTTTTATCGTGTACTTACTTTTTCCAACAAACCTTTTTTCTCGTTCGTATTCAACGCCTATTTGAGTAAAACCTATCCAACTTCTCATTCCTCTTAAGAATCTGCTTTCCTCTGGCATCTGATTCAGTTGTTTTACAATTTTTAAGCTTATTAAAGAAAAATCTCCTGAATCCAAAGGCA
>CAYZNC010000384.1:0-2262 GCA_964478555.1 uncultured Bacteroidales bacterium | reverse complement strand
AGTTGTTTTACAATTTTTAAGCTTATTAAAGAAAAATCTCCTGAATCCAAAGGCATCTCTATATAAGATATTTTTTTTAAAAACTTATAAAACCATTTATAGGCTAATCTTTTAACGTAGGACTCTTTTCTTTTTTTTCTTACCGCATAAACAACATCGTACCCTTTTTGGTAATAAGTATAAAACTCTTCTAATAACTCAGGGGGATCTTCTAAATCTCCATCAATAATTAAGACAGCCTCACTGGAATTCACGTATTTTAGCCCTGCACTCAATGCCAGTTGCTGACCAAAATTCCTGGATAAGATGATAGACTGAAACTTTTCATTGATCAGTGACAATTCCCTCATTTTAACAGGTGTATTATCCTTGCTACCGTCATCCACAAGAATTACCTCAATGCTCAATGGGCTGTTGTCTATTAACTTTTGAAGTCTGCTTACCAATTCATCAAATACTTGTTCTTCGTTGTACAACGGCGCCACAATGTTTATTTGCGGTTGATTCATATTTTATATTTATAGTTAAAATTTGTAAAGGTAAATACCCCACATTGAAACTTACGCAGTTGAGATACCTGTTTGATTTTTCTGTTGAACTACCCGATTAGATAATTTAATATAAACAATAATCCATATCAGTTTGTTTATATCATAATTCATATCATTCAACTGGAAAGGACAGCATTTAAAAAACAAAAACCAAAATAGAGGTGTTTGCAGAGAGGCGTCTATATGCAATAATATAGAATTTCATTTACAGAGCGATTTCATCCTATGAAAAATACAAAATACCAAAATGTTCTGTTTTCATCATCCTCACCATTTCACCGGTTACTTTTCTATGGTTTATTTGTCGCCAATCTCTTAAGTATTATGTATTTTGTAATGCTTGGTTATTACAATAGGCTGGCAATGGACGATTACTGTTACCTTACGGCCCAAAATGAACATGGTTTTTTTAGCCCTTTTACTTTCTGGTACCAGAATTACCAGGGCCGTTTCTCGGCTCAATTTTTTTTTAATCTAACAACAAAAATTTTCGAATGGACCCATACTTTATTGCCTTTTACTATTTTATTCCTAACCTTATTTATTGGGGCTATTTACAAATTACTTAAAAAGATTGCACCGGTATTAAGCCATTTTGAACTCTTAAATTTGGGTATTTTCGTTTTTAGCCTATTTGTGATCAATAATTACGAATTCAGCACTTTTTTTTGGCTAAATGTCTCGGCAATGTATTTCGGAGGGGTTTTATTCCTACTGATTGGGATTAATGAAATTCTTTCTTCCAAAAGAAATTTTTGGACTTATTTGTTGATCATTTTCTGCGGGGTTTATGTTGGAAGCTCTTCCGAAACTTTTGCCCTTATCTGGAGTATTTCAGGGGGACTGGCCCTTATTTTTTTCTTCAGAAGGTTAAAATTTGATTATAGCATGGTTATTGCTAATATTCATGTAAAAAAATTGTTTGTTGCCTTTATATTTTGTTCCATCAGCTTTATAATTATGTATTTGGCGCCGGGCAACGATGTTCGCCTGAAAATAACCGCAATTAGCATGCACCAACAAATACCACTGCCTTTACACAGGTTATTTCCTGCTACAATAAATGCTTTTGTTGTATTTGGGATTAATACCATTCTGAAACTCCCTTTTTGGGTTTTACTTTCTTTTCCGTTTTTTTATCTGGGTATTTATTTAAAAGATACCATACCCTTTTATAATAAGGTCGGTCACATAAAGTTATTGACCTTGTGTTTTGGTATTTTTCTTTTGATTTGTCTCATCCCAACGGTTTATGTGCAAGGCGATATCGGGCCGAAAAGGGCTTTAACACATGTGGCCTGTTACATTACTTTTTATGTAGTATTTTTTTCTTTTGTATCGGGTCTGAAATTAAAACTTAACCGGCATTATTTTCTTTGGGTGGCGATCGCATCCATATCAATTTGGATTTTCATTATCATTGGTCGCTTGAAAAATGAAATTCCGGATGTTAAAAGATATGCCCACAGCGAAGATATCCGAATCACATATTTAAAAACCTTTGAAAATAGGGCATTAGATGATACAATTACCCACTCATATCATTCAATTTCGGACTTAAAAAAACATTTGAAATTGTTTTCCAAAAAGGCCATAAATAGGGCGGACCTGAGCAATTCCAATGGAAATAAGATTTTAGACGATACCCTTGAACTTACCCCCCTTTATCTTCCGGTTTCCTCAGATGTAAGCGAACATTTGAAATTATTGG
>CAYZNC010000383.1:0-6370 GCA_964478555.1 uncultured Bacteroidales bacterium | reverse complement strand
CCTTCGACTCCGCTCAGGGACCGCCTTCGACTTTGCTCAGGGTTCGGTACTCCCCGGTCGTTGAGCGGAGTCGAAACGACATTAATACTTAGACTCCGACACCTAATGATACATGACCTGCAAATGTCGATGAGGTGAACGAAGCCGGTGGTTGAGCGTAGTCGAAACCACCTTTCAATACCTATACCATCTATTAAAATACTTCCACAAATATAAGGTTTTTATCTTATAGTGTACGTTTATAAGTATATAATCTTATAAATCATTATTATAAGGATTTAGCCTTATAATTTGGGTTTCAGATCAATCCGAATGTTTAACTCATTTAATTGTTCCTCTGAGATAGTAGCGGGTGTATCAATCATTACATCGCGACCATTATTGTTTTTAGGAAAGGCAATGGTATCTCTGATAGAGTCAAGTCCTGCAAATAAAGCTGTCATACGGTCGAAGCCAAAAGCAATACCACCATGCGGAGGGGCACCATACGTAAAGGCATTCATCAGGAATCCAAACTGTTGTTCGGCCAGCTCTTTTGTAAAGCCAAGCACCTTAAACATCCGTTGCTGTAATTGTTGGTCGTGAATACGGATAGATCCTCCGCCTAATTCAACGCCATTAACTACCATATCATAGGCATTAGCACGTACACGTCGGGAATCGGATTCAAAAAATTCGATATCTTCCGGTTTAGGTGAGGTAAAAGGGTGATGCATCGCATAGAATCGTTTCGATTCTTCATCATATTCAAAAAGCGGAAAGTCAATAACCCAAAGCGGAACAAATTTATTTTTTGTGCGCAGTCCGAGACGATTACCCATTTCGAGTCGCAATTCGCTTAGTTGACTGAGCGTTTTTCTTTTGTCGCCTGCCATCACCAAAATCAGGTCGCCAGGTTTGGCTGCGAGGTGTTCTACAATTATTTTCAGATCGTCGGCGGTATAAAATTTATCTACAGATGATTTGAGTGAACCATCGTTGCCATACCTGATATAAATAAGGCCTTTGGCACCAATTTGTGGGCGCTTTACCCATTCGGTAAGTTCGTCGAGTTGTTTGCGGGTATACTCTCCGCAACCTTCGGCACAAATTCCACCCACGTAGGCGGCCTGATCAAATACAACAAATCCTTTGCCTTGTGCCTTAGCCGTGAGCTCGTGTATTTTCATGCCAAAGCGAAGGTCGGGTTTGTCATTGCCATAAGTATTCATGGCTTCTTCAAAAGTCATGCGCAGAAAAGGCTGATCGAATTCAACGTTTCTGATGGTTTTAAAGAGGTGACGAATCATTCCTTCAAAAGTTTGAAGAATATCCTCCTGTTCCACAAAAGCCATTTCGCAGTCAATTTGCGTAAATTCAGGTTGACGGTCGGCGCGCAGATCTTCATCGCGGAAGCACTTCACTATTTGAAAGTACCGGTCGAAACCAGCTACCATTAGAATTTGTTTAAATGTTTGCGGAGATTGCGGTAAAGCATAAAATTGACCAGCGTTCATGCGCGAAGGCACCACAAAATCGCGGGCTCCTTCAGGAGTTGATTTGATAAGCACCGGTGTTTCCACTTCCAGAAAACCTTTACTGTCTAGGTATTTTCTTGTTTCCTGAGCCATTTTGTGTCGGAGCTCAAGGTTTTGGCGTACTATTTTACGGCGAAGATCGAGGTAACGGTATTTCATGCGAAGTTCATCGCCACCGTCGGTTTCGTCTTCAATGGTAAAGGGTGGTAATACGGCAGGATTTAGTACCTTAATAGTTTCCGCTACAATTTCAATATCTCCTGTAGGCATGTTGGGGTTCTTGTTGGAACGTTCCGTTACTTTGCCGGTTACCTGAATCACATATTCGCGACCAAGTTTGAGGGCTTCATCACAAAGTGAAGCGTTTGTTTCCATGTTAAAAACCAATTGCGTAACGCCATAACGGTCGCGGAGGTCGATAAAAGTCATGCCTCCCAAACCGCGTGAGCGGTGGAGCCATCCGGCCAGGGTAACGGATTGACCAACGTGTTGCATGTTTAATTCGCCACAGGTGTGTGTTCTGTACATAAAGTCAAGTATAAAAGTACTGAGTACTGAGTACTGAGTACAAAGTTTAAATAAAAGTACCGAGTACTGAGTACTAAGTACAAAGTTTAAAGTTCAAAGTTCAAAGTACGGTAGCAGTTTCCTGTTCCGGGTTTTGAAATTGCGAAAATACGAAGAAAAAAGAAATTTTAATCTGCTGATTTGCTAACCTTCATCATTTCAAATAAATTTTTAAGGTTTTTGTGTTTTTTATTCAGGTTACTAAATAAAAAAGCCGGTTGCATAACGGCAACCGGCTTTATATAGAAATTCAGCTTTTCTTAGAAATAAAGGAAAAGATTGATTGAACCTGTTAGGTTATCAGTATCTAAACCAATAAATTTGAAGCTTCCATAGGTATTATCATTTAATTGGTTTGTAATCTTACGAACCGATGTGGATGCTCCGTCCCAGAATTCGTACGTTTGATCACGGGTTCCATTCTTTTGAACCATCAACGAATAACCAAATTCACCACCAATAGACAGTTTAGGAGCTATGAAATATTCAACTCCAACAAATCCTCTAACTCCTCCAAAAACGGATTTATTTAGATTGTCTTCAATAAGTCTCTGTCCCGCAGCGTTATAGGAACCAGCACCAGTGCCAGTGCCAATGTCAGGCATGTTAAAATCGCTGTTTATAGAGTTACCGTACACATAATTGATGTTTCTGCTGGTAGCGCCAAAAAATAATTCAGCTCCATAAACACCTTGTATGCGACTTTTTCCACGGTGTTTTTCAAGCCCAATGGCTAAATAAAACGACTTGTTAATTGTTCCAGCCTCGTCATTTACATATTGAGGAGCATTAGGATCGGGTGTAAGAGAACTAGCCACTACGGGGAAAAGATCGGTGTGTTTATTGTCAGCAAATCCTAATCTGATTCTTACAGCTTTATTGTCTGAGAGCATGTATTTACCATATACGGCATTTCCACCGGAGAATCCGTTTCCATAGTTAAACTTAGGAGCATTATTACCATAAAGGTTTAGTGCATTGCCCACATAATTAAGAAATGGAGTGGCGTCAACACCCAAAGCAAATTCGCCTTGTTCAGGTAAAATATAGATGCCTTTTTTAGAAACCAGCTTCTCATTTTTGGGTTGAGCAGCTGTGGTGGTGGTTGTTGTGGTTGTTGTCGTCGGGTTTTCTTGTGCAGCAACCGCTACACAAATGAAAACGGACAAATATATCAGAATCAATGATTTCTTCATAGTCAAAATATTTTTTTAAGACTGGTTTGATTATATTATTCTTTTGTAGATTTTTCAGTAAATTGAATATCTTGAATCAGGATTACATCTTTTGTCACTGTAAATTCATAAGACGATGGGTTTATTCTCCAAATTCCAGAAGTTGTAGTATTATCAGCAGCCTTGTGATCGTGAATGAAGTCATCTGAATATATATCTACTGTTACGGTTTTAACATTGGTGTCTATTTTAAATGAATAGCTTCCGTTTGCATCAGAGGTAGTTGTCGAATAAATCTTAGTAGCATAAGTAAGACTGGAATTCGGATTGATTACCAAATCCTCAGTATTGATAGCGGCATAAATCTTTGTTCCGGCAGGTACAGGTTGTACAGCGTTGGTAATCGATTCGTCGAAAGTAGCCCATGCTTTACCGGAGATAGTTGCCTGATAAAGTGGAGAAGCTGAGTTAGTGTTTTCTTTTTTACAAGCCGATAGGCTAAACATAATAACTACTGCAACAATTGCATTCGTACAAAAAAAACTTTTTTTCATAGGTCTAAGATTAATTAATATTAAAATTTAAATTAAAAAATATGTATAATTATATATGATACATGATTAAAGTTAAACAAAATACATGATTAACTTCTGAATCTGTTTTAAATTCAGCATTGTTCAATTGTATTAACATCTCTCTCAACAATATTAACTACTATAAATGCTTATTTATTAATTATTTATAACCATTTTGGAGAATTCCTAAAAACGAACTCTAGTTTGGATATTTGTTTTTGGTATCAAAACTTATGGTTTAATTAAAAACAGCGCACAAAAGTAACATTCAAATTCTAAAAAAAAAAATAAAAATGCACTACAAATGCACTACAACGTTATTTATTTATTTTTGATATTTAACTTATAATTAGTTAATTACATTTAAACGGATTTTTTTGACCTGCCAGATTTTCAAATCCGGCAGGTACTATTGGAAAAATTATTTCTGGTATTTGCGACCAAACGTGGCATGTATACCCATAGAAAACATAAGCAGTTGATAATCATATGAGTAATGATTATTGTCTATAGGAAAAGAGAATCCGAATTGGGTGAAAAACTTAACGTATTTATAACCAACTTTAAATGTAAAGGTTGGCTCAATAAAAGGTTGATATCCCGTATGATAAACCTTTGCAGGATCATGGATAACGTCCTCGATATTTACCAATACAAGCCGCGGCGTAAAGCTTGCATCGAAAACCTTATTGGTAAAGCCCACAGAAGGCTGAAAGAAAAAACGTCTGATATTGGCATTGGCAATGCCCCAGGTTTTGTAATAGGTTTCCACTTTTCCAGTTCCGAAACCTGCATAGGCCTCCAAAACAAGCGAACTAACGGGACTGATAAAGTAGCCTGCACCACCTTCCACAAAAGCATGCCGGTGAAAATCGGTAGAATCAGGGTTACGATTTGCAAAACTGCTATTTACCATGATCCCTATGTGGTTGGTAACGGAAAAGGCAACCTGCGGATCCCATCCACTGATGCCGGTACCTATATTAGCCTGTAATTCATGTTTTCCGGTAAATAAAGGAGTGTTAACCGTGTTTGGAATATAGGCAGGTACACAAGATGATAGAAAACCCACTAGAATTAAAAGAATGGTATTTAACGTTTTCATATTCATTAAGTTTTGTTGTTAGAAAAATGCAGCCATTAGCGCTTGTGCGTCATTTGTCTGCGGCGCCATTAGCTTTGCATCATTAGCGCCTTGTGCATCATTAATATCGCATTATCCGCCGGTAGTAAAACAAATTTCGCTGGGATCCTGAACACAAACAGTCCTTTTTTATATCACTATATTGATAATTCTACCAGGTATAATAATCACTTTTTTGGGCGTTTTTCCTTCCAGCCATTTTTCGGATGCCGGATTTGTTAAAGCGGCTTTTTCGATTTCAGCAGCAGGCATGTCCTTAGGCAGTTCCATCTCAAAACGTTTTTTCCCGTTAAACGAAACGGGGTAGTTAAAGGTTTCTTCTTCAAGATATTTTGTTTCAACCTCAGGATATTTCTCATAAGCCAGTGTTTGTTTATGACCCAGCATTTCCCAAAGCTCTTCACCAAGGTGTGGGGCGAAAGGCGACAGGATTTTAGCAAAGGTCTCACCAGTTGTGCGGGTAACTTTCTGTTTTTTTATGCAAAGGTTGGTAAAGATCATCAATTGCGAAATACCCGTGTTGAAATGCAGACTTTCGATATCTCCGGCAACCTTCTGAATGGATTGGTGCAACGACTTTAGAATTTCTGCATCTTCCGGTCCCTCAACATAATTTTCAGGATTTCCAAAGAATCGGCATGCCTTGGTAAGAAAGTTAAATACCCCTTTTACCTGAGTATCTGCCCAGGGTTTAACAGCATCCAAAGGTCCCATAAACATTTCATAAAGCCTTAAAGAATCGGCGCCATAGACAGAAGTAACATCATCGGGGTTTACTACATTTTTCAACGATTTGGACATTTTTGCGACAATTTGCCTCAATTCCTCGCCCGTAGTTTTATGAAAGTATTTGTTTTCCCGCTCTTCTACTACATCTGACGGAACTTTGCCTCCGGTTTTTGTTTCATATGCAAAGGCCAGGATCATTCCCTGGTTGAAAAGTTTCTGATAAGGCTCATCTGTTGAAACAATGCCAAGGTCGAATAATACTTTGTGCCAGAAACGACTGTAAAGAAGATGTAAAACGGCATGTTCGGCACCACCAATGTACAAATCCACAGGCATCCAGTAGTTTTCTGTTGCCTTGGAAAACGGTTCCTGATCATTACCCGGATCGGTAAAACGCAAATAATACCAGCAAGAACCGGCCCACTGAGGCATTGTGTTGGTTTCCCGGCGTCCTTTACGACCATTTTTATCGGTTACGTAGAGCCATTCAGTGGAATTAGCCAATGGTGACTCTCCGCTGTCGCCGGGTTGGTATTTATCGAGCTTTGGCAATTCCAGAGGTAACTGATCATCGGGGAGTGCAGTAATTTCTCCATCTTCCCAATGAATAATAGGAAATGGTTCTCCCCAATAACGTTGGCGGCTAAACAGCCAATCGCGCAT
>CAYZNC010000382.1:0-6382 GCA_964478555.1 uncultured Bacteroidales bacterium | reverse complement strand
AAATTGGGTATGCACTGGGCGATGGTGCTGCTAATATTGCGTGGCGTGGCGTGGCTACGTTCTTGTTTATTTTTTATACCGATGTATTTGGATTAAATCCGGCAGTTGTTGGTGTTCTGATGTTAATTGCCCGATTTGGAGATGGAATTATCGATATCGCAATGGGTATTGTATGCGACAGAACGAATTCCAAATATGGCAAATTTCGTCCATGGATATTATGGACTGCAGTTCCTTTAGGAGTGACCTTATCGTTACTATTTACAACCCCCAATTTAGGCCCAACCGGGAAAATAATTTATGCTTATGCTACCTATCTGATATTTTTTCTTGTCTACACCGCAAATAACATTCCTTATGGCGCATTAATGGCGGTAATGACCGGCGATGATAAAGAACGTACAAGTCTAGGTTCATACCGCATGGTAGGTGCCTTTACCGGGGGTATGGTGGTTCAGGGAGCTTTGTTATTTTTGGTTGCACATTTTGGCAATATCAATCCGTCTATTCATGTCGATAAGCTTGATTCAAAAAAATATGAAGTAACCGTATCCACCAATCAGGACGTTAAAAACGTAAACATCAAAACCAAAGACGGAATTGCTCTGTTTACATGGGCCAATGTTGAAATTGCCGACAGCCTTAATAAACCCACCCAAGGCAAAAGCTTTTCAATGGAAAATCAAAAAAAATATTCTTTTATAGTTTCCGGTGAAGAAAATCTTGAGGCCAAAAAAATAACCATCATTGACCAGAAGAGAGGCTATAGCAATGCCATTTATTTGTTATCTGTTTTCTTAGCGCTATTTCTCATGATCACTTTCGCTACCACAAGAGAACGTGTGTTACCTCCCAAAGAACAGGAAACCAACTTGGGCAAGGACCTGAAAGATCTTATCAGAAACAAACCCTGGATTATCCTTCTTGTTATCGGATTGCTATTCAATGTATACAATTCTATCAAACAAGGTATTGTGGTCATTTATTTTTCCCATTATTTGCATAATCAGCTATTGGCCGCCTCTTTTATGGTAGGATTAATGCTGGCTTCAATTGCAGGTGCCATGATAACATCTCCTCTGGGGAAGCGTTTAGGCAAACGTCAACTGTTTATTTACGCCCTCATTTTCTCGGGTGTTGTAAATGCATTGCTTGTTTTTTGTGGTTCCGGAGATATCAAGAGCATCTTCGCTATTGGTATAATTTCTGAGTTCGGAGCTGCTATATTCCCAACACTTTTCTTTGCAATGCTTGGCGATGCGGCGGACTATTCAGAATACAAAAATGGACGCAGAGCCACTGGATTGGTTTACTCGGCAGGCTCATTTGCAACCAAATTTGGCGGTGGACTTGCCGGTGCTATTATTGGATTCGTTTTGGCTGCGTTCCACTATAACGGACAAGATGAAGTTTCTATTCAAGGGGCTGTTCCCGGCATCATTATGTTAATGAGCTGGATTCCCACCATTATTACCTTAATTGCTGCAGGCGTAATGGCGTTTTATCCTTTGAATCAAACAAAAATGGATGCCATTACCAAAGAACTAAATAACAGAAGGGCCATTGAATTGGCAAACAATAACGAACTATAAAATTTAAAATAAATAAATCTATGAAATTCGGACATTTCGACGACGACAAAAGGGAATACGTAATTACCAATCCCCGCACACCATGGCCATGGATTAATTACCTTGGCAACGAAGATTTCTTCTCTCTCATATCTAACACTGCCGGTGGTTATTCTTTTATTAAGGATGCCAAATTCAGACGAATTACCCGTTACAGATACAACGGCGTTCCTATGGATAGTGGCGGAAAATATTTTTACATTAAAGATGGCGACAGCATATGGTCGCCCGGTTGGAAACCTTGCAAAACAGAGATCGACAGTTATGAATGTCGCCATGGCATGAACTATACTACCATTAAAGGTCAAAAGAGTGGTGTTACTGCCGAGGTTCTTTACTTTGTTCCTTTAAAAACATGGGCCGAAGTTCAAAAACTCACTTTGGTGAACAATTCGAAAGAAACCAAAAAGCTTAAGGTATTCTCCTTCGTTGAATGGTGCTTATGGAATGCTGCTTCGGATATGGAAAATTTTCAACGTAACTTTTCCACAGGTGAAGTTGAAATAGAAGGCTCCGTAATTTACCACAAAACCGAATACAAAGAGCGTCGTGACCATTATGCTTATTACTCCGTAAATACTCCCATTCAGGGATATGACACTGATCGTGAATCATTCATTGGCTTGTACAATGGCTTCGATGATCCGCAGGTAGTTCTGGAAGGAAAACCACGGAATACCGTAGCACATGGTTGGTCTCCTATTGCCTCCCATTACATCGAAGTTGAACTAAAACCAGGCGAAACCAAAGAATTTGTGTTTGTTTTAGGATATGTGGAAAACAAAGAGGATGAAAAATGGGAATCGAAAAATATCATCAATAAAAAGAAAGCTAAAGAAACCATTGCTAAGTTCGACACCGTAGCCAAAGTAGACGCAGCACTTGCAGACCTTCGCAAGTACTGGGACAATCTGCTGAGCGTCTACTCCGTTAAATCGGGTGATGAAAAACTGGACAGGATGGTAAATATCTGGAACCAATACCAGTGTATGATTACCTTCTGCTTCTCACGCTCTGCTTCTTTCTTTGAATCAGGCATTGGTCGTGGCATGGGATTCCGTGACTCGAACCAGGATTTGATCGGATTTGTTCACCAGATACCCGAGCGTGCCCGCGAGCGTATCATCGACATCGCTTCCACGCAATTCCCCGATGGTGGATGCTATCACCAATACCAGCCCCTCACCAAGCGAGGCAATAATGATATTGGCGGCGGCTTCAACGACGATCCCATGTGGCTTATTTTCGGAACGATAAGTTACATCAAGGAAACCGGTGATTTCAGTATCCTGGAAGAAAAGGTTCCCTTTGATAACGATGAGTCAGTTGCCCGAACATTGTTCGATCATCTCACCGTTTCATTCGATCATGTGATTAACAACCTTGGCCCTAATAAACTGCCTCTCATTGGCAGGGCCGACTGGAACGACTGTCTGAACCTGAATTGTTTCTCGAACGATCCGAATGAATCATTTCAAACTACTGAGAATAAAACTGAAGGAACTAAGGCCGAATCGGTAATGATTGCCGGTTTATTTGTAGTTTATGGCCGTGACTATGTTGAATTGTGCAGGAAACTTGGTGATAACACCGAAGCTGCACGTGCCCAAAAGCATGTGGACGCCATGGTGGATGCTATAAAAAAACATGGATGGGATGGCGAATGGTTCATCCGCGCTTACGATTATTATGGCCGGAAAATCGGAAGCAACGAAAATGAAGAAGCTAAAATATTTATAGAATCTAATGGATGGTGTACCATGGCTGGTATTGGCAAGGAAGAAGGCATGTGTACCAAAGCCCTTAATGCAGTGAAGGAACGTCTTGATTGCCCGCAAGGAATAGTGCTCAACAACCCGGCATTTACCAAATACTATATCGAATACGGCGAAATATCATCTTATCCTGCCGGATATAAGGAAAATGCAGGTGTCTTTTGCCACAACAATCCCTGGATTATGATTGGCGAAACAGTGGTTGGCAATGGCGAACGTGCCTGGGAATATTATAAAAAGATATGCCCCTCCTATCTCGAAGAAATCAGTGATTTACATAAAACAGAACCTTACGTTTATGCTCAAATGGTTGCCGGTAAAGACGCATTTAAACCAGGAGAAGCTAAAAACTCATGGCTAACAGGAACAGCTTCATGGAATTTCTATGCCATTACGCAGTATATCCTGGGTATCCGTCCCGATTATGACGGTATTTTAATCGATCCATGCATTCCTGCCGGTTGGAAAGGCTTTACTATTACACGCAAGTTCCGTGGGGCAACCTATCACATCGAAATTCTAAACCCCAATGGCAAATCCAAAGGAGTGAAAGAAGTATTGATCGATAAAAAACCACACGCCGGCAATATAATTCCTGTATTCGAAAAAGGAACTGAACATAATGTGAAAGTAACGCTTGGATAATGACATACCCGAAAGTATTTGCATGCTGCCTTTAAGTTTTGGTCAGGGTGAATTCGGGCTTTTAAAAATTTTACAATTAAGTTGCCCATTCCGTAAATATTCCCGCATTTATGGAATGGGCACCGATTTTTATTGCTTTTCCAATAATATATTTTGTTGTGTATAATTATAAGCGGCTTCAATAAATTCAACCATTTGTGGCCACACAGATGCCTTCTCAAAAATATGTACGTAATATTTTTTTGCGTTTATTACAAGATTATTTCCCTGTATTTCCGCTTTTCCCTCAAACCCGCCCGTTGAATTGGCAATATTTATATTTAGCTTTT
This sequence comes from uncultured Bacteroidales bacterium, assembly GCA_964478555.1. Classification (GTDB taxonomy): domain Bacteria; phylum Bacteroidota; class Bacteroidia; order Bacteroidales; family JAAUTT01; genus JAAUTT01. The sequence continues at coordinate 2,002 of CAYZNC010000382.1, read as the reverse complement.
CCAATCCTTTCACTTTATACGATGAAGGTATTTCAAGGATAATTTTATATTCATATGCGCGGGGATAAGGAGCATAAATATCAACCTTACGTTCTAAGTCCTTTTTGCTAAGTTCCAATTGTTGGGTAATTAGTCTCCCGATTTCAACCACATAGTTGGAGCCCATTTTTTTAACCAGGTTTCCCAATTTGAAATTTACATCATACTGTAATGATGGAGAATGATCCCAAATCCCCATATTCTTAAGGGTATACGAAGAAATCTTGAAATTGTCGCCTGCTTTAAATTCATGTTTAAAATCATTTTTGAGCGCTTCTTCACAATCTTTTTGCGCCTGTTCCTGTTTTTGAATTTTATCTTTTTCTTTTTTCATTTTTTTATCTGATTTCTTCTTCTCCGATTCGGATTTACTTAAGAAAGACTCCACTTCATCGTTGTACTTCATTTCGGTGAGTACTGAGGTGATTTCATCTTCCCTGCCAAAGCCAATAATCGATTTGTCGATATTTACAATTAATGAATCGGTATTGTTTTCGTCGAACCTAACCTTAATTGTCATTAAAGATGAGTTTGCATTGGGCTGGTCTATAGGAATGACAATTTTTTCTACTTTACATTTATTTTCCAGTGCGGGGTTACTCACCGCATAGGCGTTATTTCCCTGGTACTCGCTGCTTATACTTTTTAAAATTGATAAGGGAGAAAAAGCGCCAATAAAATAAGTGGATTTCCCTTTAATCCTGATTAAAAGAGATACTTCTCTGGGGAGGATCAAATCTGATATGTCCGAGATGTAGTTGGGTACTGTAATTACAAGATCGTGTTTTATTTTTTTATACTCCAGCACTTTCGACAATGTAATCATAAGGGAATTACTTTCGAGTTTACTACAGCTTTTCCGTAAATAGTAATAAGCGTATTTTATAATGCTATCATTAGGCGCATTTTTATCGAAATTTGAATTGATGTACCCTTTGACATCGCGTAACAGATATGGGTCTGCGTAGTTAGGAGTATCATATATTTTTTTTACCAGGTTATCGATATGAGCTAAATCTAAGTTACTATTATTAGATTTTTTATCATTTAAAAAGAACTCCATAAAATCGAGAGCGTTTAAAGCTTTTTGCTTAAGAAAAAAAGCCTGAAATTTTAGTGTGGGGTAAATTCTGAATTTATAAGCCCATAAGTTTGCATCTGCTTTTTCCCTATTATCATCTACAAATGAATAAGAAGATTCATCTTCACTATCCGTTTGTTTTAATACAGGGGCTCCATTAATAGACTTTGAATTAAAATACATTTTTCTTAATATTTTTACATTAAATTTTTGTTTTACAATAGGGTACTCTTCAACTAATAAGTAAAACACAGGGTCCATTACTTTAATAAATTGTTCAACATAGGTATTTTTTATCACATAAAAATAATCGAGGATATCTCCAATCTCCAGGTCTGAAATGGCGATTTTTTTGTATTCTTTCTTATTATATCCTTCTTTTATTTCACTAATTACAGCATCCTTGATATCAATTATAATCTCTTTCCCGGATGGTTTAATCACCTTTATTCCAATTTTGACATCTTTTAATTCATAACTTGCCCAGAATGCGGAATTTTTATAATCATTCTCGAAAGAAAATTGAGAAAATTCATTAATAGCCGATTTATCCAATAGTTTAATCCTTTTATGCAGCGTTATATTTTCATAAACATAATTTAAAAAAACTTCCTTCTTTACCTCATATTCATAAGATTTAGCCAATACAACAGCCGATTCACCCTTCCATTTATCAGGAATTTCTTTACCCTTAAAATCAGGATTGCCCCACATTGAGATTTTTAATTTCTCATAAGCCTCGTTGTTTTGTGCAACGGAAAGATGAAACATGGCCATAAAAAAAAACAGAATAGTTACACTTTTGTTATTTTTCATATTGGTTAGAAATTATATTTAATTATAGTTTTGTTAAAATAACATTTTCTTTGTATTTTTCTGAGA
>CAYZNC010000381.1:0-6390 GCA_964478555.1 uncultured Bacteroidales bacterium | reverse complement strand
AAGCACGAGAATAACAAAGCAAGGACTGCTGTTGAAAGTTCTTGCTTTGTTTATTTATTTTTTATCGGATAAACTTTTTATTTGTTCAATCTTCTTCCGGTAGGTGAAAATTTAACAGGTTCCAGGCTATAGGAAATAAGGATTTCGTGAGACCCTTTACTATTTGGCATAAGGCTGGTATTAAATTCGTATACGTAGCTCAATATAAGGTTTTTTATTTCGATTCCGGCTCCTAATGCAAAAGTTTTATCGGTCCTTGCGGATGCCTGAATCGAAAACATTTCAGGATAGCGGTAAGTCAAATTAATGTCGGCTCTTGAAGGTAACCCTCTAAAATAATTGTAATAAATGGATGGTTTAAGAATTTGATTTTCCATCCGTATCTTATATTCCAAACCTCCAATAACCGTTTGGGCAAAGTGTTTGTCTTCACCTGAATACAGTTTCGGAATACTGAAATTTACAAAAAACGCATCCTGCAGGCCCAGCTCAAAACCTGCTCCTCCAAAATAAAACACGTCTGAATTATATTCGGTCTGCAATGCGTCATCATTCAGTTGATCCACATCAATCCTACCTCTGTTGACCCTTCTTGAATAAATTCCGGAAGAAAGTCCCAAGCGGAGGATATTTTGCTTTGAAAGATTCACAGTATAAGAATAACTGGCTCCCAACGAATAGTAGTCGAAAATTCCCAGTTCTTCAAAGGAAACTAATGCCCCTAAACCCATTTCTTTTGAAACAGGTGAATGGTAACCTAACATTGGACGCCTTAAAGCTCCTGGAATACCAATAAAATTATTCCGGTAGCCCAGTAAAAAAACCGGACATGATTCTTTATCTCCGGTATTAGCAGGATTGATAAGAAATTTATTATCAGTGTAAAAAGAGCTTTGCATGCTGTGTTGAGCCAATGTGTTGAATGATAAAATTATAAAAATTATGATTGCAAATAATTTAGAATTCATGGTATAAATATTTTAGCGGATGAGTGAGATAGAACCTGTAAACACTTTCTTCCCTTTTTTTAATATGTAATGATATACACCTGTAGGAAGAGTAGACCCTTTATAAACCCCATTCCAATTGTTTTGGTAGTTTGTCGTAGTTAAGATCATAGCTCCTGAATCAGAAAAAATATATAAGTCGTAATCAGGAAAAGATTCAATATTACGGATAATCCAATAATCGTTTATTCCATCACCATTTGGCGTGATAGTATTTGTGGCGTCAAGTTTTAGAATATTTTCAGTAATCGCTATTACTTTGTAATTTATGGTACTCGTTCCATCGGCTGAAACAACCGTGAATACAAGCGTATCGGAAAAATTATTATGTGTTTTCCCACTTATCTGTGTTACTCCTTTTATAGAAACACCCGTATTCATGGGTACTTCAAATGTTGCTGTTAAATCTTGCAAAAGAAAATCGGCTGGAAAGTTTACAATAATCGTAGAATCTGAAATTTGTGTTTCCCCTGTCTGTCCTTCAATATTGAATTTCGAGAATTTTGCATCACTGCTAAGGGTTGGAGACGACCAGTAATAGGGTCTATCAACACTGCCAATAATGTTATTGATCTCAAAGTTACTTCCTTTTTCAATATTAATGATGGTATCCTTTTGGGCAATATATACTTTAAACGTAATGTTTGCAGTATACACATTGCTATATACAACCAAATCCACATAATAACGTCCATTGCTGGCATTCAAAATGGGTGATGCCACTCCTCTGCAATCACCGTCAACAAAAGCCCCCACTATATCTTTAGGATTGGTTGAATTGGTATAATTTACAGATATCATGCCCGTCATGGTCATCGTATATTGATAGGCAGAATAATTGACCGTCCATTGGGGCTGACCGGATAGTGTAATTGAAATGAAAAGAAAAATTACAGCTAAAAATTGTTTCATGCTGAGGTAAATTTTAAGATTGATTAATTGGGCTTGTAATTCATTTAATGGGTAGTTTATTAAGAGAAGATGTCCTAAAGTACAAGATTTTACTTTAGGTCACCTCCGCTTAATAATGTAAACTTAGTCTTTTACTACCATCACTACTTTAACTTGATTGTTCATCGTAAACTTAATATAGAAAATACCTGACGGCATTTTGCTACAATAAGTTTTGTTCCATTCAATCAAATTACTTCCGGAATTAACTGTTGTTTGCTGAACATCAATCAGGATGCCAAGATTGTCATAAACCTGTATGGTTAGGTTGCCTTTTTCCTGCGATTGAACTCCAATTTTCAGGTAATCCTTAAATGGATTTGGCGCAACTGAATATTGTGGTTCATTAATGTGTACGTCAGAACTTTTAACTACGGATGCATTCAGGAGAACAGGGACTTCAATCGTGCCAAAAACCGCATCAGGGGCATAATCTAAGCCTTGTTTAATATCCAGGATCTGTCCTGTTAAAGTGTTCATCAGTTTAAATTGAATTTTTTCAACAACATTGTTTCCTGAAATTGTTAAGAAGAAGTTGTAGTGTCCCTCACTTGGATTCTGTTTGGCTGTGACAGTTCCACGGCATTCGGAACCGGCGAAGGCTCCAAGTATCCATTCACTGTTGGCATACGAATTATCCAATAGAATCACTTTAGCGATTAATGACATATTGGATGGATAAATTTCAGAATTACAACTCCATCCGCTTTCAATTGATGAAAGCTGACTTTTAACCTGGGCGCTTTTTGAGAACGAACCACTTTCAGGATATGTTAATAACCCTGATTTGCTTGTTTTGTACATATAGCCTTCGCCAGGCTTAAGGTAGTCAAGACTGCCAAGCCAACCTGTGGCAAGATCGTACATTGAAAATGCATACTTGCTCTTTAATAAGTCGCCATCTTCAGGCGCAAAGTACGCAAAAGCGTCATTCACAGTCATAGGAATTAATGGAGTATATCCAAGCCAGTTCCATCCACTGTTAAGCTTAAGAGGAGATTTGGTCACGTTTATTTTAGACCCAACCAGTTCAATGGTATCTGCTTTTCCGGTTTTTACCATGTACATATAACCTGGCTTCAAACCGGCATTATTTGCAAAGTTATTACTCCATGCTGAAGTATAATTATCGAAAATAATCATACCTGTACTGTCAATGGGGCCTTTGATCTGATCTCCGGAAGTCCTATTCATTCCTGAGAACGTAGTACTTACATCTCCCAAATCAGGTGAATTCAAATTAAATGAAATCCAATTCCAGCCTTGCAGCATTTGTATGGAAGAAAGATAACCACCAACAGCAAATAGAATAATCGGTTTCCCTACGGTTCCTATCACATCATTTGCAACAAAGGAATATTGTGGTGAAACTTTGCTTCGGACAATGCCTTCAGAAGCATCCCAAACTTGGAAATAGACTGCTTCACCACTTTCAACATTACTGTATACGTTGATAAATGCGACATATTTGTCGTAAACCTCCATGTATTGCAAGTGAGCTACTCCACGGCATTCGCCGTTTACAAAAGCGCCAATGATATCGCTTGAGTCAGTAGAGATTTCATTGTCAATGCTTAATTGAGCGATTATGTTCATGGAGTACTGATATTTGTTTTTATCCACAGACCACGCTGGAGCTTGTTTGTAAACGTCGAGGTTTAGCAACAGTTTCTCATCAAATCCGAAATCGGAATGCAAGAAAACAGATTCCTGGTAATTACCTATATTCAGAGCTTCGTCAACAGTAAATGTAACTGTTTGTTTACTATCAGGGTCTAGTGTGCCACTTGCAGGTTTAGCAGTTAACCATGGTGGAAGATTTTGAACAGCATAATTTTGTTTTTTGCCACCGATGTTTAAAATATCTGCATTGAAACTTAGCGGATCAAAAAGTTTTTTCTTCAAAACAATCTCTTTGGAATCCCATAAAACCTCATTTTTATTGACATAGGCTGTCCAGGTAACTGGCGATACCAATCGATTGGCATTTAAGTCTTCGACATTTTCCACCGTAAATTCCACAATGGTATTTTCTATCAATTCGTTTGGTTCATTTAACGTAATAATGATCTTGTCATTGTTAACTGTCCAGTCAAACGAGAGATTTTGTAATGGACGAGCATCTTTAATGTTGGGAACGTCATCGGTGAATTGACCACCGACAGCAGTCGCTGTACCTCCATTGGAATAACCTGCATACCTCGGAATATACATGTCAGTCAATGTTTCATGCAATTCAGGTACGCCCATGTTGTAAAAATAGTATTCAAATGGATAATAGGCACATAGCCCCATTTCGTTGCCTGTCAGATGAGCATTTTTATCCAACTGTATTTGAACTAATTGACGGGCAAGTTTCCAAATCCTGAACTCATCAATTTTGCCATTGAAAAACATGTCATGTTGAATTCCGATACCTTTGAAACGTCGGGCGCCGATGCACATTATGGCGCTATTCAGCCCACCGTATTCGACTCCAAGTCGTGATGCTTTTTGAACACCATCGATATACATGGTTACATTTCCTATGCGTTTCATAACCAAGGCGAAATGATGCCATTGATTATCCAGGAAATCTTCACCCTGGTCTGTTAACGGTAAATTGTTATTTACGGCATAAATCTCTCCGTTACTATTAATACCAACTAACACGGCATCTTCAGGTCTAATTCCGGCATCCGTTCCGTCAGCTTTTCCGTTTGAGAACAGAACCGTGCTGGTTTGTTTAGGAGCCTTGAACCAGAATTCAAGCGTATAGTCCATTTCCTTTGTAACCACTACTGTCGAACCTGTGTATATTTCCATATAATCACTGCTGCCATTAAAATCCCTGGCCAAACCTGACGGAAATACTCTCCATTGTGTTCCATATAAAACGGCATGGCGGTACCTTGCCAGATCAAGTGCTTTTTGTCCATCCGCTTCGTTCATTGGCCAATACCCGGCAAGCCCTACTTCTTGTCCGGAATAAATAGTGTACATGTTGGCGTAAGCATTAGTAAACGAGAGTGCTTTTTCCCACATGCACAAATCATGAAGATAACCATTAAAATAGTTAGCATCGTTCATTGATTTACCAACCACCATTCTTCCAATGCCAAGTACTGGATTAGCAATAGCCACACTGGTTTTCAAAATCTGATCATTCATGAAAATGTCGGCTGTTTGTGTTTCATTATCATAGGATACAGCCCAATGTTCCCATTCTGTCAAATCAGTGAATGATTCGCTGGTAGTAATGGTAGTACCTCCAAGCATAGCATAGAACTTGTTGGCTGCGTCAAAGCCTACTTCTACATCATTACCTTGCGTAAAAATTACTTGTTGTTGTCCAGTGGCACCACGCTTAAGCCAGAATTCGATCGTGAACGATTTATCCTTGAGCGGTATGCCGCTGAGAACGTTAGCGTAGGATTGTGTTCCATCGAAGTATAAACAAGCGTTATGATCTGTTTTAGCCCCATTTAATACACCCTTTACGGAGAAATTATATGGGGTAAGTAATCCATCCTGTATAGGTTCGTCGAAAGATACGCCTATGTCTTCTCCCGGTGATAATATACCATCACCAGGTTGTGGAGTTCCAAAGACCTTGGGCGGTTTCATGTCTTTGATGCCAGAGAAAGGATCGCTGAAGTTAACCGTATTATCATAGCACTGCGTCTGTAAACGAATATCATAGTTTCTATCCGGAAGACTACTCATATCCCAGGGGTAAACCAAGGATGACTGATTATTGATATTGGTTTTGGGCTCTGATGCTGTGTTATAGTCCGCTTTATTTACAAAGAAATTCATGTCAGTTATCCATTCGGAAGATGAAGAAGGCTTGTACTGAAACATGATTTTTTCGAACGTGCTATGTGATAAGTTATAACCTTCAATTCCAATATTCATGGTAGTACCACTGATCGTGTTGGTTACCCATAGGTCGGTTGGCATTGTCATGGCAACGCTGGAACAAGCCGGAATAAAATGAACTGAGATGTTAACACTAGTACCTCCTCCTCCGCAGGAACCAGCTAAGCTGAGTTTAATATTGCTGTAGTCATAAACGCCAGGCTTAGTCATTTGTACAGAGAGTACTTTGCTTAGGGTTTTACCAGCAGGTATTTTTATACTTCGTCCGGCATCGAGAGGAGAACCATCCAATGAAATAAGAGCTCCATCAGGATTTGTTGAAAGATCATAGGTAAGCGTGTAATTACCGTCCTCATTGGTTTCACTGATATTACTTAATAGCAGTGTAAAATTAGCAGCCTTGTCTTCCGGAACATTGGATATAATGGCTTGTTGTGCAGAGAGCGTACATTTTTCACGTCTCATGGTTGCCTGGCTGATTGTGGTATGAGGTTGATAAAACCTGGTTTGTATTGAATCTTCGAAAGGGCATTTAGTTTGACCGCCTTCCAATGCAAAAACAGGACCATTA
>CAYZNC010000380.1:0-6429 GCA_964478555.1 uncultured Bacteroidales bacterium | reverse complement strand
CGTAGTAGTTTCATCAGCTATATTATTGTTTTTTGCCTAAAAAACTCAGATAATTTCCATTTCCTGGTAAATTACAAATCGTCAATATTTTATTATTAAAAAGTCATGTTGAGCCGAATCGAAAAATTAAATACTTCTTATATTCTATTCCACCTATTCCAGCCTACCACCCAATAAACAAATTTTTTTACAACCTTCCGTACTGGTCTTTTTACATTAGGTTTTTTAATACCCGATAATTTCAAATAATATAGAAATTTACGCTTGAAAGGATGCATATTAGCATAATCCCATGGTTTTTCCATTCCGTTAAAATGGACTATAACCGGTTTATGGATTGTTTCGTTCAAAACTGCATTGGTATATGTTGATTTAACGAAGTTCTTTTTTAAAAAATAAACACCCACCTGTTGATTCCATTTTGGGTGAAGTATTTGTCTTTTGTCATATAGAATAGAATTTCCGGCATCCTGATCAAGATATTTAAGTATTTCAGCATTTTCCCGCGCAAAGGATAATACTTTCCTGGAAAGATCGTTTTTCATCCATTCTTTTCTGTTGATTAAAACCGTACCTGTATTAAAATATCCAAATTGTTCGGGAATATGTAAACGTTCATTTTCCTTAAATTTAAGAGCAACAATATCATCCACTGCGGCTATAATATATCCATTCAAATCCGTTTCCCAAAGCGGTTTAATATCATCAAGTACAATCATATCACCATCTAAGTAAAGAAGTTTATTAACCGCCGGATCAATCAGTTCTGGCATAACATTCCAGGAATAGGTAATATTGGAAATTCTTTCGGTTTCAGCAAGGTTTGCTAATAAAGCAGAATCCATAGGATAATAAGTAAAGGCTGCATTGTATTTATTTGTAATGCCCTTCAATATTTCAATTGATTCGTTACTCAGTGAGCTGCTAAATACATGAACATGGAATTTATTCATATTATTGGTTTCAAATAACGATACAAGCATTACTCCATAAGGCATTAAATAATAATCATTAAGTCCACAACAAACATGAATAATATCATTTTTCATTTGTATACAAGTAATAAGTTGAGTTCATGATCTCATCCCTCAGAGACCATATTTGATATCATAACAAACAATCTGTACGATCAGTTCATCAATGTTTAATAATTGTAAATATTATTTCATCCAACGGTTCTAATACATTTAAATATAACATAATATAAAAATTTTATATTACCTATCAAGTATCTTCTCCACAATCGTTTGGGTTCAAGAAACAGCCGGTACAACCATTCTATCTGCATAACTCTCATCCACTTAGGGGCACGAGTAACATTACCTGCAATAAAATCAATGATTGCGCCGCCTGCCACACATAATTTTGCGGTTTCCAATTTATCTTTTATGGCAGTTATCCATAGTTCCTGTTTTGGAACGCCCATACCAACAATTAAAACATCAACTTTTCTTGAATTTATTTCCTCAATAATCATATTTTCTTCTGTTGATGAAAAAAAACCATGATAAATACCCACAATATTTATATTCTTATGACGATTTTCCAGTACGGTTTTGGCTTTTTCCGCTATACCTACTTTACCTCCAATAAGATATATATTTTTAGAATGCTTCACAACGGACTCGATTAATTGGGGAATTAAATCAGTGCCGTTGAGGTTATCCTTGAATTTAACATTTGCGAAGACTGAACCTAACGAAAGCCCAACCCCATCATTAAAAATCAAATCTGCCGAATTTAATGCCTCTCTGTATTCATCGTTATTTTGAGCCACATTAAAGCAATGTGCATTCACAAAAAATAAAGTTTTGCAAGATTTCCCCAAAACTGCATTTTCACACTTCTCAATAGCCCCATTTCTGTCAAGAATATCGAGAAATATATTAAAATAAGATTGTCGCATCTTAGATCACCGGATATAATTCCTGATTTAATTTTTTTGCAAATTCCGACCAATGAAATTCCTTTAAAAAATGATCAAATTTTTCCTTTGGAATAATTTTATCGCCAGACAAAATCTTGTTAATTAAATCAATTAATAAATCAAAATTCTCAAATGAGAAAATATATTGTAAATCTGCAAGGTCTTTAAAAGCAGCTTTATTGGGTCCAACTACTAACGCTCCGTAAGATATTGATTCTACCAGTGCTCCTGAACTAAGCACACTGTCATTATTGTAAGTAAATAACACGATGCGGGCATGCGACATAAGTTTTCGTAAATCTTCATCATTAATAAACTTATCTTCCAATGAAATACACTGATTGGTATAGGAGTTTAACCTGTTAAAATATTTTGGATCAAAGCATTTACCTACAATTCTAATATGGTATTTACACTGAAGTTCATTTTTATAAAGAAATTCCAAAAACTGATCAATGGCTTTGTAAGGAGATAGGGAACCCCAGATTAATATATCAAATTCTTTTTGTCCTGTCTCCGTATGTAAATTTTCAACTACCGGGTGAGGAAAATAAAAGATACGTTTTGGTAATTTATAGAATTCATTAACTAGTGTTTTTCCATCGCTGGCATGAGTTATAATTAGATCGCTTTTTTTTATCATTAAAGAAAAAATCATTTTTTTAAAAAACAAATGTTTTTTCGTGTGTGCTATTTTATTATGTAATGTCCATACTATTTTAACATGTTTGATTTTACAGTATCCCACCAGTACAAAAAGAAAACAGGTTTGAATAAATCCCCCTTTTAATTCGGGTAATTTTTCAATCCAGTTAAAGAAAATAATATCTATTGTCCGTATGTATTTAAGAATATTGAAAAGCCCACTATCTGAAGGATGATCTTTATTAAGAAATAAATAATACTCGTTCCCGTATTTTATGAAGTTGTCGATATAAGGATTGTAAATCCCTGTTTTCACTCTATTCGAGACGGGATATATGTAAACATTGTGCATAAAGTTACCCCTTAGTTGTTGACAATTTTCGACATCTTTTTTTTATTTTTTTGTTTTTTGTCGGGTTTTTCATCGTAATAGGTGCCGTAATAACGCCCATAACTGCTCTTCATATAATTCAGGCCGTTAAAAACGATATCATAATTTGACAATTTATTGGTTTCAAGTCCTTTTATCACTTCGATAAAAATTTCTTTCTTGGTATAATCCTGACGGGAGACAATAAGCGTTTGCGAAGCATATTTCATTAGTAGATAAGCGTCAGCAACAGCTCCTATGGGTGAAGTATCGATAATAATATAGTCGAAATGCAAGCGGAGATATTGGAATAATTTCTCTGTAATATTAGATTCCAATAGCTCAGCAGGATTAGGTAATACGGGCCCTGCCGGAATAAAAAACAGGTTTGGAACAAAAGTATTTACAATAATATCATCCAATAGCGATTTATTTACCAGGTATGTGGAAAGTCCTATGGAATTATCAATATTAAACTTATCGTGTAAAGTACCTCTTCGCAAGTCACAATCCATCACTAGCGTTTTATATCCCATGGATGCGATTGATGCAGCAAGGTTGAAGGAAATAAAGCTCTTCCCTTCTCGCGGAACTGAAGAAGTAATAAGAATAACCCTGGATGCTTCCCCGTTAAATTTAAATGATAAGTTTGTTCGTAATATCCTAAATGACTCGGAAATAGAGGAGCGTGGTCGTTCGGCTACCACAGCTTCCATTCTATGTTTATTTTTATAAATAGCTCCTATTACTTTATGTTTGGACAACTGCTCAATTTCGAATACACTCTCCAATTTGTCGTTCAGGAAATCCTTGATAAGAATATATAATGAAGGGATAAGCAACCCCAAAAAAATGGCAATGAGAAGATTAATGCTTTTCCTTGGAGCAATAATAGTGGATGTAATTTCACGTGCAGGACTTACGACCTCATAATCCGGCATACTGGATTCCCTGGAGATTTCTGCCTCTGCTCTTTTTTGTAGTAAAAAAGTATAAATTGCATCATTCAATTTAAACTTCCTTTCCATTCCACCCATGCTTATTTCCGCTTTTGGCAATCTGGATATGTCACCGGAAAGTTTATTATAGCGATAATCGAGCTCATTTATAGTAAGATTCAGAGTGTTCAGGTTGTTTTTAACATTTTCCAGAATAGTCTCTTTTTGCACTTTAATTTTGCTTTCAATCTGACCCAAAAACAGACTTTTTTGACTATTGCTATTGAGAATAGTTGCTCTTGCTGCATTTAATTCAAGTAAATCCGAAATAAGTTTGTTCATAATCGGATCGGTAATATTCATCGACGAAGGCGGAACAACATCAGCGATGTTATTATTTTTATTGAAATAATCAATTACATACTTATAATAACGCTTTTGTACTTCTAAGGTTGCTCTGTCTGTTTCAATCTTAGAAAGCTCATCTACAAGTCGTTGTCCCTGAAAAGGGAGGTCAGTTATTTGATTTGACGTTCTGTAATCGCGTAATTTTGACTCAGAGGTCATTAAGGAATCGGAGACCTGAGAAATTTGAGAATCGATGAACTGTACAGTACTAACTGCTGCTTTATTCTTTTTTTCCAGGTTGGCATTAAGATAAAGCTCTACATATTTATTAAGAAATGTAGTAATCTTGGAAATATTCTCTCCTTTAAAGTGAATATTAATGATGGATGCTAAGGCGGATACCGGCTCTACTTTAAATCTCTTTAAATAAATTAGTGTTAAATAATCCAAATGATAAAAGCGGAAGAAATACCGGGCTTTTGACGGATCCAGCGTGGTGGTTTTTTTTTGATTCAACGTGATGGAAAAGCGGAAATATTCATTATTTATAGGTTGATTAAAGCGATGCACTCCATTAACACTAAAATTGTTTATTGAATTTTTAATTTCATCGTCAACATAATTATAGAGCATCACTTCCTTCTGTGAGGCAGAAAGTCTGTAAGTAGAATCACTTAATATCTCAATATAAAAATTCACATCAAAAGGCTGAATATGCGACTTATCAATGGTCACTGTAAAAGGAGATTCATCATAAATTTCTTGCCTTATTTTTATAAGTTCCTCTTTTTCCAAAAAATACCCCACTTCAAAATTCAAATTTGCTATATTGGATGAAACGAGAGAAAAAGAAGTAAACATATTTAGCTCATTCTCAATGTTTTTATTATCCTGAAGAAATTCGGCACCTTTAAATAAATCACTGCCGCTTAATATGGAGGACCGATGGTTCTGTGTTAAAAGAAGGGATGCATTCACTTCATAAACTGGAGTTGAATATTTGTTTACCAAAAATGCAGCAGCAACAAATAATATAATGCAAATGATAAAATAAAGTTTATATGATAAAACCTTTTTTACAAATTCCTTTAGTATTGAGCTTGATGAAACTGCTCCTATAGTATTTCTCATTGTTTTACAATTTTATATTTGCAAAATACAACACCGCAACTAAGGTTGTTATGGTTGTTAACACCGTTGTATAGGTCATATTCTGATAACTCCATGATACCTGCCGAAGAGGTTCTACCACAATTACATCGTTTGGTAAAATAAAAAACATATTTGTTCCCGCGATTTTTGAATTCGAAAGGTCTAGTTTATAATGTTTAATGGCATTATTCTCCTGTCTTATAAGAATTACGTTTCTATGATTTCCATATCTGGTTAACCCTCCGGCGAGAGCAACAGCCTCATAAATATTAATCTTATCATCTGTAAAATTAAAAACACCCTGACGTTGTACTTCCCCCATGACAGTCACTTTATTATCGATAAATTTTACGATAACTGCTATATTCGGCATATATTCGGTTAATGCCTTCTGAAGCTTGTTACTTGCCTCAGCAAGTGTGAGTCCTCCAACATTAATATTACCGACAAAGGGAAAATTAACATTACCTTTTTCATCAATCAAAAAACTAATCGTATTTAGCGGTAAATTAAGGGCAATCTGCTCTGACGCATTAAAAATCTGACTGGTTTTCTCATCCGTACTAAGCACCTTAATAAACAAATTGTCAAAAGGACTAATCCTTTTTTGTTCCCTGGGATTTGCAAAAGATTTATCAATCTTTCCCGAATCATTAAAAAACCGCACCCGCCTAAAAGGTACACATGAAATAGCTGAAACTAATATCAAAATTAGAAATACATATCTATAGCAATTCATTTTTCTCTGCATCTGTTTTTTTTTAATGCTTTCGCATGATTATTGGTTATTTGGTTATATGAATATGGCATGATTTTAATTTCCTGTCCTGTGTATGACAGTCCTGAGTGTTTTGATTAGAAGTGTAAAATCTAACATTGGAGACCAATTGTCAATATAATCGAGGTCAAGTTTCATCCATTTGTCAAATTTAATACTGTTGCGGTCAGGAATTACCTGCCATGAGCACGTAATGCCCGGCTTGACCGATAAACGGCGAAGCTGCCAGCGTTTATATCGGATAGTTTCACTTTGTAGTGGTGGCCTAGGT
>CAYZNC010000379.1:0-6448 GCA_964478555.1 uncultured Bacteroidales bacterium | reverse complement strand
TTTAATTCTTCTAGAAGCCTTGATTTTAGCAATACTCCGATGGGCATGTACAATACGCAATACTTGAATTTCTGTAACTTTTATGCGATAGATAATAAGGTGTGATTCAAGGATAATCCACCGATACATCTTGGATTTTGTGGGTAGGTGGCGGCATTCTGAGAAAAACGGCCAATTGTGAGACAGCCCTTCGACAAGCTTCCATATCTCATTTTCGTAAAGCTCGGCTTGGCGGATACCAAAAGTATCTAATCCATATAGATAGACATTATCGAGGTCAAGAACAAATTCCCCGGAAACCCTTACTGGGAGTTTCTTTTCTTCCTCCATTCAGTTAACATTTTTTTAGACTCTTCAACGGTATAGAACGGGCC
This sequence comes from uncultured Bacteroidales bacterium, assembly GCA_964478555.1. Lineage (GTDB taxonomy): Bacteria > Bacteroidota > Bacteroidia > Bacteroidales > JAAUTT01 > JAAUTT01. The sequence continues at coordinate 6,074 of CAYZNC010000379.1, read as the reverse complement.
TTTCTCGGCTTGTTTAATACCAGCCTTAAACTCATTAATGCTTATTGGTTCCCCTGGTAAAGCCCAGCTTTTCTTTGTCTTATTTGTTGTTTTTGTTTTCATACGTAAACAATTTTTGGATTAAGGTCGTATGGAACTCCATGTTTGCTATTTTCATAGGTTTGTATTTCTTCGCAAACATGTTCGGTTCATGACTACAACTTTGATAATGGGCTCAATAATTTAAACATTATTTGTTGTTACAAAATTACAAAATATTCCTTCTAATTTTGGAAAGTATTGCTGTATTTTACTAATTCAAAATCTTCAGCCTAGCAAATTTCAATAATATTTGCTTTTGTCCCGAGTTTTGAAAGAAGACCGTAGCTTTTATGTTAGGTGGGTCACCATCGAGATTAATTACCTTTCCATTTCCAAACCTTTCGTGCAATACCAGCATTCCCACCTGTATCTTCGATGGATCGTCGGCCTGAAAATCGGTAAGGATGGGTTGTTTAGCCTCTGCCTGCTCCACTTTTACAAACTTTTTAGGAGGCGAAAATAAAGGCAGTTGTTCCGTAGTGGGGTTTGCGGATTTAGAGGTTTTAGCAAATTTAGGCTTGCGCGTCCAGGCAATGCCGTTTGAGGGATCGAAATCTTCCGAAAAAGTGCTATTTTCCTGAGGAAGATCAAGGTATTGTTCGTCAATTTCGCTTAAAAACCTGCTGGGTGAGCAGTGGGTGAGATTTCCCCACCGGTAACGGTTTTCCGAATACATGAGAAAAGCCTTCTCCTTGGCCCGCGTAAGACCAACATAGAACAAACGGCGCTCTTCTTCAAGATCTTCAAGCGAATTAAGCGACATATGCGATGGCAGCAAATCCTCTTCAACACCTACAATAAAAACTACCTTAAATTCTAGTCCTTTAGCCGCGTGCATTGTCATTAGTGTGATTTTATCTGCATCTTCAGGCTTTTCACTATCAGCATCGGTCAGTAACGCAACATTTTCGAGGTAATGTTCCAGCGTAAGCGGCCCGGTATCTATCTCATTTTGAGTAGTAAATTCACGGATACTATTGAGTAATTCCTCTATGTTTTCAAAACGGGTAATGTTTTCGGGCGTCTTTTCCTGTTTCAACTCATTGATAATACCTGAAGTCATTGCCACCTGGTAGGCAATTTCGTAAGCATCCATCGTTTTAACCTGCAAACTAAACTTATGGATGAAGTTAACAAACTGGCTTATCTTGTTTTGTGTGCCTTTATTTATATCAAGTCTGAAAAGTTCCATGCTTGACGCTGCCTGAAACAAATTACCTCCCTGCCTTTCAGCACATTCCTCGAGTTTTGCGACACTGGTTTCTCCAATACCACGCACAGGGTAGTTAATAATACGTCTGAAAGCTTCGTCATCTCCTTTGTTGACAATCAACCGAAGATAACCTAAAACATCCTTAATTTCCTTGCGTTGGTAAAATGAAAGCCCACCGTAGACTTTATACGGAATATTCCGCTTCCGGAGTGCTTCCTCAAAAATACGCGATTGGGAGTTGGTGCGGTAAAGAATGGCAAAATCGTTGTATAACATACGTTCGCCCATTCGTATATCGATGATGGAATTGGCTACAATAAAACCTTCTTCAATGTCCGTTGAAGTTTTTATGACCTTGATTCTGTCTCCTTCATCGTTTGACGACCAGACTTTTTTATGTATCTGATTTTTATTGCGTGCAATAATGCTATTAGCTGCGTTCACAATGTTTTGCGTGGAACGGTAATTCTGCTCCAGTTTGAAGAGCTTGTAATCCGGGTAATCATTACGAAAATTCAGGATATTCTCAATCTTTGCCCCACGGAAAGAATATATACTCTGAGCATCGTCGCCCACCACACATATATTGTGATGATGCTGTGCCAGTTTTTTAATAATAAGATATTGGGCATAGTTCGTATCCTGGTACTCATCCACCAGTATATATTGAAACTTTTGTTGGTATTTCTGAAGTGTCTCGGGAAAGTCGCGAAACAGGATATTCGTATTCACAAGCAAATCGTCGAAATCCATAACGCCGGCTTTATAACACCGGTTCACATACTCTTTGTAAATATCCCCTGTTTGTGGACGCCTGTTGGCAATATCACTTTCCATAACACGGGGATTAGAAGTATAAGCCATAGGTGTAATCAGGTTGTTCTTGGAACTTGAAATCCTTGAAAAAACTTCGTTTGGCTTATATATCTGTTCATCGAGCTTCATGGTTTTGATAATCTGACGCACAGCATTTTTCGAGTCCTGGGAATCATAGATGGTAAAAGTAGAAGGATATCCTAATGTTTGAGATTCGATACGAAGTATTTTAGCAAAAATAGAGTGAAATGTGCCCATCCAGAGACTGTGAGCTCTATTTTCGCCAACTAAGCGCCCGATACGTTCTTTCATCTCTTTGGCCGCCTTATTGGTAAAGGTTAAGGCTAATATCGATCGGGGATTAATGCCAAGATTGAGTAATTGAGCTATACGAAATGTCAGTACCCTTGTTTTGCCGGATCCAGCTCCGGCAATAACAAGTGCAGGACCATCAACATTAGTCACGGCCTCACGTTGCACCTCGTTTAATTCACTTAAAAAATCTTCCACCATTGAGCTATTAGAACCAAGCACTAAGAGAGATGAGCGCTAAACCAGCAGTCCAGCATGAAAACTACCTTCAATTTTAATATATTTGAAATTGACAAAAATTAAGCGTTTTCAAGAAAGTCGTCAAAACCAATTTATTGTCTAGCCTTTCAGCGTTCCATCTTATTTCTTAGAACCAACAAAGTTAAGAACTTCGGAAGAGAGTTTGGGAATATTTTTTAATAGTTATTCACATTGCGATTATAATATACTCCTAAATTTACGGGAACGTTTTCTGGTTTTTGCGTCTTATAAATAAAAATAACGAAATGTCTTTTTTATTACTTTTGCGGCATTGCGTTGCGTATATAAACCAATATATCCAAATTTACTTGCCATGAAAAGAACGTACCCCCATTATGCATTGATTATCTTTTTTTTAGTAATTTTTATTAATCAAAGTAAAGCTGCTTTGGATGTGACAGTCAACACTACCAATGTAATATGTAAAAATGATAGCTCCGGTACTATTACTATTTCCGTATCCCCTGCGGGTTCATATCTTTATTCCATCGATGGTGGAATAACCTATAGAAGTAACGGAAGCTTTCATGTATATGCAGGTGTATACTATGTGATGGTAAGTGAAAAAATTGGTAATGACATTATATCACAATTCGATGATCCAGCAGTAGTGATTTCCGGACCATTCGATGGCATCACAATTCTTTCAGTATTAAGTGCAATGCCAAGATGCAACGGAGGTACTGACGGCGTAATTATTATAAATGCAACCGGTCCTACTCCGCCACCATTACAATATGCATTGAACAATGGGCCATTCCAGGCAAATAAAAGGTTTGACCAAGACGTTTCAGCAGGCAATTATACTGTCAAAGTACAGGATAGTAACGGATGTACTAAAACCCAAGATATTACGGTTGGTGAACCTCCAAAAATTAAACTGAATGTTGCAGTTACTAATGTGCATGGTGCCCTTAAGGGTAGTATCAGAATTACCAAAGTGTTAAATGTTAACCCTCCAATCGATTCGGTAAAACTTTCAATCGATGACGGTGTAACCTGGCAAAAAGACTCAGTTTTTACAGGGCTTGATGAAGGATCCTATACGATTTTATTTCGTTCAAAAACCTATAATTGTCCAAATGATACCGTTCTCAAAGTAGGCAAGGATCTTGCATGGGCTGATACCATTGATACACAGATCAAGTGCTTTGGTGATAAAACCGGTAAAATTAACCTGTCGATTGCCGATCCAAGTGCCGTAGTGCCAATTTGGTACAAGATACGAGGTCCTGTTAAAGATAGTGTTCAGATTAGTGATGCGTCCCATTCGAATGTACGAATGAATTATTCGAAATTCGTGGCTATTTTATTGATATGAACTACTTTAAGATATTTAGTTATTAAAAAGCATTTATAACACTTTGAAGCTGGCTGATAAGTGAATCTTCTCAAGCGTACCACCATCATTAAATACCCAGTCCAACTTTAATAACAGAATAAAAAGCCGGCTTAGGCTGGTATTTACGATCAAAGAGTAATGGATAATTAGTGCGGCCTTTGACAGGCCAATTGTTAAGCCACGACTGGTTATCACTAACTCCCCAAAAAGTTACTCGTTGCACTTTACCTTTGTTTTTAACAAAAACTTTAAAGATATCGGCATAACGGTTAGCCAATTTTTCCTGGATTGAATCGGGCAGGTTTTCAGGATAAGGATTGTATTGTTTTTGAAATGCAACATTTGTTGAAACGTCCGCACCGGAAGTCATAGGAGGTTGAGGAAGAACATTAATATCCAGTTCGGTAATCATCACTTTTAAACCCAGATTACTGAATGCCTGTATGGCGGAATCAACCACAGCCAGTTTAGGTGTATTAAGATGCCAGTGGCCTTGTATACCAACCCCGTCAATTCTGATATTTTTAGATTTCAGATCCTGTATTAATTTTATAAGTACAGGATTTCTTTTCGCTGGCTGTTCTATATTATAATCGTTATAATACAGCTCAGCCTGAGGATCTGCTTCATGCGCAAATTCAAATGCCTTCTGTATATAATCTTCACCTATGATTTCCAGCCATTTTGTTTTACGCAGTTGGCCGTCGTCGCCAATAGCTTCATTAACCACATCATATCCGTTTATGCGACCCCTGTACCTGCTCATAATGGTAAATATATGATCGTGCAGGCGTTTTAGAAGCGTGTCTCTTCCAACAGGATTTCCCGATCCATCCTCAAAAACCCACTTGGGTATCTGATTATGCCAAACAAGTGTGTGACAAATAATGAACATATGGTTTTTTTCTCCGAATTCAACGTAACGATCGGCTTTTTCAAAATTATATACCCCGGGTTTTGGGTGAATGGTATCCCATTTCATGACGTTTTCAGGAGTAATGGTATTGAAATGCCTAACAACAATTGCCATTGCAACAGAATCCTTACCCACAATCTGATTTCCACTGATGGCGGCACCAATTCTGAAATCATTTTTGAATGCATCCTTTAAAGGGGGCAATTTGTGACAAGCAAAGCAAATACAAACAATACAAGGCATGTAAAATTTAGCAAATGTTTGCAGACATCTCACCGGAGATTTCATATAGTTCCTCATACCATTCGTTTTAATAAGCTTTACGCCGTTCGGCTAATTCATTCTGCATTTTAAGTTCAGTGCCTTTGGTAATTTTATAAAAGAAGAGGATTGCCATTAATACGATTACAAGCAGAGCAGGATAAATACTCGTTGATAAGCGAATACCTGAAACAGCTAGAGGTGATTGCGCTATCCAGGCTACTTTTGCTGGTGGGGCAATGTATCCGTACCATTTGAGTAACATACTACCGATCGCTCCTCCAATGGCAAGTCCAACTTTTAATCCAATAATAATACCGGCAAATACAATAGCGGTTGAACGCCTGTTGTTCTTCCATTCGGAATAATCAGCTACATCGGCCATCATTGCCCAAGGTACAGGCATCGTTATACCCCATGAAAAGTTAAAAAGTATTTGAAGGAAAACGATGAACATAATGCCAGTTGGCGGTACAACATAGAATAATGCGGTAAATACAGTAGCTAAAGCAAGTCCTCCAATAAATACATTACGTTTACCTAAACGTCTGGTAAGCACATTGGATACCACAATGCCTAAAATACAAGCAAGTTGCCCAAATAGGTTTGTAATACCGAAAAAGCTTCCGGATATGTCTATGTCTTTCCCAGCCATACCTAGTTTTTCCATTAATCCAAACGTACCCTTATTTATGCTGTCAAGAAATGGCATCATACTGGGAATATCCAAATAGTACTTGAAATAGAAGACCAGGATTCCATTTCTGATAGCAAGGAATATAAACATTACCACAAACGCCAAAAACATGGTAACCCATGGTTTGTTACTTATTAAATCAGCAATATCTTGTTTTAAAGATTGTTTTTGTTCC
>CAYZNC010000378.1:0-6517 GCA_964478555.1 uncultured Bacteroidales bacterium | reverse complement strand
AATGCTAAAGCTTCCAAATCCTTCAAACGCTTAATGTATGCTTCAACAACTTCACGACGGGCTCCCGGACGAGCACCAGAAATTGCATCACACACCTGAACAATGGGGGCCAACAATGTGGTCATTTCAGTTTCATCGTGGTGAGAACCAATTGCGTTACAAATTTCAGGTTTTTCCTTATATTTTTCAGCCAGCTTCATACCCAAAATGGCATGTGGTAATTCCGGCTCATCGTCAGGAACTTTCCCAATATCGTGCAGCAGACCAGCTCTTTTAGCAAGTTTTGTGTTTAACCCTAATTCCGAGGCCATTATAGCACAAAGGTTTGCAACTTCACGGGAGTGTTGTAACAGGTTTTGTCCATAAGAGGAACGATATTTCATTTTACCAATCAGCCTGATCAATTCGGGATGAAGTCCATGAATACCCAGATCAATAGTAGTACGTTTTCCAATTTCAACCACTTCTTCTTCCACTTGTTTCTGCACTTTAGTAACCACTTCTTCGATTCTGGCAGGGTGGATACGTCCGTCGGTAACCAGTTGATGCAATGAAAGTCGTGCAATTTCCCTTCGAACAGGATCAAATGCCGAAAGAATAATAGCTTCAGGGGTATCGTCTACGATAATTTCAACACCGGTGGCTGCCTCAAGTGCTCTGATGTTGCGGCCTTCACGACCGATGATGCGGCCCTTGATTTCATCACTGTCAATATGAAATACGGTAACCGAATTTTCAACAGCAACTTCTGTAGCTACACGTTGAATAGATTGAACTACAATCCGCTTTGCTTCTTTATTAGCGGTCATCTTAGCTTCTTCTATTGCCTCATTGATATAAGACATAGCCTCTGTTTTAGCTTCCGCTTTAAGTGATTCAAGCAACTGCCCTTTTGCTTCCTCAGCAGTTAACCCGGAAATAGCCTCTAATTGTTCAACCTGTTGTTTGTGAAGCCTATCTAATTCTTCATGTTTCTTTTCAATAACCTCAAGCTGCAGATTCAAATTTTCCTTAATAGCATCTACATCCTTTTTGTTTCGTTGTATCTCCTCAAATTTCTGGTTAAGCGCTAATTCTTTCTGTCTGAATTTATTTTCAGCGGCAACTAGTTTAGAATTTTTTTCATTTATCAGTTTCTCGTGTTCGGTTTTAAGTTGAAAGAACTTTTCTTTTGCTTGAAGAATTTTATCCTTTTTTATAACCTCACCTTCGGTTTCGGCATCTTTTAGTATGGTTATCCTTCTCTTTCCGAGAACAAAAAATAAGGTAAAATAAGCAAAAATGAAGCCTGCCAAAAGGGAAACTAGCCCAATTGCTGCCCATATGCCGACTGAAATACTACCTGTAATAATTGCAATGGTCATATATTTTTATAGTTATTAAAATGTGAAAAAAAAAACCCGCATAGGTTTCGACAAGCTTTTTAAAACCCCTGTATAAACATGGGATGGAGTCGCCGGATATTGCAGTCTTCCACCGTTTGCAAAGCAAATTCCTGGCGAACCAGGAGCGAGGCCTGACTTTAATAACCTGAGTCGTACTCCAATTTTTAATCTGTTGAGTTTCAAAAGGATTGAAGAAACTATGCGGGCAATATTTTTATTCTATTGTATGTAAAAGAACGTCACTACTCTTTTTGTCATTAACCAATTCGTCAAGAGCTTCATTAAGTTGTTGTAATTTCTCGATCAGATTACCCTCCTCTGTTTTTTCTTCCATTTCTATCAAGCGAATCACAAACTGTAAAGCTGCCATTGCCATAAAATCCTGAATGTCCTTATCAGCGTATTTTGTTTTATACTGGGACACCTTGTCATTTATCAATTTCGCGGCCTTACGTATTTTTTCCTCGTCCTCACTCTCTATCTTAAGTGGATAGTACCTATCTGCAATATTTACCCGAATGGACAATTTTTCTTCCATTTCCACTTTTTTTATTTATTCAAAAGAGCAATACATTTGTCAATTTCCCGCACAATTTTATTAACCTTCAGCTTGGCTTCATGAACGTCCTCACTTCCGGTTACCAAAAGTTTTGCAAGTTTCAATTGTTCATATCTTCCCTGCAAATCCTTCAACTCATTGTCTTTTAGTTTGATAATATCACGTAAATCATTATTCTCGCCTGAAAAATGTTGATTTTCACTTCTAAGCGTTTCATGAAGCGTTACTAATTTCTTCACTTTCTCTTCCAGAGAGTTAATGATAGATTCCTTTTCGGTCATACTACCCTACTAATTTAATACAAATATAATATTGGTTTGTCAATATAAAAAATAATGTTGATAAATATAGCAATGAAGACATATCTAACTATTTTTATGAGAAAATAATTCAAATGAAACTTTTTCCGAAAATTATATATATCTTTCTGTTTATTATACTATTAGCAAATTTCAAGTTAGCTGCTCAATTATTAAAAAATTATAATTACGCTTTGCCGCTTGATATACCACTTAAACTTGCCGGTAGTTTTGGGGAAATAAGACTAAATCATTTACATTCCGGAACAGATTTTCGAACCTTGGGAATTACAGGACTGAATGTATATGCTATTGAGGAAGGATATGTTTCAAGAATAAAGATAGAGCCTGATGGTTATGGAAAAGCTATTTACATCACACATCCTAATGGGTATGTATCATTGTATGGGCACCTCGAACGATTCAGGAATGACATTGAAAAATATTGTAAAAACGAACAGTACAAACAAAGCACGTATAGTATTGATGTTATCCTTAAGCCCAGGGAAATCTCCATAAAGAAGGGTGATTTTATTGCGTGGTCAGGTAATACAGGCGGTACTTCCGGCCCTCATCTGCATCTGGAAATAAGGGAAGAAAAGTCGCAGGACCCTGTGAATCCTTTGCTCTACTTCCAGAAGAACATTTCAGACACCATACCTCCGGTTATTGAAAAAGTTTGGATTTATCCACTGTCAGAAAAAAGTGCAGTAAACCGTCAATTTGCAACGGCTTATTATAACGTTACTTCATCGGGCACAAAGGAAAAATTAACCAATGAGTTACCTATTTTAGTGAAAGGTGATATTGGTTTTGGCATTCAAACATATGACAGATCAGATGGCACCACCATAAGATCAGGGGTTTATTCAATTGATTTGTATGAGAATAATAATCTTATTTTTCAGCAGACTGTAGACAAATATTCATTTGCTGAACTACGATATGTAAACAGCCTTATAGACTATGAATATTATATCCGTAACCAGAAAAAAATCAATCGGTTATATATTCAGCCCAATAACCATTTTAGTATTTATAAACAAGAGGTCAATCGTGGAATCGTTGAAGTGAATGATACCGTATGGTACCAAATACGTATTGTTGTAAGGGATGCTTTCCGTAATGAAACTGAATTAAACTTCAGGCTCAAGGGAGATCTGAAATCACCGGAAACAAAAATTTCAGCCACTGAGCCTGGTGTCAATGAACAAAAGATGTTCTATCAAAGGGACAATGAATTTCAACAAGGAAATGTGAGGGTTTTTGTTCCTAAAAATGCTTTATACGACGACTTTCTCTTTGACTTTTCTATGTTGCCACAACAACGGGGCTATTATTCGGAATTTTACCAAATACATAACCGATACACACCATTACATAAATCAGCCAGTCTGCGCATTAAACCAACTCATCTGCCTGAAAGGCTCAATGACAAAGCATTATTGCTGAATCTTGACGAGCGGGGACAAGTATTATGGAATGGCGGAAACTATAAGGATGGATACGTTACAGCCAATATCAGAACCTTTGGGAAATATGTGGTTGGTGTCGATACCATACCTCCTACCATTAAATTGAAATCCAGGCATTTGAAAAATAATAATTTTACGCGTTGGAAACGAATTTCATTTACGATTAAAGATGATCTTTCAGGGATTAAAAGTTATAATGGCTTTGTGGATGGACACTGGGTGCTTTTTGAATATGATCCGAAACAAGATCTTCTGTTCTATGAATTTGATCCGGACCGCTTAAAATTTGGACTTAAACACACGCTTGATTTGAAGGTAACCGACGAAAAAAACAATACCGGCAAGTACCATACTGAATTTTTTAAATAGCCACAATAGACTGAACTTTAGCAACTTTTAAATGAAAGCAATTTATCGTGTTATTGGATTAATGTCGGGGACTTCTCTTGATGGCCTGGACATCGCCCTTTGTACTTTTGAGTTATCGGAACGTGGATGGAATTATGCTATTGAGCAGGCAACTACCTATCCCTACTCCCCCAAATGGAAGAAAAAACTAACGGATGCCCATAATCTGTCAGGCATTGAGTTAATGCTGCTTCACAATGAATATGGAAGATTTTTAGGCACATCCGTATGTCAATTTTTAAATAACGAAACAAGTGGTATTGACTTTATTGCATCGCACGGGCACACTGTTTTTCACCAGCCGGAAAAGGGATTAACATTACAAATCGGAAATGGTGCGGCTATTGCGGCAGTTGCAGGAGTTACGACTATAGCTGACTTTCGCTCACTGGATGTAGCTCTTGGAGGTCAAGGTGCGCCTTTGGTGCCTATTGGCGACGAACTGCTATTTAGTGACTTCGATTTTTGTTTGAACCTCGGCGGATTTGCAAATATTTCTTTTAAGCATAATGCAGATCGCATCGCTTTTGATGTTTGCCCGGTGAATATTTTAATTAATCACCTTGTAAAAGAGCGAAATTTAAGTTATGATCCGGAGGGATCTATTGCAAGAAAAGGAAAGATCTCTTCCAGTCTGCTGCATGACCTTAACGATCTGGAATTTTATCAACAATCGGGTCCCAAATCTTTAGGCAGGGAGTGGGTTTGGGAAAGGGTATTACCGGTCATATTAAAGTACGATTTACATCTTGAGGATATATTGAGAACGTTTTATCAGCATATCGTTGTAAAAACAGGCGAAATCATTGAAAAAAAGTCGCAAAGAACCGTTTTAATGACTGGCGGAGGAGCTCACAATCAGTTTCTAATTGAATTATTTAAAGAGATTCCTGGCATAACCGTTGTGGTGCCGCCAAATGATATTGTAGATTTTAAAGAAGCGCTGATTTTCTCTTTTCTGGGTGTTTTAAGATCAAGAAATGAACCTAATTGTCTTCGTTCAGTAACCGGAGCAAAAATAAACAATGCAGGAGGTGTGATTTATCAAATATAAGTTATAACTTTGATAGGTTTAAAACTTTGGTAGTTTATAAACGAATAAAAGGGCGGTTCTCGCGAACGGCCCTTTTACCACATTACTAACATTTACAACTACTAACTAACTAACTACCTAATTTATGAGAAAAACACTACTAACCTTTTTCTTTTAATACGTTTTAACTCGAATTTTGTTTTTTATTCTCGTTATATATTTTAATACCTTATTATCAAGTTCTTATAAGACAATCTAACCTCTTATGGTTTTTAGATTGTTCCTATAATTTTAATAAGCAAATATCGTGCCACAAATCCATTTCAAAATTATAAATTTTTAAACAAGTAATCGTACTTGTTGTTTTAAGTTATTGTTAAGTTTTTGTCATTACCGCTTTTCATCGAAATATGCCCGATTCGAAAGAATGATAACTACAATATTATATATTTGTGATTGCTGAAATTTTCGATTAGTAATTGAGTCGAGGAAGTTTCAATCATAATACAGCATTGTGATTTTAAAGGAATTTAACTGATAAACAAATGAAAAAAGTATATTTAATATTGGCTTGGAGCCTGCTTTTTGCAGGTATCCCCCTGAAAAATAAAGGATGCACTAATTATATTATAACCCGTGGTGCTTCAGAAGACGGGTCGGTAATGATTTCATATGCCGCTGATTCTCATGTATTATATGGAGAGTTATATTACAGGCCAGCCATGGATTATCCGGAAGGAGCCATGATGGACATTGTTGAGTGGGATACAGGCAAACCTCTTGGCAAAATAAGACAGGCTCAACATACTTATAATGTAGTGGGCAATATGAACGAATTTCAAGTTGCCATAGGTGAAACTACTTTTGGAGGGCGCGAAGAACTAGTTGACTCTACAGCCACAGTCGATTATGGGAGCTTGATGTATATTGCGCTCCAGCGTTCTAAGTCGGCGCGTGAAGCCATAAAGGTAATGACTGACTTAGTAGCTGAATATGGCTACGCAAGTTCCGGAGAATCATTTTCCATAGCAGATAAAAATGAAGCATGGATCCTGGAAATGGTTGGCAAGGGACCTGGAAAAAAGGGTGCTGTTTGGGTTGCCCGGAGGATACCCGATGGTTACGTTTGTGGTCATGCCAACCAGGCAAGGATAACAACTTTCCCCATGGTCAAGTCCGAAGAATGCCTTTATGCACCTGATGTTATTTCATTTGCCAAAGATAAAGGCTATTTTAAAGGGGAGGATAAAGATTTTAGTTTTGCAGATGCTTATGCCCCGTTGAACTTCGAAGGCGTAAGATTCTGCGAAATCAGGGTGTGGAGTATGTTCCGCAAGGTTAATCCGGATATGGACAAA
>CAYZNC010000377.1:0-6522 GCA_964478555.1 uncultured Bacteroidales bacterium | reverse complement strand
CACCATTAAGAAGACCACTACATCCTTATGGTTTCAACCCCAACCCCTTAAAAAGGGGTTGGGGTTGAAAATCTAAAAGACTCTTTTGACCCTCTCCTTCATCTCCACCAATTCCCTAATCTCCTGCGCCAGCTTCGGCCAGTAGAGCTTCTTCAACTCATCCGAGGGCGTAAGACTGTCCAGCTCTTTGATGAGCGATTGCGGCATGTAAAGGCTTATGCTTTCGTAAAAGTTTTTGTTAAAGGCCGTGGGATTATCCGCTAAGAGGGTTAGTAAGGACTTTGTAAACTTCAACGGCCAATCGACAATGGCTCCTGAGCGAAGACTTAACACTACTTCACTGACGCTCTCTTTCAGAAATTTCTCGGCGTGCCGTATCCTTGCCTCATCATCCAGCACCCATAGCAACTGAACGGGAGCCGTGCTAAACTGCTCCATGATCTCTCCGGCCCAGGTTTTATCGTTGAATTTAATCACTGATTTGCAAAGGTGAAGTTGAAACTTTTTCAGTTCGTTTTTGGAAGCAAATATCTTCACCGCCTGGGCGGCATCACATTGTAGATGCTTTTCCCAAAACGAGGGCGGAACTTCAGCCATCAACTGCATCAGAATAAAATCGTCATCGCTGATACCTTTGTCGCTGCTGAGTACTTGTATGCCTGTTTTACGGATTTGGTCCGAATCGGATAACTTCAGTTTTATGGAAATGGATTGGCCAATCAATCCGAGCATTTTGCCTTGTACAAGCTGAGTCGAATCGCGGAGGATCTGCTCGTACACGCGCATGAGTTCCGAACCGGGAATCAGTTTGAGCAATTGCAGCGCTTTTTCCTTTACCTTCTGACTTTTATCACTCAGGATTTCCATCAGAAATGCCTCGTCATCCAAAGATATATTGATGGCCAGGGGACCGATCAGTTCGACCCGGCTGGCTGCATTCTCTTCTTTCCAAGCAGCTTGTATTTTTTCAACAGCCATGGCAGGTCTGTCGTTTCGTAGTTGCTCCAGATAGCTTACCCGTTGTTTGAGGGTGGCGGTGTCCCAATCGGTTAATTCGCCAGCAGCGTTTACAAAAGCCCACTCCTCCGAAAACCTTGAAAACCACACTCCTCTTTCGCCAATTACCTGCCGGAATAACCCTGCATGTTGTTTCCTGGTGGCCACACCCCATTCAAAAAGCTCGGGTAAAAGGTGAGGTTGAACAATCAGGTTCTTTTCGTTGCATAACTTACACCAATACCAGGTAAGCGTGTTGAACTTGTAGCTGAGGGTATCGCGTAAAACTCGTATGGCATCTCTGGAGCAATAAGTGAGCACTTCCCTGGGAGATTCGTCGGGTTGCAAAGCAACCTTCAAAGGCATTACGCCGGCCCGGCAGAAATTCAGCACCAGGGTGGCTCCCTTCAGAAACTTGGTTTCATTGTCGGTGGATTCCTGTAATATTTGTTCAATCTGTGGTTGTATGGATGGTGGAAGTTCAGCTGCAGAAAGCTGTTTCTTCTCCGTTCCCAGCAGTGCGGTATTGATAATATTATTTCTGAATTCCATAATTAAGCGGTATAAAATTATGGCCTACCCAAACTGCCATGGGTTCAACTTCGTTTTCATCGGCAAGCACGAACATGTTACAGGGCCTTCCGCCGGTTACGGCCAGTAGTCGAAAGGCAGTTTCTGTGGTTACGGCTACTTTACAGGCTTCAACTTCGTTTAATGTGTTGTCCGTTTCGCTCATCTTGAGGTTCGCTTTGACTCCGCTCAGCGAACGGTCTGAACTCATTGTGGAATCTAAAATTTTGCTTTCGCTCAACGAAAGGGTTTCGTTCGTGTTGTTCGCTTCGACTCCGCTCAGGGACCGTTCCGATATAAAATAATACTGTTGGTTATTGCGGACAAAGCGCACATTACCCATCAACAAAGGCACGCGTTCATAAAACGGATTTTGTATAATAACCCCGCTGAAGGACTCCAGGGCTCTGGCAATGGTTTCATGGAAACCGGGCAGCTTAAAATCCACCATGCCTTTTTGTTGTTTCATCAGCGCCCGTTGATTCTGCACGCCCTGGTAAAATACCAGTTCAGCATCTATGGCAGTACCCGGCATGAAACTGAGTTCAGGCAACTGCCGATTAACGAAGAATTGCAATATCAGTGCAAAACGTTTATTATTTATGCCATATAGCCAGTTACGCTCGATGGTCAGCTGTTCGTCTTCCTCAAGGGTACGGGCCAGTACAAGCCAATGATCGGATACTCCCTCCTGCGCGAGAAGCTCTTCCTTGCTCTGGGTAAAACCTACGAGCAATCGCAGTTCTTTCTGAAAATCTTCCGGCAACGTATCGAGGTTTTTATAGGCCTCTGAAACCAGAAATATCCTTGAAAGCTGGTTGAGTACTTTATGTTTCCAGGAATCGTCAAAGTAATTGATATCGCCCAGTGCTTTAACCATACCGGCCAAGCCGGGTGCTTGGGCGTCTACCATTCGTTTGGAGGGTTGCTGCCAATATTCGTAGGATCGTTCGGGTAAGGTTAGCAAACCGTTCCGGATTAAATCCTTAAGCCACACCTGCAGATCTTCGATGCCACCGGCCACTTTTCTGGCCCTCGCTCCTGCCCTTTTTGCCTGGGCATCCACATCCACGGGCTTGCTTTCCTTTTCTACTTTTTTAGCAACGCGCTCTGTGCGTTTATTTAGCCAATCGCTCACCCATTCCGGTTCTTCGCTTTTAGTAAATAGCTCCGGACCGCGTGCATAAAGCAACAGTAAGGCGAGACCATGCTTACAGGGGAATTTATGACTGGGGCACGAACATTTAAAAGCAATATTTTGCAGATCAACCTGGGACTGGTAAGGTAACTTTCCGCTTCCCTGGCAATGGCCCCATAGGGCTTTGTCACTCGCACCCCGCAATACCCATTTGGAAGCAACCGCCAAATCCTTCCCCGATTTTATGGAGGAGGCATCAGGTGCAAGGCCAATAATTTGATCTTCAGTGAGCGACATTCGATATTGCTTTATGGTACATAGCTTGGGTTCGAACCTAAACTACATGGCCAAACCTACTAAAAAAAATAATTTGGAGGAAAAATTTAAACGCATAGTTATCCTTTTTTGTGAACCGTTTGAAACATATAGGTTTTTGAACCACATAGGAACATAGAACACATAGGTTTTCTTTCCATGGAATATACCCTGCCACTAGTTTCAAACGATAGCAGAACCCTGTCAGTCGTTCCACACGCTGACAGCGGTTTAAGGTAAAAATCGCCAACCTCCTTAACATTAAGAGCTTTGCAAGCTATCCAGTTATAATAAGTTAATAACAACAAAAGTTGAACAGTTTTTTGTTTTTGATCTTTTTGAGGGTAACTATATTTTTAAATATTTGGAAGTAATAGGAATAATAGGTGGAGACTTGTCATAATTAACTAATTTTATCACTGTTTAACATCGGTTATAATCTTCTTATGCTTCATCGTAACTTCATAATAATTGGAACGCTTATAGGAGCTGTGGGCTCTGTAGCCTACTTAATAGATACCGTGAAAGGTAAAGTCAAACCTAATAGAGTTTCATTTTTATTATGGTCTATAGTGCCATTTATCGCTTTTTTTGCACAAATCAAACAAGGAGTTGGTCTTGAAGCTTTAATGACATTTAGTACTGGCTTTCTGCCATTGACAGTATTTATAGCCTCTTTTGTAAATAAACAAGCGAAATGGAAGCTAACCTGGTTTGATTTGATATGTGGAATACTTTCTCTTGTGGGGCTGGTTTTATGGATGATCACAAAAGTGGGTAATGTAGCCATATTTTTTTGCATAGTTGCAGATGGACTAGCAGCAGTTCCAACAATTGTGAAAGCCTACAAATATCCAGATACTGAAATTGCTTGGCCGTGGATTACGACGGTATTTGGCGTGGTTTTAACGCTACTTACATTATCAACTTTCACCTTCGCTAATTGTGGGTTTATTCTCTATATTCTTGTCGTAAATATATTAATTTACGCACTTGTACAGTTTCGATTGGGTGAAAAACTTCAATCTAAAACCAAACTTTAGTATTTACCAATAAAGGACTTCAACAAAGCGTCTATTACCGTTTTCTTCGCAGTTCAGGTGAATCCCATAACCAACCCCGTTCTCCATAAATATTTGGAGATAAGAAATAAAGGAGCTATTTTCGAAGGTATAAAGGGTAACTATGAAAAATATTTCCTTCATTTTGTTTTTTTTAGGATTTCAACTATCCGGATATTCTCAATTAAAAGTTAATGGTTCTGATTATTTGAAAAAGTCTATTGCCGATTCCATAAATAAAATTGTAGAATATAGCGTAAATCAATTTTCTATTCAAAATAAGGGTAAGATTAGCAAGGAACGGCTTGGATTCATGACTGATACTATTCGTATAGAAACATTCCTTTCTATTGCCACAGAAAAAATTAATTATACAGATATTGGAGTACTGCTGCTTAATCAAGAAGCTTTAGAAAAATATGATGCGATGCTAAATAATTACTACAAGATTTTGTTCGATAAGGTCGAGAACAAAATTGCTTTAAAAGAAGCAGAAAAAGCTTGGATTACATTTAGGGATAAGGAAATTGATTTATATATTTCCACTATAACCGATGATTATTCAACACTTGGGTCTTTGGATAAAGTTATGATTGCATCATTTAGATTAAATTTGACTAAAAAGAGAACTATAGATATTTTTGAATATACAATGAGATAGCATGAGAACTATAACAGAATCGTTTAAGATTATTATTGATAAACAAAAGCAATTGGATTATCACATGTCTCAAATATTAAGACAGCCTGCAAGTAAACTGGATATTGAGAGAGCAGAAAATGATTTAGGATTAAAATTCAATAATGAGTTAGCGGAATTATATTTATTTGCAGACGGAATAAATATCGATTATAAAACGCCACTTGGATTAACCGGATTAATACCAATTCATAACTTTCTAAGTTTAAATGATTCGATACAACATTACAAGATAAATATTAAGTTTGAGGATTCCTTTTTAAACTGGGATACTGACTTCAAACCAAATTCAAAATTATTTCCAATTTTATACGATGGCGCCGGTAACTTCTTTTGGGTTGATTTAAATATTAGAACAAAAAACTATAGTAGAATATATTGGACAAATACTTATGGAGAAAATCCAGATTATTTATATGATTCATTAACCATAATGTTTCAAGTAATAAGTGAATGCTATGAAAAAGGCATTATAAATGTTGATTCAGAAGGATATTTGAATAGCGATTATGAAAAATTTGGTAAAATTGCCTTGCATTACAACCCAAAGATTAAATATTGGAAAAGATATTAAAATTCAAAACAAACGCAGCCCCAGCTGAAGAATAAAAACTGCCCCATACCCGAGTAGATATTCAGGTGAATCCCCTATCCAACAATATTTTCCTTAAACATTTGGAGATAAGAAATAAAGGAGGTATTTTCGAAGATATAAAATGTGGTACATTGCATAACAAAAAACACAAAAAATAAAATTCATAATAACAATCTAAAAAACATAGCAATAAATTATTATTTAAAAATGAATAACATAACTATAAAAAGGACATCTAATGTGGTGTTAATGGCGAGAAATTTTAAAATTTTAGTTGATGGAGTACTAGTTGATAAAATTGGAGATGGTGAGACGAAAACGATAATATTACCACCAAATTCATCAAAATTAACTGTAAAGATTATGAATTATGAGACAAGACCTAAAAAAGTTTGTAACGATAATTCATACAAGTTTACGATTAAACAGAATATAATTTCGACAATTACAACAATTGGCATGATGTTTTTCGCTTTAATTTACTTTATAACCAAATATATTATGGAACAGGAACAAAAGATATTTCTATTTATTGCAGTTCCATTCTTTTTTGGGCAAATTTATTA
Organism: uncultured Bacteroidales bacterium; assembly: GCA_964478555.1. Taxonomy (GTDB): domain Bacteria; phylum Bacteroidota; class Bacteroidia; order Bacteroidales; family JAAUTT01; genus JAAUTT01. Next base: position 581 of record CAYZNC010000377.1, on the reverse strand, counting down.
TTCTACATTCGGCAGAAAAGACGTAGTTCAAATGGTGGATTCTAAGGACTAACAAAGCCATGATTATTTTAAGTTACTTCAAGACCCTCATTAGGAAAAAGAGGTATGTTAAAGCCCGACAACCATCGGAAAATGTGTGTGGTTATGTGTTAAACGGCAAGCAATAAAATATCACAACATATCAATTTCGCTTCTTAAAATAGTAATTATATTGTCATTATTGTTCAATTCATCAATTAACTCATTATGTAATAACATTTTATTAAAACCTGATTCGGTACCTGTTGATTCTCTCACTGAAGATTGTGATCTAGTGATTTGTTTTTTTAAAAACCATCCTGCTTTTACTAAGCGGTTATTCATTGGAATATTTATAGTTTTATTAAATATTCCTGTAGGAGATTGGATAATTAGAAAATATTTTGATATTCATAATAGGGCGTATGTGAAAATATATAATGAGAGTAATTACAATTTTACCGATATAAAGGTAAAAGGTTCTGATTTTACGAAAGACATCGGGAATTTAGACAATCGTTCTTCAACTGTGGTTTATTATTATCCCAAATACCTTGATGGGG
>CAYZNC010000376.1:0-6573 GCA_964478555.1 uncultured Bacteroidales bacterium | reverse complement strand
GCTAATTGGATTACTCCATGCCGAACCTTTCTTTTCTACATAAGATAAATCATCAAAAGAACTAACCTGATTTAAAGCTTTAGTTGCATTTAAATAGATTCTATTACCGTTAAATGCAAAAAACGGTTCACTTGTCTTCCTGCCTTTTGTGAATGACGCAGAATCCGGAGTTGTCCATTTTCCATTTTTATATTCAGTAAACATTGTAAAAGGTGTTCCTGGATTTGGCCAAAACTCAATGTAAAAAAACGCAGATTTTCCATCAGGGGAAAAAGTAATACATGGTTCATTTCGTCCGGGCAACGAAATTAATCCCGGTGCAAAAACAATTGCAGAATCTCCCGGAGGAATCTGTCCCAGATATAAACTATCAACAGGGATGGATTGCGCAAAAGCATTATTTATCAATAATGCAAAAATGATTGAAGAAATAATGGTTCTCATAATATCACTTTAAAAAATCTGGCTATAAGCTATCAAGATGCAACAACTCATTATGCTCGCTAACGGTGGCAATATGAAAAGTTGGGGATTACGGAGCAATTCTCTATCAGGATACTCAGCCCTTGATGCGAGCTACAACCCTTGAATAACCTATTAAACCCCATTATGTCGAGTAGGTAGAGCGGGTTACCCCGCTTTTCCCTCTAAGAACCGTACATGAAAGTTTCCCTTCATACGGTTAAGCACTTTTTAAGCACAATAGGTTAAATCAGTTCAATGAACGTTTAACAATAGAATCATCGACATCTTGTCGCACTTTATATTGCGTATTGGCCAAAGTATTTATTTATTAAATACAAATATTCTTAAAAATATTGTCAGAAACATAAAATCAAGTATAACTGTCTTAAAAATTATAGTTGTTTTTAGGTTTCCATGCGTAAAAAACCAAATATTAAATACGGTTAAAGCAATTATCAATATATAGCCAATGGTTTTAGCAAATTTTGAGTTATAAAAATTATTAGTTGAAATCTGACTTTCTTGGTTAATAGTATTTTCATTGAATTTGTCGATTTCTTTAAATATACTGTTGATAAAAGAATGATACTCTTTAATCTGTTCACTTTTTGACCTAATAGTCAAGTAAATTTTCTTCCTATCTTTTAATTTAATGGTTAATACGTCAAAAATTCCACTTGATTGATAATTATATGAATAAATATCATTTATAAAAAATGACATATTATCAATAAATATTTGATCACTATTAATTTTCACTTTGCTAGAGTAATTTGAAGTTTTATAACCTATTCTAAAAACGAAAACATTCGACAAAATCAACGCGCCAACCATTAATAAAAGCACTATTTTATCAGGCCTGAATAGGATTGCAGAAATGCCAAACAATGCGAATGAAAGGAATATTCCAAACAATCCAATTATCAAAATCTTTTTATTGTCCGCAAGAATTAAATTGTATTCCATTTTTTAATATTTTGGCCCAACGGTACGTATAAGTTTTGTTGGAGAGCTATGGAGCGCTTCACGATCGCGATACACAAACCTTGAATAGCAGAAATGCCTTTTAAATATGCACTTTCACCCCATTAAAATTTATACGATGTTAGCGGGTGTAATTTTTCATTTTATTTGTAAAACTCAATTTAAAACTTGAAGCAAAAATTCAAACCAGTAGGTAAGACATTTAATGATAGGTGTTTTTGCTTTTTAATCCTATTTTGTCCAATAATCGTAAAAACAATGCCACAAGATGTTGACATAGCTCCCATTATTGTTAATATACCTGCAACACCATTAATTGGTTTACCTGTTTCAGTAACATGTCCATTAGTATTATCGTAATTGTAAGAAAAACCGCCAGTATGAACACCAAGTGCAATACCACTAGCAAAAGTTGCGACACCTGTCCCAAGTAATATTAACCCGGTGTTTCTCATCTTTGATTTAGGTTTGAACTCTAGTGATTGACCTGAGCGATCTTGTGCATAAGTTACTGTAGATATGAAAGAGACTAATAAGATAAAAGTAAAAAATGATTTCATAATTTTATTTAATTTTTAATTTGTTAATATTCTTTTTGAATAATTGACGTATTGAATTTGGCTTTTTACGCTCTATTGCTTGCAAATCGACCTATCTAAAAACAAGATTAGATATAACGGATCAACAAGGGTTGTTGCTTGTTTTGATCTTACTTTGAAACAGCAGATAACTTTTCTATTTTATCCTTCAGTATTTTCATCTCCTGATTCAGTTGTTCTATCTTTTTATTCTGATCTAAGAAAGATTTTGTTAGGTCTTCAAGATTCAATGTGTTTACAGACTCCTCAAATACACCTCTAATTTGAGCATCTGTTAATGAATAATTATAAACTTTAACATCATCAATTGAGCCAATGAAAAAACCTCCAATTTGAGCAAAAGTACCAATTGAGAAAGGTCGGGTAGTGTTAGAAAATATCATACCAGAACAGGAACTACTCCCTAAAAGAGAACCGTCAAAAAACAATTTAACAACATCATTCGTGCGGGTTACAGCAATATGATGCCAATTATTATCATAAAAATTTGCTGATGCATCAATTACAACTAAATTTGGAGCACCGATACCTAATTGAAATCTTATATTTCCAGGAGTTAAACCCTTTTCTAAAACATAACCACCTGGCGAATAAATTACTTTCCCTGCCGAATTAAACTTATCTACTATACCTTGTCTGGTAGCTCTATCATTCGTTTTTATCCAAACTGATATTGAAAATTCCTTATTTGCAATATTTAATGAAGGAGCATCACCCATTGTGACATAACCATTACCTGTTAAGCTAAGTGCTTGTCCAAATTTACCAGAAGCATAAAATACATTGCCACTTATACTACCATCAAGGTTATGCCCACTTAAATCTAATCCATCGTTATTAAATGCCCAAAATCCAATGTAATTTGTTGGCTGAGAATACAAATTTACACTTAAAAAGCAAATTAAAATTATAAAACTTATCCTTTTCATTTTCATTGATTTAGTTAAACAATATTTTGATCTTTATTAAACTCAATTTAGGCAATAAAATCTACAACATACTTAAATAAGAAAATTGTTCTCCTTTACACCAAAAAATAAACCAGACGATTTATTTTTGCAATAACCCATAACGTTGGCTATAAGTGCCGTTTGGCACTACAAAGCACTTCCTTTTAAGCTGGTAATAAATTTCATTAGTTGCACTGCCATATATGCACGTACTGCCCGCCAAATGGCATTTATAGCATGTTGCGGTAGTTATTTCATTTATACTAGTAAGTGAATAATTTACTAATTCTTTAATGTTGTCAAATGTTTCTGGACATATAGTGTTGCTAGTAAATGAACAATAGTCTATTTTGCAATAAACTGGTTTGTATTCCTTCCCAAAATGTTTTGAGAATACTTTCGCTAAAACTTCGCTGAGCAATCCATTATCTACGCCATTGTCATAACCAATTAATGGGCCTTGCAAATCTTTCTCAATTCTGGTTGATAAACATCTGTCAAAACCTTCCTTGTATATGTATATTCGTGGTATATACATTTGTATTGTATATGATTTATATGTCTTGTCTTTGTCCAAAATAAACAATAGTTTTTGCTTATTTTTTGATTCAGAATTTATAAAAATGTCAATAATTGCAGAACTGTCTTGAATAACTTTCGAAAAATCCAAAAAATATCCTTTTTCGGTTGTTATTTGAGATATATCAGATTCATTTATTTTTCTTTCTGAAATTTTCTTGTCTTTAAAATAATGGTATTTGACCGATTTTATTTTTAACCCATTTTCATAGGTAACTGGCAAAACAAATAGTTTGCATGAATCGCTTTTGTTTACTAATAAACGTAAAAATGATTCTACTTTAAGAGAGAAATACTTATCTAATGCTCCAATGTTATTATTATCATAGTGATAAGGGTATGTTATTAAATTGTCGTCCTGTATTATTAATGGATGTTTAGAGCTTTTAAACATGAAGTGTTTTTCTGTTAATTTTTCTGGTTTACTTAGTCTTTGTGAAAAAGCAAAAGAATGAAAGATCAAGATTGTCAAAATTGTCGTATAATAAATTTTCATAAATTAAAGGTTTAAGGTTATGTTCAATTAAAGCTACCGCGTGTTGTGGCCTGGTATTTTTTAATCCATCAATGTATCGAATTTTTTTTCGAGTTACAGTACGCTGGTGAATTCTACTTATGATTAATATCCATTTTGGTCAACTTTTTTTATCCATATACCTGTTGGCATTGCTTCACCCCAAAGCGTATGTTGGTTTCCAACCATAATATACCCACCTTTGCTATTTTGCAGAAGATTGCCTAAATACCACATGTAATCAATTTCATCTTCCGGCCAGTACGTGCGCTTCCAAACCTCATTGCCATCCTCATTCAGCTTGACTAGGACTGCTCTAACGTTTTGATATCCCTGTGTACCACACAAAACGTAATCACCATTGAAATCTTGTATTGCAGCATAGATATAATTACTGAAATAATCCCAGGAATAACTTTTTTCCCAAGTTAATCCATGATTAGAATCAAGTTTTAAAACTCTTGCATAAGTTACATTACCATTCCCCATACTGTAACCAGTAATAATTACTCCCCCATCTTTGGTTTTAACCATATCTGTACAATGACTTAACTCATAAGTATCTATATAATTATTCTCCCATTTAATTTCTCCCATCGAGTTGATTTCCGCTACCCAAATCCTCTCATGAAGATTTATTTGCGAATATCCAGCAAGAAAATAATTTCCATTATCTAATCTATTAAGTAGATAACCGCAATTATAATTGACCGCATCTCCATCTTTCACTAACTTATCCGAAATCAAATTTCCACCCAAACTGACTTTCAATAAGAGAGTCCTCAAATCATTAGATGACAGAACAAACAAATTGTTTTCATCAGACTCTATCAATGAAGAGCAGATGTATCTTTCATCTGTTTTATAATCAAATTTCCAGAGGACATTTCCGTTCTCATCAAGCATGACTACATAAGATCTATAGCAAAATACTATCTTATGATCTTTTGTTTCCAAAACATTAGAACGTTGATAACCACTGGTATTGGCAATATTGACGCTGACTTCAGTTTCCCAAACCCTATTACCCAAAGAATCCAGTTTTATTAAGTATGGAATCCAATACACTATCTGGAATGGCGGAATGTTGTCTTTATAAATGTAACCAAAAACAACATAACCACCATCGTAGGTTGATATAATTGATCCTCCTGACAGAATACAATTTTCCTTAGTTAGCATAATTTCATCAGGAGTTTGAAAGGTTAATTCATTACCATATACTGTACCATCATCACTTGTAGCATATGCCCTCACGTAATATAAGGTACCTTTCTTTAATCCTGTTATTAAACTAACAAATGATCCTGTCCCAGAACCATCTATGGTTTTGCTGTCATTAATTGTGGGGCTTTGACTAATTCCCCAACACACACCTTTTGCTGTCACATGCGCACCATTATCAAATGTAATGTTTCCACCTGTTGTTGCGGTGGTTGAGCTTAAGTGTGTGATTTCTGTTGTGGTTAGCGTGGAGATCTGACTTGTAGTAAATGAGATTTGATTTCCATAACTTATACCATTACTATTAGTTGCATATGCCCGTACATAGTATTTAGTATTTGGTGTTAACTGGGTCAACTTATTACTAAAAGTTAAATTGGTTAAGCTTTCAGTCGTAGATCTATCTGCAATTGTAGGTTCAGGGGATGTACTCCAACATAAACCCATTTTTAGTAAGGGAGAGCTACCCCTATCCGTTAAAGCACCACCGGATACGGCAGTGGTAGATGAGATGGCCGTTACTATGGTTGTTGTAACACTAGGGGGTAAAGGTTTATCTTTCTTGCAAGAAGAAATAAAACATAGTAACAGCAATACCCCGGTAATTTTAAACACTTGTTTCATCAAGAATAATGTATAATTAAACTTATCTGCTTTTGGTAATTCTGCAAATGTCGCTTATATTTTTTATTTGTCTACAACTTTCATTTCAGCCGAAAATTGTTATCCATACAAAACTCAACAATCCCCAGTAAAATGTGATATCCTTTTTTTATACTTGGCCACAACGATGTTAGCGGTTATTTTTATTTTCAATCAATTCATTAATCGTGAAAGTTGATTTATTAGTTACCAAAATGTCATTTATCTTTTGTTCAAATTTTGGCCAACGTGAATCATTATTAAAATCGTGATATAATCTATGAATATGTGTTTTGGCGAAATCAATTCGATTTGTTTTAATTAAAAACGCTAACAATTCCTGGAAATTTTGAAGTCCATTTTGGGTAATCATAAGGTTTATCAACTTATCCAGATGGTTTATCTCAGTTAAATAATCTATTGCTTTAATAAGATTTGCTTTTAATTCTTCTTGGAGCTCTGGTATATCTGTTTCTGAATTGATTGGGAATCTGTCTTTGCCATATCCCGTAATTGATTTGATCCTTTTTCCATAGTAACATTCATATTCTTTCGGTTGATTCGAGTAGGTTGGGGAGATTGCTCCCCCTTTCCCCTCTAAGAACCGTGCATGAGA
>CAYZNC010000375.1:5358-6575 GCA_964478555.1 uncultured Bacteroidales bacterium | reverse complement strand
CCCACGGGTTCCTCTGAGTCGTTTCCAAAAATTTTCGCGTTCCGGTAGCGGTACAAAATTTTTAACAAATGCCCGCTGGTAATTAATTTCAGGATCGATCATTTTTGGCTTCATTGCCTCCAGTGTATCATACACAATGGGAATAAGTCCAACATCGGGACTTAAAATCTTATATGCAAATCTGCGTAAGCTTTTTGTTTGAAAAGGATCTGACGCCAGCGCTATTTTATTAAATCCCAATTTTTTAGCTTTTTTGTAGGAATAATATAAGTTTTCAGTACTATGTTCGGCTTTTGTTTCCGAAAAAATGTGCTCTTTAGGAATTCCGATAGCCTCGGCGTATAATGCCATGATTTCTCCCTCAGGATAAGGCGTGTAAACTGCCGCCCCCGAATACATAACGTTTTTAGCTATGCCTCTATCGTATAAGTATTTGGACCAGTAAATTCTTGCTTTCATATAAGCACTCCATTTACCGTTCTCTAATGGAACGCCAGGAATAACAATAATATCATAACCCTGCGCTGATTCTTTTAACAGCCGGGTCGCCTGTCGTGAAGAATACGAGCAGGAATTCATTAATATCACTACAACCAGGCATAAATATATGCATTGAATGTTTTTCATAGTCTTCGATACGTTTTCAAAAGTAAACTACTTAAAGTTAAATTAATTTCATTCAATATAAATTTCATTGTACCTTTTCTATAAATAATTAAACACAATTTATTCAATATTGTTTTAGGTAATGATTGCTCAGTAAATGCTGGTTTTTAGTTAATTTATTCAAATTTAAGCTATATGGAACGTAAACAATTCTTACTATTGCTTGGAGCAGGAGCTACAGGCATTTTTTTAGCCAAATCGCTAACGAGTTGTACGAAAAATCCGGTTGATACCGCACCTCAAAATGTTGATTTCACCTTAGACCTCAGTAATGCGTCGTATGCTTCCTTAAAAAATACAGGCGGATTTATTTATCAAAATAATATTATTATTGCGCATACTTCAACCGGTGAATATGTGGCCCTTTCCGATATTTGCCCGCATGCAGGTTGTACGGTAAATTTTAACAGTAGTCAATCCAATTTCCCCTGTCCTTGTCATGGCTCTGTTTTTGCACAAAATGGCAGTGTATTAAACGGTCCGGCTTCAAGTCCGCTCAAAAAATATAATACTTCATTAAACGGGACTATGCTAAGAATTTATTCATAATA
>CAYZNC010000375.1:0-5258 GCA_964478555.1 uncultured Bacteroidales bacterium | reverse complement strand
TTTCGACTCCGCTCAAGGAACGGTGAATTGCAGAGCTCTTATATTTTAATAAATAAACCGGTTATCCAAGCAAACGAAATTCTTGAAATTGAAAGACCGGAACTAAAAAATGCCTATTTTCGGATCACTAACTTTACTGATTTTTTTATAATGAATAGCCTCCCTGATAAGAAATTCTACTTTTTCATTCTTGCCTTGTCCGTGGTCATTTATTTCTCGACAGCATGGAACAGCACAGGATATTATGATTCCGACGAACATTATCAGATTATTGAATTTGCGGGCTCAAAACTGGGTTTAGCTTCTGAACAAAATTTGGCTTGGGAATATCATTCACAAATCAGACCAACACTTCAACCTACTTTATGTTACATTGTTTTCAAAGCACTGCAAACTTTTTCCATTAATAACCCATACCAACAAACATTTGTATTACGATTACTAACGGCAATACTAACGCTGATTATCATTAACTTTTTTGTACGAACAGCCAAGTCTCAAATAAATGAAAGCCATCAAAAGATTTTCTATTTTCTTTCCTTTTTATTATGGATTATACCATGGATAGGAGTAAGATTTTCATCTGAAACCTGGTCGGGACTGATGTTCTTATTATCACTTGCCTTACTACAAAGTAATAAAAAAGATAGTTTACGATTTATTTTAATGGGGATTACATTAAGTACGAGTTTCCTGTTCAGGTATCAGTCATTGATACTATCCGTTGGATTGGTAATGTGGTTATTGATTATTAAAAAAGAATCCTTAAAAAATATTGTTAAATTAATATTAGCTGGGTTTATTGTTGTAATTATTGGCATATGCATCGATACCTGGTTTTACCATAAATTTGTAATCACTTCCTGGAATTATTTTTATACGAACATTATACAAAACGTAGCCTCCCGGTATGGCATATTACCATGGTATTTTTACATTGTTCAAATCGCGAAAATTCCAACTTATTTCATAGGAATCCCCGTTATTCTTTCGTTTCTGTTATTAATTATAAAAAAGCCTAAAAGTATATATCTTTGGACTGTTCTACCCTTCATTGTTATTCATTCGATAATTCCCCACAAGGAAGCCCGCTTTATTTTTCCTGTCATGTTTCTATTTCCCATGATGATCACACTTTCATATCAGGAAATAACCAATTTAATAAAGACGAAGCGCATTTTTAAAAAGATATCCGCATTGCTAATTATTAGTTTTCTTCTGGTCGATATGCAAGGGTTGACGATTGTTTCTCAAAAGTCTGAAGGGGATGGTAAAATGGAAATTTCAGCGTATATTCATAAAAACTTTAATCAACGTCCGGTAAATTTGATCTACTGCCCATTCACCAATCCATATCGGCCTTGGGATCCCGGGGGAATAACGGCACAATTTTATTTGGAAAAAAATATGAAAATGACGCCTATTAAATCCCTTCTCGATTTAAACGATTCACTTATAAAGCCGGATACTACTAACCTATTGGTGATTTTTAAAAGCAACCAGTATGATGAAAAATGCAAACAACAATTAAATAAATCGAAATTTAAATTTAAAAAACGAAGTATTCCTGTATGGATTGAGAAGATAAATTGTTACGAATGGTGGTTTAGCAATGGTGGTATCCTATTTTTATATGAATATGAAGGAAAAGTCAATGTTCATTAGCCTCTCGGTGGTTGAGCGTAGTCGAAACCACTCAAACTGCGCACTCCTTTCGACTCCGCTCAAGGAACGGTCTATGGCAGAGCGCTTATACTTTGATAAATAGAGTGGTGGTTGAGCGGAGTCGAAACCACTTTTAGATATAGCTATTAGCTAACAAAGAGAAAACACTCAAACTGCGCACTCCTTTCGACTCCGCTCAAGGAACAGTCAATGGCAGAGCGCTTAAATTTTAATAAATAGACCGGTGGTTGAGCGGAGTCGAAACCACTTTTAGATATAGCTATTAGTTAACAAAGAGAAACCACTCAAACTGCGCACTCCTTTCGACTCCGCTCAAGGAACGGTCTATGGCAGAGCGCTTATACTTTGATAAATAGAGTGGTGGTTGAGCGGAGTCGAAACCACTTTTAGATATAGCTATTAGCTAACAAAGAGAAAACACTCAAACTGCGCACTCCTTTCGACTCCGCTCAAGGAACAGTCAATGGCAGAGCGCTTAAATTTTAATAAATAGAGTGGTGGTTTCGACTCCGCTCAAGGAACGGTGAATTGCAGAGCGCTTATAGTTTAATAAATAAAACGGCTATCCAATTATTTTTCTCCCGCTTTTGCTGAAAACTAAAACCATTTTTCACGGCACTTTCTTTAATGGTTTCAAAGTCTTGTTCATAAATTCCACTCATTAGTAGTAATCCCCCGGAGAGTAAGCATTTTGAATACGCGGGCATTTGGTCGAGCAAAATGTTTCTATTGATATTGGCTAAAATAATATCGAACTCTTTTTCTGAAATTTTTTCAACCCCGACTTGTTCTGCTATAATGTTAAAAACCACATTGGCAGCAGCATTTTCAACGGTACTCTGAAAAGCCCATTCATCAATATCTATCGATAAAATATTTTTGGCATTTAATTTTGAAGCCATAATACCCAGAACACCCGTGCCACTACCCATATCAAGAACTTTTTTATGTTCAAAATCCAAGGAAAACATATAGTCTATCATCAGGTAGGTAGTTTCGTGATGGCCCGTACCAAAAGCCATTTTCGGTTCCATCACAATTTCGTAAGGAACAGTTGGATTCTTTTCATGAAATGGTGCCCTGATATAGCATTTCCCTTCCACAAGAACAGGTTGAAAGTTACTTTCCCACTCCTTATTCCAATTTTGATCTTTTATGGTACGATACGTAATTTCAACTTTTCCAAGGTTGTAATCCGCTAAAAACACATGATTCAGTACTTCTTCTTTCTTAAAACCCAATTCAGGTATATAGGCAACAAGACCGTTGGCCACTTCCTCAAAACTCTCAAAACCCATATCGGCTAATTCCTGCATAACAATTTCGCGTGATAAAGAAAGATCGTCCGCAGTAATCGTACAAAATACTTGAATATAGTCCATATATAAATAATTTAGCAGAGGTTGACATTTGCACAAATATATAAATTTTTATACGGTGAGAATGATTGAAAAGCAGAGAATAAGAAAACATTATAGGTATTTTTCGTAACTTTGTTGATCGCCTATTTTAAATAACAAATGAACATAGCACTGAATATTCGATCGGTACTTGATGATCTTCCATCCCATGTAACTTTAGTTGCCATTTCAAAAACAAAAACGATTGAAGAAATTATGGAGGCTTACCAAACAGGTCACCGTATTTTTGGGGAAAACAAGGTACAGGAATTAACCTACAAATATGAACAAATGCCAAAAGATATCGCCTGGCACATGATTGGACATCTACAAAGCAATAAGGTAAAATATATTGCATCCTTTGTTGAGCTGATCCATTCGGTTGATTCACTGAGCCTTTTAAAAGAAATTGACAAACAGGCAAAGAAAAATAACAGGGTTATCCATTGCTTACTGGAAGTGCATATTGCGGAGGAAGAAACTAAATTTGGGCTAAATGACGAGGAAGTCCTCAAACTTGTTGAATCCCCTGAACTTAAAACCCTTGAAAATATTAGAGTTGCCGGCCTTATGGGCATGGCCACGTATACCGATGACAACAACCAAATAAGAAAAGAATTCAGACATTTGTCGACCCTGTTTAAAACACTAAAAGAATCCATTTTTGTAAATAAACCCGAATTTAAGGAAATTTCAATGGGCATGTCGTCCGATTATCTGATCGCCATTGAAGAAGGTAGTACTTTAGTAAGAGTTGGCGGTAAGATCTTTGGTGAGCGAAATTATAATGCCGGCAATCATTAATCTGTTTCTATGGAAAATACCGAAACTGAATATTCAGGTTTAATATTACGTAATCCCATAATTATCAGTAGTTCGGGACTGACCAATACCGCAGAAAAAATTAAAAATCTGGAAGACTTTGGTGCAGGAGCGGTTGTATTGCCATCGTTGTTTGAGGAACACATGATAGCAAATGTCGACCCCTCTCCCATGAACACTTATCTTTCGCTTATTGAAAATGCCAAGCAATTAGTGAAAATACCTGTGATAGCAAGTATAAATTGTTACTCTGCAGAAAACTGGATACCTGTTGTAAAAAAAATTGAGGCAGCGGGTGCCGATGCCATTGAGCTGAACCTTTTTTATATTCCTTCCGATAAAGATTTTACTTCGCTGGATTATGAACGGATTTATTTTGAAATTGCCATTAAAATGAGAATTACGGTGGGTATCCCTTTTTCAGTTAAGCTCAGCCCTTCTTTTACCAATCTGCCATACGTGGTGGACCAGCTGTATTACAGGGGTGCATCTGGCGTAGTACTGTTCAACCGCCCTTATGAGCCTGATATAGATATTGATCATATTAAATTCCGCGCAGCAGAAGTTTTAAGTTTACCGTCCGATCTGCGTCCTACCCTGAAGTGGGTGGCTTTTGTATCCTCGCAGGTAGACGACATAGACGTAGCAGCAGCATCGGGTATCCATAGCAGCGAAGACATAATTAAGCTGTTACTGGCAGGAGCAAAAGCTGTTCAACTATGCTCGGTGATTTATAAAAACGGTCCGGAATACATCACTACCCTATTGGAAGAGCTAAAAATATGGATGGCCAATCATCATTTTGAGCAAATTGAAGATTTCAGGGGTAAAATCAACTATAAAAATATCGGTAATCTTGCGATGCAAGAGAGGGCGCAATTTATGAGGTATTTTACGGAGTTGGAGTAGGGACTTGTTTGCAGGGGGAAAGAGTTATTGTTTTCAAGAGGCTGTATAAAAAAAGGGGCTTTCACTTTGTTTACCCTAAAATCTCCTCAAGGGTAAGGCTGTTAGTTCTAATTTTGTGCAACCTCTACAAGGTTGATTACTATAAACTTTATCATTTCTACAATAATGAAACCTCTACGAGGTAATTTGAACTTCGTAGAAGTTCCAGAATTGTAGTGAAAATCTCAATGTCCTATCATTAAAACCTCGTAGAGGTTTCATATAACAGCATAGATTTTTTTAAACTTAAGAGCCTTACCTTAAAGGTAGCTTATTCACTATGAATAAGTTGCTCAAGCCACTTTTAAGCCTTTAAGGTTATTTAATAAACCCACAAATATCTCACGGACTTGCAATAAATCACTCCTATTTAACCAATCTCGAAATACCTTTAAACGTATC
>CAYZNC010000374.1:0-6458 GCA_964478555.1 uncultured Bacteroidales bacterium | reverse complement strand
TGAGGAAAGCTTGTAATGCTCTTTTATTAAGGCTTTTTCTATCGAAACATATTTTGTCTTTTCCGATTTGTGAATCACCTTGCTCAGACTTCTTATATCCTGATACTTAAACAGATCTTGCAATGGAACTTCTACCTTGAATTCCTTATTTATTTTGTTTACCAGTACTGTAGCTTTTAAAGAATGACCCCCCAGCTCAAAAAAGCTTCTGCTGACACTGATCAATTCTTTTTCGATTTTTAATACCTCCGACCAGATGTCAACCAGTCTTACTTCCGTATCATTGGAGGGTGCAACGTATTTATTCCCTGCTTTGATATCTGGAGCGGGTAACGCTTTCCTGTCTATTTTCCCGTTGGGGGTTAAGGGCAACCCTGTTAAATAAAGATAATAAGATGGAATCATGTAATCGGGCAACTTCTCTGACAGGTAACTTCTTAATTCCGACACTTCCAGTTCCTTCTCCGATACATAATATGCTATAAGATGTTTATCTCCCTCTCTCTCCTGGGCTAAAACTACAGCTTCTTTGATTTGGTTATGCCCTCTTAGCTGGCTCTCTATTTCTCCTAACTCAATTCTAAAACCACGTATTTTTACCTGATTGTCTATCCTGCCTAAAAATTCTATATTCCCATCGGGTAGCCATCGGGCCAAATCTCCGGTCCGGTATACTAACTTACCGGAAGAAAATGGATCGGTGATAAATTTTTCTTGCGTTAATTTTTCATTTTTCCAATATCCCCTGGCCAGTCCTTCACCTCCAATGCACAATTCTCCTGCTGCACCCACAGGTTGTAAGTTCTTGTAATGATCAATGATGCGTATGTTGGTATTGCTGATGGGTGTGCCAATGTTTATTGTCTCGGCATGCGTTAATTCCCGGATCGTCGACCAAACGGTCGTTTCCGTTGGCCCATACATATTGTAAAGCCTGCCGCTGTACTTACTTCTTATTTCACCAAATAATTCATTCGGAAGTGCTTCTCCACCAACCAGTAAGACCTTTATTGCTTTGAAAATGTCCTGGCTGTTATCATTTGATAATAATAATTTTAAGTGGGAAGGTGTGATTTGTACAATGTCGATCTTTTGAGCTTTTATAATGCTAACTAAAGCATTGGGATCCTTCTGGTCTTTTGAATTTGTCAAAACTATTTTTAACCCCTTTAACAACGGAAGAAGGGTTTCTAAAACAAAAATATCAAAAGAGACCGTAGTTAAACAAAGGATGTTACTTTTGCTGTTAAACGATATTCTTTTGGTTACTCCCTCTATAAAATTAATAACACTCCTATGCTCGATCATGATCCCTTTTGGCCTTCCCGTGGAACCCGAAGTGTATATCAAATAGGCAAGATTTGTAGGAGAGAAACTTAATGTTAAATTTTCTTTTGATTCCGTTAATTGATCATTTACATTGATTGATGCTATATCTGTTTCACACTTATCATAAATGTGTTGTGATTTTGATTCTGTCAGCAGTAAGGCTATATCACTGTCTTCCAAAATATACTTGATCCTGTCAATGGGATATTCCGGATCGAGGGGAACATAGGCACATCCAGTTTTCAGCACACTTAAAATACTTATTATCATTTCATGTGAACGGGATATTAATATGCCGATGATGTCCTCCTTTTTAGCTCCTCTGTCAAGTATTTTTCTTGCCAATTGATTGCTTCTTTCATTTAATTCATTGTATGACATTGGCTTACCATCGAATAAGATTGCCGTTGATTCACCTTTTTCGACAACTACTTCTTCGAACAGATCAACGATGGTTTTATCTCTAGGGTAGTCTACACTGGTATCATTGAATTCGTATAAGAGTTGTTGCTTCTCTTTCTCTGTAATAATTTCAATGTCAGATATCTTCTTGTTTATGTCTGTTAGTATTATTGATATTATTTTCTTAAAATAGGCAAGGAACCTTTCTACCGTCTCCTTTTTGAAGATGGCTGTGGAGTATTCAAAATTCAAAAAGATTTGATCTCCGGAGTCAATTGCTGACAATGTAAGATCGAACTTTGAAATTGAATTACCATAATTATAGGGCTTAAGGACTATTTCCGGAAAAGCAAGTTCAGAAGGCTCGAAATTTTGGTACGAAAACAATACATCAAACAAGGGGTTACGGCTTGTGTCTCTTGTTGTTTCCAGCTCATCAATCAATGCTTCGTATTGATAGGCTTGATTGTCAAAACATGCCAGTGCTTTGGATTTTACCTCGGATAAAAATTCCTTAAAACTCAATTCCCCCCTGGGATAGTTTCGCAATGCAAGCGTATTGATAAAGAGGCCTATCATGTTCTCTAAATCGAGGTGCTGACGGCCTCCAACCGGGGTACCAATGACAATATCTTCCTGGTTACTGAGCTTACTCAATAAAATATTATAGATAGACAGGATTACCATATAAAGGGTAGCTCCCCCTCTTTCAGCAATCGATTTTAACCGGCTCGTTTCCTCGGCATTTATATTAAAACCTACGGAGCTGCCTTCATAGCTTTTTACCGGTGGTCTTGAAAAATCGGTTGGTAAGTCTAGGATGCTTAATTCTTCCGAAAATTCGTTTTTCCAAAACGCTTTCTGTTTTCCTATTTTTTCCTGTTGCGCTTCGCTTTGTTGCCATTCTGCATAGTCTTTGTATTGTAAAGATAAGGCAGAAAGAGCTTCATTATTGTATAAAGCCATGAAGTCTTTGATCAGGAGTCCATGGGATATACCATCTGCAATAATGTGATGCATATCCACCATCAGGATATGTTGCTGAGAGGATATTTCAATAAGGCCTGCCCTTATCAAGGGGGTCTTGCTTAAATCAAAAGGCTTGATAAAGTCCTTAATAACGGAGGGAATTTCCTCTTCACTTGCATTAAAATATGCTATCTGAAAATCAATATCTTTGAAGATCTTCTGCACGGGACCTTCGTTTATGAGCTCAAAAGAAGTGCGTAAACATTCGTGACGATCAATGAGTTTTTTAAATGCCTGGCTTAACCTTTCCCTTTCTAACGTTCCTTCCAGTTGAACGACAACTGGCATATTATAGGCCATCGATGTTTTATCAAATTCATAGAGAAAGTACAAGCGTTTTTGAGCTGAGGAAAGCTTGTAATGCTCTTTTATTAAGGCTTTTTCTATCGAAACATATTTTTCCCTGATCTCACCATCGGACGTTTCCTCTTTCTTTAAACTGATATACTTACTCAGTTCCTTGATCGATGATTTCTTAAAGAACTCAGCGATAGATAATTCCACATTAAATATTTTATGAATTCGTCCAATCACCGTTAAGGCCTTTAAGGAATCTCCGCCCGCTTCAAAAAAATCGTCTTCAATGTCAATATCTGACTTACCAAAAAAGTTTTCCCATAATTTGACTAGTTTTTCCTCAATTGCGTTTGATGATGTTGTATTGTCTGAGAATGGATATAGATCTCCTTTCAAATTCTCTTCAAGAGAGAAAGTTTTATTTTCGTCAATTAAATCAGGGAGTTTTGAAAGTTTTAATTTCGAAATAAGAATCTCTGATAATTTATTTTTTATTGCGTGTATTAAAATATCATAACCTTGCTTAGCTGAAATACTATCAAAAGGATCGTTTTGATTTTGTTTTCTATGAATTTCCTGGGCTATTTTTGCCATTCCTGTGTCCTTTATATGACTCCAGCCAATACTGATCATATTTTTATGATTAGCAATGATATTATATTTTGAAAAAGTATTCAAAAATATATTTGCAGCGACATACCCTACTTGACCAGCGGGAGCAAATACTGAGGCCGCAGACGAACATAAAACAAAAAAATCTAATTTATTTTCAGAAAGAATTTCATTTAATACAATAGTGCCGTATAACTTAGGAGCAAATATTTGTTCACTTTCCTCTTTAGTCCTTCGAAATATAATTCCGGCATAATCAGCCACTCCCGCAGTATGAACAACACCTCTTATTTTGCCAAGTTTCCCTTCTGCATCACGAATTATTTTTTTGAGCTGAGTACTATCCGTAATGTCCACATTATAGTAAAATACATTGCCCCCTTTTTCTTCAATTAATTGAAGATCTTTAATAGTAGTGAAACCAGCGTTATCTTCCGATTGAGTTTCCACTATTGTTTTCCAATCGCTTTTTTCCGGCAATTTTTTTCTACCTAATAGAACAAAATTAACACCTTTTACATGATCGGTAATTTGATTTATAAAAGAAAGGCCTATCCCTCCGGTTCCTCCAGTGATCAGATAAACGCTTCCGGGGTTAAATGGAAATGATTGATCATTATCTTTTTGTAATTTTATTGATTTGAAAGATTGTATAAATCTAGTATGACTTCTATAAGCAACAAATTCATCCAGAGTCGATGCAATAATTTCATTAAAAATGTAATCGATTAGCACTTCATTTTTTTCAGATAATAAAATATCGATGTTTCGACATTTTATGTTACCGTACTCTTTGGGAATAACCTTTAATGCCCCCAAAAGTGTTGATTTCTCAGCCGACAAGTAATCCGAATTGAGTACAAAATGAATATTATTGGTAATTGAAATTATTTCAACAAATATTTTTGAGTTTGCACTATTTACCGTTTTGGCAATATTTAGAAGACTGTAAAAACAACTATTTAAAGAGTTTTTTAATTTTTCAGTTGTTAATATTTCATGAATATCATTACTAATTCCCCATGCAAATAATATTCTATAAGAATTTCGGCTTTCTATTGACTTAAATAACCTTAAATAATCATCTTCAGATTCAATATTTATCTCAAAAGAAGAATTATCAATATTTTTAAATTCATTGCCGGGTTGTATACTGATGATTTTCTCTCCAATCTTTTCAAACTTTGCTTTTACTTCATTTCCAACCCCGCAATCATCATTAAATAACAGGTTAAGTTTATGATCGGTTGGATTGGGTTCGTCAATGACTAATAGTGGTGATATTTCCCAATTAGGAATTTGACACCATTCCGTTAATTAATTACTATTTAAAAATGATTTTTCAGATGCCATGTCTGATATCATTTTAAAAGAATCGACAACTGTAGTATATTTTATTTTGTCAAATGAATATGTAGGAAGCGAAACCTTTTTACGGTCTTCGTATTGATAAAGTCTACTCCATTTCAGATCAATTCCGAACATCCATAATCTTCCAATTCCTGTCAATAAATTACTTACATCGTTACCCTCTGCATTTTTAGGCTTAACAAGATTAATAACCTTATGATCTTTTTTTCTTAACTTATTCGATCGGACATATACGCTTAATTCAACTCCTGGTCCAACCTCGATGAAAATTGCATTATTAACTTTGTTTATTATCGAATCTATACCATTTGAGAACCTTACAGTATGTCTAAGGTGGTCGACCCAATAACGGGGTTTTGAAATATCAGCATCAACAGCTTGTTTTCCTGTAAGGTTAGATACAAAAGGTACTTGTTGTTTGTTTATTTTTATGCCCGCTACTTCTGCTTCATATTTTTCCAATATATCATCCATTAAATGGGAATGATAAGCATGTACATCAGGAATTATTTTACAAACATAGCCTTCTTGCTCAACGACTGATTTAAAATTATCGATAGATTCTTTATCTCCTGAGACGACACATAATTCGGAACTATTTATGATTGCCAGTGAGACATCCTTATGTTGAGTTAATAATTGTTTTAAATTATTCTCACTAATTGAAATACCTAACATCTTCCCCGCAGATACCTCTTGCATTATCTCGCCTCTTTTAATTATCAAATGCAGAGCATCTTCAACTGAAAATACCCCACTGATACAGGCTCCTACGTATTCTCCAAAACTATAGCCAATCATGCAGTTAGGTTTAATACCCCACTCCATTAAAAGATGAGCAAGTGAATACTCAATAATAAACAATATGGGTTGTGCGTATTTTGTTTCGTTTATAAGGATTTCTGCTTCGGACTGATATTCCGGTTCCGGGAATAAAATAGAATAAAAATTTTTGTCCGAATAAACCTTTGTAATTTCAAGGCACTCGTCTACTTTGCTTTTAAAATATTTTTCATTTAAATATAAATCTTTGCACATATTGCAATATTGAGAACCTTGGCCAGGGAACATAAATATAATTTCGTTCGGATCCTCATGAAAATTGTCCGATTTATTTACTATGGACTGATCGGTTGATAATATATTAATTGCTTCATCTTTGTTTTTGCAAACAAACATTTTTCTGTGAATAAATCGAGTCCTGCAATTTTGCAGTGTATAAGCTATGTCAGGTAGATTAATATCATTATTCTTTTTTAAATATTCAAGAAACTTGACAGAATAGCTTACAAGGCTGGATTTTGTTTTGGCTGATAGCACAATTAATTGATAATCCCGGCTCGTAGATGATGAAGAAATTGAGGGAGCTTCTTCCAAAACTATATGGGCATTTGTACCTACAATTCCAAACGAACTAA
>CAYZNC010000373.1:1897-6631 GCA_964478555.1 uncultured Bacteroidales bacterium | reverse complement strand
TAAAAGTCACAGATACATCCAACCTGGCTTTTGTTCAGATCAATTATTATCTGCTTACTTATGTTTACATGGGATTAAAAGATTTTAAAAAAGCAGAAGCTTCATTTGATAAATATGTTGAACTGACCCAGAAAGTCTTTGGTGAGAATCAAACAAAAAAAATAGCGGAATTAGAAGTCAAATATCAGACTGAAAAGAAGGAGCAAAAAATTCAACTGCTGGAGAAAGAAAAAAAAATCAGCACACTTTATGTGATTGGTTTGATCGGACTACTGGTATTCACCTTAACTACCTTATTGTTCATCAACCGGTCGATAAGAAATAAGCAGGTTATTGATAAACAGGAGATTGATATTCAAAAACAAAAGATTACAGAACTCGAAAAAGATCGTCAAATAGTTTCAGCACATGCTGTAATAGAAGGCGAAACGAGCGAACGTACACGCATATCAAAAGATTTACACGATGGATTGGGAGGTTTACTATCCGGAGTGAAATTAAAATTAGCAAGTATCAAAGGAAACGCTGTTCTGGGCGAAGATAATGTAAACCAATTCGACCATGCTATTACCCTTCTTGATAACTCAATCAAAGAACTCCGTAGGGTAGCCCATAACATGATGCCGGAAGCATTAATAAAATTTGGCTTAAGAGATGCTCTCCAGGATTTTTGTGATCAGATATCAACCGGTAAGGAATTATCGATCTTATTCAATTTTTTGGGTGAAAACAAACGGTTTGAAAGTTCCCTCGAAATTACAATTTATCGCATAGCCCAGGAACTGGCAAATAATTCACTTAAACATGCTAATGCAACAGAGATTCTTGTTCAGGTAATACAGGAAGATAACCGTATCCACTTAACCGTAATGGACGATGGTCAAGGCTTTGACACATCTACCATAGATACCTTAAAATCAGCAGGTTTGAAAAATATCCGTGCCAGGGTTGAATCTTTCAAAGGAAATCTGGATATCGATTCTCAACCTGGCAAAGGAACTGAAATTGGCGTTGAGTTTGATCTCAGCTGAAGGAAACTCAAAGCCTCGCAATACAGCCGTACTGGTCAAATGTCTATTGAACAGGAACTGATCTGATTTTATCAACATCCTCACCACTTACGACTAACTACTTACGACTTTTATTATACCTTTACATGCTCAAAAATTAAAGTCATGCCAAATAAAATCAAGGTAGGGTTGATCCAAATGTCATGTGAGAACGAAAAAATCTCCAATGTTAACAAAGCCATCGAAAAAATTAGGGAATCCGTCAGCGCAGGGGCTAAAATTGTTTGTTTACAGGAGCTATTCGCATCACTTTACTTCTGTGATAAAGAGGATCATGCAAATTTTTTATTAGCCGAAACGGTTCCCGGAGAAACCACCGAACAATTGCAAAAAATTGCGCTTGAAACCGGTGCTGTAATAATTGCTTCCTTATTTGAAAAGAGGACCACCGGGATTTATCATAATACTACTGCTGTTATAGATGCAGACGGCTCATATCTAGGTAAATACAGGAAAAATCACATACCGGATGATCCCGGATTTTATGAGAAATTTTACTTTACACCGGGCGATACCGGTTATAAAGTTTTCGAAACCAAGTTTGCCAAAATAGGGGTGCTCATTTGCTGGGATCAGTGGTACCCCGAAGCGGCCAGAATAACTAGTCTGATGGGCGCCGAAATATTGTTTTTCCCCACCGCCATTGGTTGGGAACCGGATACATCAACCGCAGTGAACGCTGAGCAATATCAGGCCTGGCAAACCATTCAACGGAGTCACGCTATTGCTAACGGAGTACATGTGGTTGCAGTTAACCGCGTTGGCAGAGAAGCAGATACCATTTTTTGGGGTGGTTCCTTCGTTGCCAATCCTTTTGGAACAGTTCTTTTCCAGGCCCCACATGACATGGAAACGATTCACGTACAGGAAATTGACTTGACACAAAGCGAGTATTACCGGACAATCTGGCCATTTCTGCGAGACCGCAGGGTAGATACCTACAAGCCTATTTTGAAAAGATTTATTGATTAGAATACAATGTGCCGATGGGACGATGTGCCCAATGTGCCAATGAATGTCAATTGAAATAAACTAGCCTTGGAAAAAGAAAATTTGATTCTAAAAAAGAGCTTTGATTTTGCTTTAAAAATAATAGAATTTGCTGAAGCTTTAGAAGTAGCAAAAAAGTTTGTTATTGCTAACCAATTATTAAAGTCCGGTACTTCAATAGGTGCAAATGTCAGAGAAGCTCAAAACGCAGAAAGCAGAGCCGACTTCATTCATAAAATGAAAATTGCCCTAAAAGAAGCAGATGAAACAGAGTATTGGTTGCTGCTCTGCAAATGTTCCAATCAATATCCTTTTAATGAAAATTTATTAGACGAATTAAAACCCATCCTTAAATTACTAAATTGTATAATTTACACTTCCAAAATAAATAAACCATAATGACACGTTATCACATCGGCAAATTGACACATTGGCCCATCGGCCCATTGGCATTGGCCCATCGCCAAATTATCTCATTAATTAATTAGTATGAATACCCCTTTATCATTAGGTTACCATTTCCCTGCCGAATGGGAAAAACACGAAGCAACCTGGCTCACGTATCCCTATCTCGACGACTCTTTTCCGGGAAAGCTCGATCAGATTTATCCTTTTTACATCGCATTTATGAAACAAATTGCTTTGGGCGAAAAGGTCAGGATCAATGTCCCGGATGAAACCAATAAACTAAAGCTCATTAACCAGTTAAAAGAAGCGGCTGTTGATTTAAAACAGGTTGAATTTTATATGCATCCCAGTAATGATGTGTGGTGTCGCGACCATGGTCCTGCATTCGTAATAAATCCAAGCGCTAAAGACAAGAAAGCAATTGTGAACTGGGAGTTCAATGCCTGGGGTGGAAAATATCCGGCCGAACTCGATAACCAAATTCCTGAAAAGATTGCAAAACATTTCGGATACCCGGTTTTTCATCCCAAAATTGTGATGGAGGGTGGTTCAGTTGAGTTTAATGGTAACGGGACCCTGTTAAGTACCACGGCTTGTCTGTTGCATAAAAACCGCAATCAACATCTTAGCCAGAAAGAAATTGAGCAATACCTTAGGGAATACTATGGCGTTGAACAGGTTCTTTGGTTAAGCGATGGGATCGCCGGTGATGATACGGATGGACATGTAGACGATATTACAAGGTTCGTTAACACCGATACCATAATAACTGCGATAGAAACCAATGAAAATGATGAAAATTACCTGCCATTACAGAACAACCTCAAAAAACTTAAAAAGATGCGGTTACTCAATGGCAAACAACTAAATATCTCTGAATTACCCATGCCTAATCCGCAATACTTCGGGGGAAGAAGATTACCTGCCTCGTATGCCAATTTTTATATTTCAAATCATGCAGTAATTGTGCCTTTATTCCAATGTATCCAGGATGAGATTGCCATGGAAATCCTCACTTCGTTATTTGCCGACCGTGAGGTAATAGGCATTAATTCCATCGATATTGTATGGGGTTTGGGAAGCTTTCATTGTTTAAGCCAGCAGGAGCCTTCTACTTAGGAATATAAATAAAAAGAGCGTAGTCAACCACTACGCTCAGCATTTATTTACTTGATTGATTGGTTAGTCACAAGTTGCTTTATCTGCTAAACTGATATCCCAACAGCCCACTGTGGAGCTATTTAGATTAATTTGTCCGGATCGGTTGCTTCTGTTCCAAAGGATTTCAAACAGGTTTCCTTCCGCCTGCGAATAGATATCATAATAGGCATCATACACTGAATTACCCTTTAAACCGTATTTTATATATCCCCCTTTATTAATATTATCAATATAAGAATTAGTACCCCATACTTTATCGGCCACATAGGTATATTGCAGCCATCTTTCCCGATCATTGGTAATTGACCATCTGATCAGCAATGATGCTTCGCTAACAATTTCGCTATTCACCGACATTGGATAATAAATAATCCACCATCCTCCTGTAAGTGCAATATGCGATTTACCTTCAAACCACAGGAAATTACTAATGGAAGGAGTAGCGTCCACTTTGGAAAGGTACATTTTCCATTGTACCGAATCACCTTTTACCTGGCCCTTTAATGTGGCTAAAAAGTTGTTATTTCCTAAACTAAAATCATACGACCATATCCATATGGAATCCGCATGTACAGGTGTTTGATTTATTGCTGCTTTAAATGCAGCAGTGGGCACAGATGTCTGAATCCCTGCTACAGTTGACCAATATGAAGTTACCAGAACAGCACGGGTATGATATGGCAGTGTAGTATCAGTAACGGATGCGGATTTTAGTTGATTAAAATCGAAATTCATATTCATCGATTCCTGAGGCGGAAGAGATGGGCCCTCCTCAATACTGTTGGTTGGTTTGCAGCTATTTATTGCTAACAAATACGAAGCAATTAAGCATAGGAACAAATAAGATTTCCAATTTTTCATTTTTGTTAGTTTTAAACCATTTATCAAATTCATTTTTCTGATCGCCAGGACTTTACACGCTCACATGTCACTGGCATTATATTGCTTTAACGAGATTTTACGAATTAGGTTGCGCTTAATCCCAAGCAAACATAAAAAAAGCATTAAAAAGAGTTTACTTCTTTTTAATGCTTTGTAAGCTTTTAATATATTTAAGTCGGATCTATCTAAAATCTATTTCCGACCCGATTTCTTTTTTAGAAAA
>CAYZNC010000373.1:0-1797 GCA_964478555.1 uncultured Bacteroidales bacterium | reverse complement strand
TTTTAGAAAACCCTTTTGGATAGGCTTATTTGTATACATTTCTTTGCTGTGAGGAATACGATCCTTCGAATCAGCAAACTTACGGAAACCACGGGATGGTGCGGGGGCCGATTTTAATCCCTGTATGTAATTTACGGCAGCTTTTAACATCGTTTCATTGGGATTGCCAAAAGGCAGTATGTTGCCAATATCTTCCGGAGCATAAACAGTTGGCGCAAACCCAACAATACCGTAATTAGATTGATTCTGGGAATTACTCATTTTCAATATAATTGGTTGCAAAGCCCATTTATTGTTTGGATTAACTTCAGGATATCCATTTGCATCATATATTAAATTTCCATTTGCATCATATAAGTAATCCGGAATAGTCATCGAACCTACATTTTTACCATACGTGGTGTCGCCTATGGTAACAACGTTAATGTAAGGACGTAAACCATTGATGATAAGCTCACTGGCCGAGGCTGTATTGTGAGTAGTAATTACATATAAATCAGTTAAACCAAGGTTACTGATAGGTGTTTGGGGAGCAGTGCCGTCTTGGGCTATAATATCAGTAAAATAATCCGTAAACTTACTGGGCCCAAAATTATTCATTAAATAATTTGCATACGCATTGTTATAATTATATTTTGTAAAAACTTTACCACCGGCCGTTGTGTATATCATACTCGCAAGATACAGTGCCGATTGTATTGCGCCTCCTCCATTATATCGCAGATCAAGAATAAGTTTATTCACACCTGCTCCCTTAAAAGTGCTGAAAACCTGGTTGAGCTGAATGTCATAATCTCCAATAAACCCGTTGTAGACAAGATAGCCAACCTTATAATTGTTCACATTAAAAATGGTATCATAATAAACAGGGTTTTCATACACCACGGTTGCAACCATGCTCGCAGTTCTACCATTTGGCGTAATGGTATGATTTGCAATAGTGGCAAACGACAGTGTATAACCAACACTATCTGTTAGTAAAGTCTGATAGTTGGCATCTGTTAACTGCTGGTTATTAATTTTTATAAAAACATCTCCTCGCTTAACCCCAGCATTATCTGCCGGCGACCCTTTTACTACGTATTGTACATATCCAAAAACATTATGAGTTGAACCTATTAGTCCCAATCCATAGCTATACCCCAGTGATTTGGTTATACCCTGGAAAAGATTCAACAATGCTACATAATCATCCACAATCCAAGAATTTCTATCAACGTTTGGATACTTATACAATAAACTATAAAATAATTGCGCATGGTCCTTATACTGACTTAAGAAATTATTGACACTATCAGAACTATTATGAAAATAAACATAGTAGTCGAGTTTTGGAACACTGTCTGTCCATAAATAATACGCGCTTAAATTATAATAGATAAATTGGTTTATTTCCAATGACCCTGTATCAATGGCTACAGGCGCCTGAGGGATCGATGGACTCTTTTTACAACCACCTATGGGCATCAAAATAAAAATCACCACAAACATGCTACCCAGAAAAAAATAATGTAACTTTTTCATTTTAAGTAAATTTTATAGTTAAAAAACAAAATAGGCTCAATTAATGTTAAAAAAATCAAAATAAATAAAGAACTTTACTCATAAAAATCATCACTTTATGCCCTGTAAATATATCGCTTTTTCCGTAATAATGGTTCTTAGTATGTGTCTGAACAATTGTAAAACCATTAAAAATAAAAGTGAAACATTGTTTAATGTCCAAGATGCATATTATCAATCGTGGGTTGCGCGTAAACAGGAAAATGGTACAGATATTTTCATCCTTTTGGTTAA
>CAYZNC010000372.1:0-6641 GCA_964478555.1 uncultured Bacteroidales bacterium | reverse complement strand
TCAGGTCTTCTTCGGGATCCAATGTGTCTGTAGGAATGGTCATTGGAACCGAATCTTCGTGGTGTGCTGACTGATCCAGCGATATATTGTTTAACTTTTTTTTCCGAATAAAATCGATGCAATTATTGGTGGCTATTTTAAACAACCAGGTACTAAATGCATAGTTAGGAGTGTATTGGGCAATATTTTTGAAGGCCTTACCAAATGCTTCAATGGTTAAATCTTCAGCATCGCTGGGGTTATTAACCATTTTGAGTAACATAAAATAAATAGCGTCTCTGTATCTTCCCAAAAGTTCAGCATAAGCTTTTTGATCTCCTGCAATAGCCTGTAACACTAACTCATAATCATATTGTGCCTTTTCAGATAAGTTGGAAGTTATTTCCATCGATAGTGTTTTGAATTAGATGTCTGAACCAAATACAAAAATATACTTATTAATGGTAATATGATGTCAAATAAAATAGAAAATAGCAATAATTTTTTCTCTTTGAGCCTGTTCATAGCTCCATTAAAGACTATTAACTGAATGATTAGCCGAATAATATAAGCAACAACTCCAACAATCCATGTATTTGGATTTATTATCAATAAGATAATGCAGGCGTAAAATAAAAATCGACTGAATAATTCGGAGCTTAATAAAAATTTATGTTTGAATTTATAAAGAGAACTGGTTGAAAAATGACGTCTTTTCTGATTGGTCCAATATCTGAATTTCTTTTTTGGTACTGAATAGGTGTGCGCTTCAGCATCAAATTCAACCGTCGTATTTTTCCCATTGCCGATTTCATTAACAAATAAATCATCGTCGCCTGACTGAAGGTGCGCATGTGTAGCAAATCCTTTATTCCTGATAAATACTGATTTACGGTAAGCGAGATTACGGCCAACACCCATGTAGGGAACTTTAATTAATGCAAAGCTAAAGTATTGCAGGGCAATAAAAAAGGCATCAAACCGGATCAGTTTGTTCAAAAAGCCTTTTTCTTTATTATATCCGCCATAACCGAGTACTATACTGTTTGTTTCTGTGAAATTGCGCTGCATAGTAGAAAGCCATTGTGTCCCGGAAGGTCGACAATCGGCATCGGTCAGCAAAAGCCACTCATTCTTAGCACCTTTAATGCCAAGGGTAAGCGCGAGCTTTTTGCCATGTGTAAATTTTTCGTCGTGTTTAATAACCGTAGTCCTTAAATGCGGATATTTCTCCTGGAGTTTTTCCAATATATCCTGACTGTCGTCATCCGAGCAATCATTCACAACCAGTACCTCATAATTGGGATAATCCTGTTCTAAAATCAACGGCAGATAATTGGTTAAATTTTCGGCTTCATTACGGGCACAAATAACAATTGAAACCGGCTCTTTTATAAGCGTTATTTTCTTCCGTTTACTATCGAACAGTTGCACCCGTGTGTAGATCAACAAATAGTAAATAAATTGAACGATGAGTGTAAATATTAATATGATTAAAATAACTCTATCGTAGGTAGTAAATCTCAGCAATAATTCTTCCACGTTTTTTTCTCTTAAAAGACATCACAAGTTTATTAAAATATTTTGTATTACGAAATGGTTAAAAGTAAGGTTTATTTAATAGAAATGAATAATTATTCACATCAGCTGTATTCTAAGGGCTTAGTGTTTAAAAAAGATAATGCTGCCCAACTTTAGTTTATGCTTACAAAATTACTTAACCCAATTTCTATAATTTTAAATATAGTAAAATTTTTGGTATTTTCCTATAACATTGCTATCGCTTCTATTCCATGAAAGTGATGCAGATCAGACCTCTAAGGTTTTCAAAACCTTTGAGGTCTCTCCAAAATTATAGCGAAGCCCTCCAAACAGGAAAATATAGTAAAGACGTGTGAATTATTATGAATCACTCTTTTATAATTTTATGTGAGTTTCTAATCAGGGAAATTTCATTTGTTATATCTTTGAGGCCAAAATTTAATCCGGTGCAATTCAATATTCTGTACGCTGATAAAGAATCGAAGGCGAGGTGTGGTTTAATTCAAACCGACCATGGCAATATCGAAACGCCTATTTTTATGCCTGTAGGCACGCTTGGCAGTGTAAAGGGAGTGCATCACAGAGAATTAGTGGCTGATATTATGGCCAGGATCATCCTTGGAAATACATATCATTTATATCTCAGACCCGGACTTGATGTTTTAAAACAGGTTGGAGGTTTACATAAGTTTATGAATTGGGAACTTCCAATTTTAACCGACAGTGGTGGCTATCAGGTATTTTCACTTGCCGACAACCGTAAATTGACGAAAGATGGTGTAATTTTCAAATCGCATATTGATGGATCAAAGCACTTGTTTACCCCTGAATATGTGATTGACATACAAAGAATTATCGGATCAGATATCATGATGGTTCTGGACGAATGCGCACCTTATCCTTCAGATTATAAATATGCGCAAAAATCAATTGCGCTCACTCATTCGTGGCTTGACAGGTGTATCGATCATTTTAATGCTACCGAACCACTCTACAAATACGGCCAAGCTCTATTTCCTATAGTTCAGGGAAGTGTTTATAAGGATCTGCGTATTAAATCGGCCGAATATATAGCTAATAAAAATTGTGAGGGTAACGCTATAGGAGGGTTGGCAGTGGGAGAACCTATAGACATGATGTATGAAATGATTTCGGTAGTGAACGAAATTTTACCTTTAAGTAAGCCCCGTTATCTAATGGGTGTGGGAACTCCTGTGAATCTACTTGAAAGCATTGCGCTTGGCGTTGATATGTTCGACTGTGTTATGCCAACACGAAACGGTCGTAATGGGATGCTGTTTACCAGCCAGGGCATTATAAATATCAGAAATGAAAAATGGAAGGATGATTTTTCCTTAATCGACCCCGATGGTACATCTTTTGTAGACAAGACGTATTCAAAAGCATATCTTCGTCATCTCAATATGAATAAAGAAATGCTTGGTGCGCAAATTGCAAGTATTCATAATCTGGCTTTCTATTTGGAACTTATGAAACAAGCCCGTGAGAAAATTAAAGAAGGTAATTTTTATACGTGGAAAAATACAATGATAAAACAATTGAACAATCGTTTATGAACAAATGGAAACTTAAAATAATAGATTATTACATTATCCGGAAATTTCTGGGTACCTTTTTCTTTGCATTAATGCTCATTATATGCATTGCCGTAATTTTCGACCTGGCGGAAAAGATTGATGATTTCATGGAAAAAGGCGCTACATTCAAGCAGATTATATTTGAATATTATCTTAATTTCATTCCTTATTTTGCGGTTCTTTTCAGTTCATTGTTCACCTTTATCTCCGTTATTTTCTTCACTTCAAAAATGGCGTATGATACTGAAATTGTTGCTATTCTGAACAGTGGAATGAGTTTTCGGCGACTTATGTACCCTTATTTGATTTCAGCCGGACTGATTTCTACCTTTTCATTTAGCCTTAGTAATTATGTGATCCCGGGGGCCAACAGGAAGCGTCTTGCTTTTGAAGAAACATATGTTCACAATAAGCCTTACGAATATAATAAGCCCAACATTCATAAACAGATTGAGCCAGGAGTCTATATTTATATGGAGTCTTTTAACAACTTATCGGAAATTGGCTATAAATTCTCGATGGAAAAATTTAAAGGTGATTTGCTGGTAAAAAAACTCATGTCCGACTATATCCAGTGGAACGCAGTTAAAAAGAAATGGACGGTTCATAATTATTATATTCGTACCATCGATAGCCTGAAGGAAAAACTGGTAAGGGGAGATGTGCTTGATACGACACTTAATATTGGTCCGGATGAGTTCAAGCGTCGTGATAACTTTGTAGATGCTATGAGCATTGGCGACTTGAATAAGTATATCAAAGTGCTCCAGTTACAGGGAGCAGATAATATTGGTTTGTATCTTATAGAACGGGCAAAGCGTCTTGCTTTTCCTTTCTCAACTTTCATTCTAACCATGATTGGGGTAACGCTATCGTCCCGTAAGATACGCGGTGGGATAGGTATGCATATTGGAGCTGGACTGGCATTGAGCTTTGGTTACATTTTATTTATGCAGTTTTCTTCACAGTTCGCCTTAAGCGGCAAGTTAAGTCCATCCCTGGCAGCCTGGATACCAAACATTATTTTTGCCGTAATTTCATTATACCTGTATCGGGTGGCGCCAAAATAAGGGTTTTGCATTGAAATTGTTTCGGCTCCGCTCAAATACCGGCGGAAACATCATCTTTTAGCCTTATGCTATTCTATATCAAAAGTATAACCCCGAATTGTAAGAAATTGTCACAGAATTTTCTTTACTGGTTTAGTTTTTGTAATGTTGTAATCTTTTTTTTATAAAAATTTAATTAACACAGATTTTAGTAACTAAAACTTTAATTATGCCACTTGATGACAAGATTCTGGAGCTCCAAAAACGTAGGGAGCTTGTTGAACAAGGAGGAGGAGAAAAGGCCATTGAAAAACAAATTGCAATGGGCAAGCTTACAGCGCGTGAGCGAATTACCTCTATCCTCGACGAAGGTTCATTTAACGAATATGACCTTTTTGTTGAACACGATGCCAGAGATTTTAATATGGATAAGGTTACACTGGCCGGTGATGGAGTTATTACCGGTACCGGTACTATTAACAATCAGCCCGTTTGTATCTATGCTCAGGACTTTACGGTTGCAGGCGGTTCACTGGGATCAATGCATGCACGTAAAATCACCAAAATAATGGATCACTCGCTGAAAATGAAGATGCCGCTCATTGGTATCAACGATTCAGGAGGAGCCCGTATTCAAGAAGGTGTTAATTCTCTTGCAGGATATGGAGAAATATTTTTCCGTAATACGCTTAATTCAGGAGTAATCCCTCAAATTTCAGTAATTCTAGGTCCCTGTGCCGGTGGTGCAGTTTATTCCCCCGCACTTACCGATTTTGTATTTGTAGTGGATAAAATTTCCAAAATGTTTATTACTGGCCCCGAGGTTATTAAAACTGTTTTGGGTGAAGAAATTTCTATGGAGGATTTGGGTGGTGCAAGAGTTCACAGCACCATTACCGGTAACGCGCATTTTTATGCCGAAAGTGAGCAGGAATGTTTCGATCAGATTACAAAGCTTTTAAGTTTTATTCCGTTAAGCAATACACAAAAAGCAAAAAAATTAGCGCCAAAACTGCCTACGAGTGAGTTGAAAATCGAAGAAATTGTACCTGGCGATCCGAAGTTGCCTTATGATGTTCGTGATGTTGTGAGAAGCCTGGTGGACGATTCAGATTTTCTTGAAGTTCAGGAACTTTGGGCTGCAAATGCAGTAGTTGGTTTCGGACGTATAGGAGGTGAAACGGTAGGTTTTGTTTGTAATCAGCCATTAGTGCTTGCAGGTGTACTTGACGTGGATTCATCCGATAAAATTGCTCGTTTTATACGCTTCTGCGATGCTTTTAATATTCCTATTGTTACACTGGTTGACTTACCCGGTTACTTGCCTGGTATCGATCAGGAACATGCCGGCGTAATCCGTCACGGTGCTAAAATTTTATATGCTTATAGCGAAGCTACCGTTGCAAAAATTACCTTGATTCTTCGTAAAGCATACGGTGGAGGCTATATCGCAATGGGTTCCCGCCATTTACGTGCTGATTTCGTATTTGCATGGCCAGGTGCCGAAATTGCTGTTATGGGACCTGAAGGTGCTGCTAACATCATTTTCCGCAAGGAAATATCGTCTGCCGAAGATCCTGAAAAGATGCGTCAGCAAAAGGTACAGGAATATAAAGATAAATTTGCGAATCCTTATGTTGCTGCTTCCAAGGGTTATATCGATGCCGTAATTGAGCCACATGAAACAAGAGCCCGGATACTGCATGGCCTCGAAGTATCTACCTTCAAGGATACCGGTATGCCAAAGAAAAAACACGGCATTCCACCATTTTAAACTAAGTAAAGAATTTTGAGTTTAAAACCTCCCATCCCTCCTTGAGAAGGAGGGCTAAAGTTTCGTATTAACCATGATTGCTAACTTTTAATTATTACGAAACTGTTATAGCCCCTTTTTTAAGGGGTTGGGGTTAAAAAAATACAAATGCAAACTAAAGATAAGGACGAAAAAAAGGAATTTAAAACTTTGGATATCAATGAAACCAAGTATCAAACCCTTTTTACTACCAAATTCGAGAATCGTAAACCTTGGCAAAAAGCAGATGAAAGGAAAATTCTTGCATATCTACCCGGTACTACGGTTAAAGTAAGCGTAAAAAAAGGTGATAAGGTTAAGGCCGGGCAACTTCTGTTGGTTTTCGAAGCCATGAAAATGATGAATACCGTGAAGGCCGTGAGTGATGGCGTTGTTAAAGAGGTTTATGCCAAACCGGGCGAAGCTTTCCCAAAGAATTTTGTGGTGCTTGAAATGGAATAAGGATAAAATGATTAATTAAAAACCTGCCAGCGTTTTTGGACACTGGCAGGTTTTATTTTTTATCACTACTATCCGTAAAAATATTTAGATTCTTCGCTCTGCTACCAATGACAGATTTATATAATTTACATATTGATAGGCATTTTCATCGCTATTAGAAATATATGTCAGCCCTAACGGGCTTTGAAGGCATAGCGTTAATTATGATTTTCTACCGAT
>CAYZNC010000371.1:0-6643 GCA_964478555.1 uncultured Bacteroidales bacterium | reverse complement strand
CTTCACGCAAAGTTGAACTATCCGGCGAAGCATTGTTTAAGGTTACCAAAGGCAACAATTTTGAAATATTTTCGTTAGGTAAAACAATTACTGTGCTGGGCACTGAGTTCAATGTTTTTTCTCGTGAAAAATATTTTGAAGTTCACTGTATTTCCGGCAAAGTTGCCGTTCAAATTCCAGGTACCGAAAAGATTGTGCTTACCAAAGGAGCAGCCGTAAAAAAGGAACATCAAGAAGAACCCGTTAAATTTGATGCGCCAACCAATAAAGTATCTTGGATAAATGGTAACTTTTCCTACAATGATGCCGACCTCAACCTGGTATTCGATGAAATTGCACGGCAATTTAATGTAATTATTGCCAGAAATTTATCAGACCGCCGTTATACCGGCTATTTTAATAAATCAGGACTTAAAGAAGCGCTCGATCAAGTTTGCCTTCCTATGAGTCTGACATACAGCATTATGAAAGATACTGTTATAATTAAGCAGGGTTTTTAACATCTTGTGCGTATTATATCAAAAGCTTTTAATTTTACAGTATTTGTTAACTAGATTTTATATATCAAACCTGCCAGGAAAGACACTGATAATTGTCTTTTGGTTGATACACGTCCATACTTTCGGCCAAAAATTATCTGTAAATTATTCGAATCAGCCTCTAACTGTAGCGCTTAATACTTTATCGTCGAGGTATAATCTTAAAATCGCTTTCGATACGCAGATTGCTGACAAAACTATTATCAACAAAACCATTTCTAAAGCCTCTGTTGATGAAGCTTTGTCGATACTTATGGATGGCACTGGTTTCAAGGTTCAGCGTATGGGCGATGTATATATGATTATTCCCGATGTACAGAAACCCAAACAGGAAGAGAGCATCGCACCCATTGTTCCTGAAAAAAAAATAATCGAAAAGCCCAAAGTATACATTTACGGCCTTGTAAAAGATAAAAATAGCGGTGAGGCCCTACCCTATGCAACCATCTATATTTCAAAAAATAATTTAGGCACAACAACCAGCACCGATGGCTATTTCCGGATTCAAATGAACGCTGCAGACAGTGTGTACTTTGCAATTAATTATTTGGGTTACAGGCCGCTGATAGGCAGGGCGCAACCCCAAGCCACACCTGAATTACAAACTTTTTATCTCGAACCTCGTATCGAAGAACTTCAGGCAATTGTAATACAGGAAAAAATTGAAGTCTTTGACAATAGCGGAATGAATGCTGGCAGGATTAAATTTAGCCCCTCACAAATGATTAATATTCCTTCGTTAACCCAGCTTGACATTCTGGCTCCGCTACAGATGCTTCCCGGAATTGATGCCACCCACGAAAATTCAGGTGGTTTCAGTATACGCAAATCTCCCCCTGACAAATCACTTATCATTTATGATGGCTTTACTTTATACCAGATGGACCATTTTTTTGGCGCTTTCAGTTCCGTTAATATTAAAGCAGTAAAGGATATCGAGGTATATAAAAGTGGATTCGATGCCCATTATGGAGGAAGTGCATCCGGTATCATTGAAATTACTGGTAAATCGGGCAATATGCAAAAACCTGTGGTTGATATCGGAGTCGACATGCTTGCTGCAGATGCCAAAGTAGAGATACCCATTATCAAAAATAAATGCTCTTTCCTTTTTTCGGGCCGGCGCTCCTATACTGATAAAGTTCAAACACCTCTGTTCAATACCATGTTTGAAAACGCACGGTACGATTTCACCTCCTATTATAAAAATCCACCTGTTGCATTTACCTCACGTGCTGATGACCCTTTCTATTTTTACAACGATTTAAATACAAAGCTGACCTTTAAACCATCGAAGAACAACAATGTTTCCGTAAGTGCTTTTGAAAGTTCGGACAAGCTGGGATTTCTGCAAATGCAGGTCTATCCCAAAATGAAAGAAAATACAACCTGGGGAACACGGGGCGGAAGTTTGAGATGGACTTGTAAAATTCTCCCGGTGTGGAATTCAGAATTTATTACAGGCGCATCCAAAACCTCATTTAACTATGCTTTTGAAGATAGTATGCTTCGAACACGCAACAAACTTGTAGGTACAGGACAAGTTGTTTATAATATTACCAGATCTTCTATTATCAACTCATTTTTAAATAATGCAACACTAACCTGGAATAACACTTTTGAAATGTCCGGGGGACAGCAACTGGAAACAGGTTTTACCTTACAGTCTTTCAATTCTTTATACCATTATACCACACAAAAAAAAACTAATGAAACAGTTTTAATCGACACTTTCCGGCTGTATAATAACAAAGCCCTGTTAAACTCAGCATGGTTTCAATATCAATTTTCGGGAGAAAACTGGAACATCAAACCAGGGCTGCGTTTTAGCAGATATAGTATTATAAAAAAATCGTATCCTGAGTTTCGGATTGCGGCGCTATGTAAATTAAGTCCCTCCTTTACTTTAAAAGCTAATGCTGGTAACTATTTTCAATTCGTAAATAAAATTAACCTGGTACAAACAGGTGATTATAGAAGCGTGTGGGCCATCAGCGATGGCAAAAAAACGCCTGTAGTGTCATCTTACTCAGTGAGTGGTGGAGCCAAT
This sequence comes from uncultured Bacteroidales bacterium, assembly GCA_964478555.1. GTDB lineage: Bacteria > Bacteroidota > Bacteroidia > Bacteroidales > JAAUTT01 > JAAUTT01. The sequence goes on along the minus strand of CAYZNC010000371.1, from coordinate 4,054 downwards.
TACACAATCCTCACCAACCTAAACCTGGATGTTGAATTTTATTATAAAAAAACGGATAATTTAATCACCTCATCCGAAGAGTACAGGAATACCACCAATGCGGTAAAGATTATTAATGCCAGTTCGTTATATGATACTGACGTAAAAGGTGTGGATATATTGATCAAGGAAACGATTGGAAATTACCAGCTGTGGGCCTCATACACCTTTGCACAGTCTCTGGATGAAGTGAAAAAGAAGGGCGCAACAACGAGCTATCCTTCTAATGATGACCAGGTGCATGAAATAAAATTACTTAATCTACTAAAAATAGGGAACTGTGTTTTAAGTTTAAGTAGTATATATGGCTCCGGTGGAGTTTGGGACGAACATGTACTGGATAATAACCTTCAATTAAGCCCAGATTATCAAAAAAATAGCACCCACCTACCTGAGTATTTCCGTATTGATGCAGGTTTGAATTATGCAATTCATTTAGGTAAAACCGAATTAAAAATAGGGAGCAATTTCTTCAATATACTGAATAACAAAAACATCATCAATCGTTTCGATCAGCTCTCTCCCACTCCTTACCAGGATATCAATCAAGGTATCAACCCGGTGGAGGAAAATACGGTATATGGAATGGGCTTCTCATATAATATCTTCCTCAATTTTACTTTTTAGACAAACCATTATTTAACCCCAAACCTACACTAACTGGCTGACAAGCCGTGAAGAGAAGGGTTTTAACAAATATTCAAAAGGGATTGGTAGCATTACTAAACCAAATCCGTAGGATTGACAGTATGGTAGTTGAATTATTGGAATAACTCTTCTTTCGCAGCACGAATTATATGGATAAAAGCTATAAAATATCGTTGCGGCGAATGCTATAATCTTGGAATGAGCATTACGGTGCATGCAGGATTATCCTTCTAATCAAATGCGTTCATGCACCGCTAATACATACTGATTATCGCTTACTACCATACTGTCATCCCGCTGGGATTTTATTGCATTCTCCAATGGGGGAGCATTCGCTTCGTCTCACTATATGAATTAACACTCTGTAAGGTTTCATAGGATATACTTTCGTAGACTAATTCCCGTTGAAGGTTTCAAGTAATTCCCATTTTTTTTAAAATTTTAGTAGGGTGTAAATAAACCGGTGCGTATTTACATTAAAAGCGACCAAAACCATGTCGAACACGGGAGAAAAATATAACGAAAAAGAACTGACAAACCTGCTTAAGGTTCTCCGGGTTCCGGCAATAATTACAAGGGAACATGCATGGGCAAATTTTGAAGCACAGCTAAATATAAAGAAGGTTGCCACAAAAAGATCTTTGAATCGTTTGGTTTATGCAATTGCAGCAGGTATAGCTTTATTCATTGGCATATCATCCTGGATTTTCATTATGGGAGATACCAAAGTATGGTGCCCACCTGCTCAAATGGTAACTATAGAACTTCCCGATGGTTCTCAGGTAAACCTTAATGCTGCATCAACAATCAAGTTTAATAAAAATAACTGGAGTAAAAACCGCCGGGTTCAGTTAGAAGGAGAAGCTTTTTTTAGGGTTATGAAAGGAAGCAAATTCGAAGTAATCACGGAAACAGGCAAAGTTACGGTCCTGGGAACGACATTCAATGTTTTTTCACGCAACAATTGCCTGGAAGTATATTGCGAAACAGGCAAAGTAGCCGTTATGTCTGGTAATTCGGTACTGCTAAAACCCGGTATGAAAGCACAAACCAGCAAAGGATCAACTGTTCGTATCACAAAAGCAGAACAGGAACATGAAGGTAAATGGCAGCAGGGCGATTTCTGGTTCAATAATGCACCATTAACAGATGTGATTGCCGAAATGGAACGTCAATTTGATGTAACCATAAAATACAACGGCCTCTCAGGTAGATTCTATCACGGTTATTTCAGTCGCCGTTCCTTAACCCAAGCATTACATTTCGTTTTAGATCCAATGCAGCTAAAATTTAAAGTAGAGAAAAAAACAATCCAAATTATAAATAAATAACCATGTTTAGGATGATGCCCTAGCCAACGATTTGTTGGACGATATTGACAATGAAGCAGACGATGTAAGAATAAGCATTTCGTAACCTCATGCTCGCGCGCGTTTCCAAACGCGTGTGGTTCAAAATTTTTAATATTTAATTTAATCGCAAGTATTTATTTCCCCCATACCTTATTTGTGGTATACAATATACCATATAGACGGGATTTCGGAAAAATGAATGAATTTGCAACTTTGTTCTATAATTTTAAACATAAAATATTATGGCAAGGATAGCAAAACATTTAACCGACCTAATTGGCAATACGCCTTTACTGGAGTTATCCAATTACAATAAAGAAAATAATGCATTAGGAACCATTATCGCCAAGCTCGAATATTTCAATCCTGGCGGAAGTGTCAAAGATCGCATCGGCTACTCCATGATTTTAGATGGCGAGCAAAAAGGGCTAATCAAAAAAGACACAGTTATTATAGAACCAACCAGCGGTAATACGGGTATAGCACTCGCATTTGTCGCTGCGGCACGTGGCTATCGACTCATTCTTACCATGCCTGAGACGATGAGTATTGAACGCAGAAATCTGCTCAAAGCACTGGGAGCTGAGATAGTGCTTACTCCAGGTCCGGAAGGTATGAACGGAGCCGTTAACAAGGCTGAAGAATTGAAAAATTCCATTCCAAATTCATTTATTCCTCAGCAATTTAAAAACCCTGCCAACCCAGAAATTCACCGCACAACCACTGCCGAAGAAATTTGGAAAGATACGGATGGTAAGGTAGACATTCTGGTGAGCGGCATAGGAACCGGTGGTACCATAACCGGAGTAGCCGAAGTAATCAAAAAAAGAAATCCCAAATTTAAAGCAATCGCTGTAGAACCAGCAGATTCAGCCATACTTTCCGGCGGAAAGCCAGGCCCACACAAAATACAGGGAATTGGAGCAAATTTCATTCCTGAAATTCTAAACAGGAATATTATCGATGAAATTATAACGGTTAAAAATGAAGAAGCTTTTGAAACTGGCCGTGCGCTGGCAAGAACTGAAGGTTTGATTGTAGGTATTTCTTCCGGAGCGGCAGTTTTTGCGGCATTACAGGTTGCAAAACGACCGGAAAATAAGGGCAAAAATATTGTCGTAATTCTACCTGATACCGGCGAACGTTACCTTTCTACACTTCTTTACAATTTTGAAGATAGCCAGGTACAAACCAAGCAGGCCGTTGTTTAAGACGGGCAGCACTTATAAGACTTTTGAAGCATGAGACCTCAAAGGTTTTCAAAACCTTTGAGGTCTTGATTTACCAACTCGCCCTTTAAAACTTTAATCCATTTTAAATAATAGAAAACAAACCTTAAAGATAGTGGTTGAATGGCTATTTTGCCAATACCGGAACTCCCTGAATTTTTTAAGCAGAGGTTCCGGTATTCATTTTATAACGTATCTTTGTAATCAAATAGATACAAGAAGAAAGAACCAAGTATCAAGACAATAATATACATTAAATAAGATATTTATATATTTCTTGTAAAACTATTAGAATTTATGTAATCACATTAATTAACTTACATCATGCATTTTGAAACTAAAGCTATTCGGGTAGGACAGGAAGCAGACAAAGCTACCGGTGCAACCATAGTTCCAATCTATCAGACATCAACCTTTACCCAGGAAGCAGTGGGAAAACATAAAGGATATGAATATACAAGAGTGGATAACCCTACCCGTTCAGCACTCGATACCTGTCTGGCATCGCTCGAAGAAGGTAAATTCGGTTTAACTTTCGCCTCCGGTCTTGCAGCCGAGCATGCTGTATTATCTTTACTTCGCCCGGGTGATCATGTGGTTGTGCCCGAAGATATGTATGGCGGCACATACAGATTGTTCGCCCAGGTTTTTGAACCATTGAATATCCAATTCTCTTTGACTGATTTTGCCGATATTCAAAGTATTCAAAAGGCATTCACCGCTTCAACAAAGATGGTTTGGATCGAAACACCAACCAACCCGCTTCTCAAAATATTTGATATTGCC
>CAYZNC010000370.1:0-6644 GCA_964478555.1 uncultured Bacteroidales bacterium | reverse complement strand
TTTTTTTATTCATTTTTACACAGCCTCTTCAGGAGAGGGGCCGGGGGTGAGGCAACGTTAAGAAATTTGCTTTCACCTTTACATTTTTTCTCTTTTTCCTGCAACTTCCCCAAATTTGTGCTGTCTTTTCCTACCTGAGTATTTTTTTTACCGGTTCGTCTATAAAAATGGCTGTTTCGCCGAAAATTTAATAAAAGTAACTACCAACTAATTTACTTTTGGCACACCATTTATAGAAGAAAGTGATTTTACACTATGAAGTATTTTTTAAACAAGATACAATAATGCACTATACAACTGATACTTAGAAAGAGATCTTTTCGTTAAAGGAGTATTAATCCTTTGAAAGATCTGTTTATCGTTCACTTTTTATTAATTTGAATTTTTTTTAGTTAGCCAATCAAATAAATTGATGTTATGAATAAAAAAATTAGGTTTCTTGTAATGATTGTACTTGCGTTTGTGGCAATTTGTCCCGCGAAAAGTAAAGATAACAATAACTCAGCACGGTTCACCATTAGTGGATACGTAAAGGATGCCGAAAATGGAGAGTCTCTGATCGGAGCAACTGTTTATATTCAGGAATTGAAGACTGGAACGGTTACCAATGTATATGGTTTTTACTCCATAAGTCTGCAAGCTGGGAAATATAACGTTACTTATAGTTATACCGGTTACGAATCGCAGCAAAAGCAATTGGATTTGCAAGCCGGAGTTTCCATAAACGTAGAACTTGCCGTAGAGAAAAAGAAAATTGAAGAAGTGGTGATTACCAGTGAACGTGTTGATGCAAATGTTAAAAAAGCCGAGATGAGCGTTGCCAAGCTCGACATGAAAACTATTAAACAGATACCGGCGTTGATGGGCGAAGTAGATGTAATTAAAGTTATTCAGATGTTGCCGGGTGTTTTACCTACCAGTGAAGGGTCATCGGGTTTCAGTGTACGTGGGGGCGGTAGTGATCAGAACTTAATTTTACTGGATGAAGCCACAGTTTATAATGCGTCTCATTTAATGGGTTTCTTTTCGGTCTTCAATAACGATGCGGTTAAAGATGTTAAACTTTATAAAGGAGATATTCCCGCTGGTTACGGTGGTAGGTTATCATCAGTACTTGATGTTCGCATGAAGGAAGGTAATACAAAGAAAATTTCTGCTACGGGGGGTATTGGACTTATTTCCAGTCGTCTTACACTCGAAGGTCCGATAGGCAATGAAAAAACGTCGTTTCTTATCTCAGGACGCAGGTCTTATGCCGATTTATTTTTCAAAATGGCTAAAGATACCAATCTTAAAAAGACTGCGATGTATTTTTATGATCTTAACCTGAAGTTAAACCATCAGTTCAATGAAAATAACAGGGTGTTTCTCTCAGCTTACCTGGGTAGAGATAAGTTGGGGCAAGGCGGATTCGATTTTGGTTATGGAAATCAAACCGTTACTTTGCGCTGGAACCATTTGTATTCACAACAACTGTTTTCGAATATTACGGCTATCCGGGCGAAATATGATTATGATTTTACTATAGCTCAGGGCAGTTTCAAATATAAATTGAATTCAGGGTTACTTGATTACACAGTAAAATTGGACTTTAACTATTTGCCAAATCCGAATAACGACATAAGATTCGGTATTTCATCAACCTACCACGATATTAATCCTTGCAATGCCTGGGAGGAAAATGCGACTGGTAAAATAACCGTTCCATATCCCAAAAATTATGAGATTGAATATGCGATTTACATTTCAAACGAACAGAAGATTGGCGATAAACTTACCTTAAAATATGGTTTACGATATGCTATCTTTCAGAATATAGGAAAAGGAACACTTTACCAGTACGATTCTGATTACAATATCAAAGACACTTTGTATTATCCCAGTGGTAAGGTATTTCATAGTTATGATGGGTTGGATGGCTTGGAACCGAGGTTAGGTTTGAATTATGTGATTAATGACAGATCGTCCGTTAAAGCCAGTTATTCAAGAACCATACAGTATATGCAGTTAGCCTCAAACTCCAATGGAGGTATGCCGCTTGATATTTGGTTTCCGGCAAGTCCGAACATTGCTCCCCAAAGGGCCGATCAGGTTTCTACAGGATATTTCCGGAACTTTTTAAATAATAATATTGAAACATCAGCAGAAGTGTTTTATAAGAAAATGCATAACGTAATTGATTTCAAGGATCATGCGGAGTTATTAATGAACCCCCGAATGGAAGGTGAAATAAGAACGGGTGAAGCACAGGCATATGGATTAGAATTGTATTTAAAAAAGAACCAGGGCAGACTGAATGGCTGGATTAGTTATACCTATTCCAAGTCCACCCGAAAAATTGCGGCCATTAATGATGGTAAAGTCTATAATTCCCCATATGATAAACCTAATAACATTAATATCATTTTAGATTATGATCTTTCTAAAAAGATTCAGATAGCTGCAACCTGGATTTATGCTACGGGAGCTCCTATAACAGCGCCTGTAGGCACATTTGTATATGAGAATAATATTAATAAAATATACTCGGGTCGCAACGGTTACAGGATGCGTGATTATCACCGTCTAGATCTGTCACTTTCAATCAGGGAACTTCCAAAAAAATGGAATGGTGAATTAGTCTTTTCTATGTATAACGCTTATGGGAGGCATAACGATTGGATCCTTAATTTCACTCAAAGTGAAACGGATCCAAATAAGATTGTTGCCACCAGATGGTATCTGCCTTTTGAGTATTTCCCCAGCATTACCTATAACTTCAAATTTTAATGAAATATGCATATGAAAAAATATAACAAACTATATCTGAGTGTTATTATCGCGTTGATTTGTATGATCGCACTTGTTTCTTGTCAGGAAGAAATAGATATTGCACTGGACAGTACTTATGTTAGACTCGTGATAGATGGTTCAATCAATACTGACACCACTGTTCACAAGGTAAGATTATCAACCTCAGGGGACGCTTTAAATAAAGAACCTGGCCATGCAATTTCCAATGCCTTCGTAACAATCTCGGACGGCACAACCCTGTTTACGCTTAAAGAAAATAGTGCAAACCCAGGCACTTACGAAACCGACCCAAACGTATACGGAGTTCCAGGTAAAACCTATATCTTAAATATATCCAATGTGGATGTAAATGGTGATGGGACCATGGAAAATTACACTGCTAGTTCATTTTTACCCATTGAAAATCCTATTGATTCCATTAAAGTTCAATATAATCGCGGTAATCCACACCGTAAGGAATGGTTGGTTGACCTTTTTGCTCAGGAAATTGGTGGCGGAAGAAATTTTTACCTCATGAAAGCTTATAAAAATGACACTTTGGTAACCGACAGTATGTATGAGTATATAAATATTGCCGATAATACCGGATTTGAGGGAAAATATTATGATGGATTTCCTGTTTACACCTTTTCCGGTGACAAAATAGATGAAAAAGTGAGGATAGGGGATGTAATAACACTGGAAATGGATGGTATAACCGAAGAATATGAGAAATTTATTTACGGGTTTATTTCGGAGTACTATCCGAAGATACCAATATTTAGCGGTCCATCAGCTAATGTACCTACTAATATTATACCCAAAGATAAAGCGGTTGGATTTTTTACTGCCTATTCAGCGGTGAGGAAGCGTGTGGTTTATAAGGGAGAATAGTATTAACTTCGCTTAGCCGTAATAAGTTAAACGAAATTGAATCCCCTGCCTGCAGCAGGCGGCCCTCCTATTTTCTAGGAGCTGCTGCTAGCCAAAAAATGAGGCTACGAAGCTTGGCGAAGTCTCTGACTTCGTCACACTAAGTACCGTTCTCTGAACGGTAAAACTAAAATACGCTTTTAATGAATATTTAATAAGAATGATAACGGTCAGGAGACTGTCATTTAAAACGGCGAAGTCAGGAGACGTTCGCCGAGCGCTGTAGCATAACATTTTGGCAACGGCGATTTTGATAAATAGTAGAATCTATTCGACCTCCAACAAATCTCTCAACGCATTTTCAAGATCAGGGAATTTAAATTTAAAGCCAGTTTCCAGTATTTTTTTTGAAGATACCCGGCTTCCTTTTGCAATGGTATTGGCCATCTCACCAAAAATGAGTTTCAGAAAGAAAACTGGTGTGTTAGGGAACCAAAAGGGTTCCTTTACAAGCCGGGCTAATGTTAGGGTAAATTCTTTATTTGTTTTATGGTCAGGCGCTACAGCGTTGTAAGCACCCTCCATTTTTGAATCCTCCAATGCTTTAATATAAATTTCGCATAAATCATCAAGGTGTATCCAGGGCATATATTGTTTGCCATTTCCAATGGCCGAACCTAAGCCAATTTCAACAGGTGCAAGTATTTTTGGGAGTGCGCCTCCTTTATTGGATAATGCAACCCCTGATCTGATTTTAACAGTCCTGATGCCTATGGCTTTAAATTTATCTGCAGCTTCTTCCCAAAGCCGGCATGTTTCGGCCAAAAAGTCATGCCCCGGAGGATCTGATTCAGTGAAAATTTTATCTGTTGTTACGGCTCCATAAAACCCGACAGCAGAGGAACTGATAAATGCTTTTAGACGATTACCGGAGGCGCTGATTTTATCAAAAAGTAAATGGACTGATTTGACGCGGCTATCAATGATTATTTGTTTCCTTTTTTTACTCCAGAGTCTGCTGCTAACATTCGCGCCTGCCAAATGAATAATATAATTGCACCTGTTAATAGCTTCCTGTTCTATTTCGTTTTTTTTCAAATCCCAGGAGTAAATTGAAAATCCGGGTTTTACCTTTTTTTTTCTACTTAACAAAGCTACTTCGTACCCTTTCTCCTTTAATTTTCTAGAAAGGAGATTTCCAATAAGTCCGCTGCCTCCGGTAATTAAAACGGTTTCCATATCGAGGTTTTTAGGATGTAGGTTTTTAGACTGAAGGCTAAAACGCTATAGCCTTCGACCTTTGAAAATAGCTATAAATATATGATAATTAAAGAGAAAATTGTAAAGCATTGCCACTAAGTCACAAAGACACGAAGATTTCACCAAGAATAACTTTGTGATACTTGATGACTTAGTGTCTTTGTGACAAAAATTCCAACCCTTAATTCGCATTTATAGTTATTTTTTATCTTTCAGGATTATCGTTCTCTTAAAAAACACCATTGCTAATCAATTGTTTTGTGTTTACCTTAGTACCTTTAAAATCTGTAAAAAAGTATGTTAAACTACGATGAAATCACCGTAAACGATGTTATCGTTCATCACATTGGCTCAAACGCTGAAGAACAGGGGATAAAACTTTCGAAAGACCTTATTAATTTTGATGAAGATACACGGGCATTATTGAAACGGCTTTTCCTTGGACCTTTTAAACCGGGAGAATACTATCACCTTAATGATGGTGAGGATTTAACCCATAACAAGGTTTATGCAACCGCCTCAAAAATTTTTGCAGATCCTCAATGTTTAACTGAAGAGTCGCAGAATCTGGCTAATTTCCTTTATGAACAATCGATTCATCCTAAAATTAAGCCAGGTGAGTTATACGTAGTTTATTTTTCCAACTGTTTTATTGAGGGCGAAACGGTGGATGCTATTGGACTGTTTAAATCGGAGACCAAAGAAACATTCCTGAAAGTGCAGGAAAAGAAGCAAAACTTTGAAATCAATTTTGATGAAGGGATCACCAAACTCGATAAAGGATGCCTTATCTTTAATATGGAACAGGAAAGCGGATATTTACTCTCCATTGTGGATGTGATCAACAAAAGTGAAGAAGCCCGCTATTGGCGCGATGCTTTTTTGAATTTAAAACCACGAAAGGACGAATATCATCAAACAAAGAGTTATCTGGATTTATGCAAAAGCTTTGTTTTGGACCAGGTTCCCAAAGAATTTGAAGTTTCCAAAGCCGACCAGGCTGACTTTCTGAATAAGTCGGCAACCTATTTCAAGAAAAATGAAGATTTTGAATTTGATGAATTTGCAAACCAGGTTATAAAAACACCTGAAGTAATAAATTCATTTAAAAAATTCAAAAAACAATATGAAACCGACAACGACACAGAGATTGTGGATGAGTTTGTTATTTCCGCGCCTGCGGTGAAAAAACAAAGTAAAGTATTTAAAAGTGTTATTAAGCTTGACCGTAATTTTCATATTTACGTTCACGGAAATCATGAATACATTGTAAAAGGCTTCGACGAAAAAACCGGTATGCATTATTACCAGTTGTTTTTTAAAGAGGAAGAATAAAAATTGCCAGGAAGTATATCGAGTTTATGATATTTTAGAAGTGATTTATTAATAGAATTATACTGCGACGAAGCGGATGTGGTTCTTGCAGAGCTCAACGCAAGGAAAAGTATTGAGATTCCTCCCGCTGGTCGGAATGACAGCTGCTGAACCATCCCCTCCTCACTACTAATTTAGTGGGTTGGTCATTCCGAGTGTCTACCCTAAATAAATGGGTCATAATGCAAAGATGACAGGGAGAATATTAACTAGCAAGAGAACTTGAGGGCAAATGCTTTGGTAACACTGGGAAAGCTAGGCGTAATTGTGTTAACTTTTAGTGAATTTTGGTTTGATATGCCAGCCCTATGGGCTTTGTGAAATTCATATATTTTTACTTTTCTACCGATATTTCAGCCCGCTGG
>CAYZNC010000369.1:0-6668 GCA_964478555.1 uncultured Bacteroidales bacterium | reverse complement strand
ACCAGATTTTTATCGGCACTTTTCTGACCCCAGAAAGAAAAGGAGGTACACCCCACCATATTCAATCCCTGCAGTGCATGGCCAATATCGTGTGCTGCATGATAATTTAATTGCCGCTGATAGCCAGATCCGATAAAATCAAATGCATGGCTGGCCGATAAAGACACACCGTAAATTTCTTCCTTATATTCCTCTATAATGTGTTTGTCGAGGTTACGGTTAAACCAGGCTACAAAATACTTGAGAAAATTAAGATATGTCTTGGAAGGCACAATCTCGTTTATCTGATCTACAAAAGTTTGCTCCTGATAATTCAGAAGTTCTTTGGTTAATCTCCCAAACGCAACTCCCCGCTCAAATGGTTTGCCTTCGATATACATTTCCCATAAGCCACTTTCGCTTTTACGGAGCCAGTTATTACCATAGGTATAGGCGTTTTCACCTATTTGAATACGTTTTAACTGTAAACAAGCTGTATCTCTCACAATTGGCGGATAATCTATAGCTACATGTCTAAAATATAGAAGAAATGCTCCTATTCCTACGATAAAAAGCATCAATACCGAAAGCAATATTTTGCGTCTTAATTTCCTTTTAGTTTTTTTTTCAGGCATTTCTAATTTTTTTAACTAAGTAACCCATTCCCAAAAGTTCTGCACATGTTAATACCGAGCATATAGTAACGCCTACTACACCGTGAATATTAATGTTTTGTCCGGTAAGCAAAAGGTTGGGAACTTTTGTTTTTGGTAAAATCATAGATTTAAGCGGATTACTGTAATCTTTGAGTATTCCGTATATAGAACCTTTATTGGTACCCGTGTAATCACGGTAGGTCAATGGAGTAGATGAGTAATAGGACTTTATGCATTTGCTAACACCGGGAAAATCCCGTTCCAGCACGCTGATTAATTTTTCAGCTTTGCGTTGTTTCATTGCTTTATAATCATCCCCTCTTTTCTCCACAGTGGTATTTTCCCATGCTTTAACATCATCCCATTTCATATAGGTATTCATAATAATATTATCAGCATATTCTTCGTCGTTTGCATCAGGTGATATGTGCATCATATAGCCTCTTGGCCAGTTTGCATCCGTATAATTTTCACCTTCCCAAACATTTTGTGTATCGAAATGATAATAATTTTGATTCAGATATTTAAATGATTTTTTCTTCAGTACAACATATAGTGAAAAAATTCCACTGGTATCTTCCAGATCATGAATGCGGTGCCGGTATGCGGGCTTTATTAAATGTGTATCCATCATTTCAAGCATCTTTTTAGGATGAATGTTTGATATGAACATTTTGCCTTCTATATGCTCCGAATGATTAATTTCAACCGCGTCTAATTTATGATTGGAGAATATAAATTTAGTTACTTCCGATTTTTTGAGGATGGTTCCACCATTCTCCACGATGTATTGTGCCAATAAATCACTGATCTGGGAACCGCCATCAACAAAACGATAGGCACTCTCTATGTAGGAAGAATGTATAATCAGTGGAATGTACAAAGGCGTTCTATCCTTCACTCCTGCATAAAGAGACAGGGTTCCTAACAACACGCTTCTAAGCGTGGTATTTGAAGTTATGGAATTAATAAAGCTATCGATGCCGTTACCGAAGAATTCAAAGTAGCTAGTGTTAACCCCCTTAAAATCCCGCATGTTATAGAGGTCAACCGAATTGCTTACTTCCCTGATTTTAGCTACATACTTGTCAAGCGCTTCGCGTTCTTTTGGAAATTCTTTCACGAGGGTTTCAACAAACCGCTCATATCCCATTGCAAATTTGTATTCTTTCCCTCCGTATCGAACTACGTCATAGCCGCTTTCATCGAGCTTTCGCAATTTTAATTTCCCGGAAAGACCAAAATATCTGAAGTATTTTTCCAACATCTGGCCCTCATCCATACTGCCTATATAGTGCATGCCGGTATCGAAAATACTGCCATCGCGTTTAAAGGTTTGTAAACAACCTCCCAATTGCGGGTTTTTTTCAATAAGGCATACACGATACCCTTCTTTGCTTAAAATGTAAGCACATTGCAGGCCTCCAAGACCACTACCAATAATTACAACATCATACTTCATATCAAAAAAGAGTAAAAAATCAGCATCAGGCGTTTTTTATTTTATTCACAAGATGCTTAATATCTATTAGTTCTGCGCATGTTAAAACGGAACTTATGGTTACCCCTAAAATTCCGTGAATATTAATATTTTGGCCGGTTAGAAACAAATTTGCAATTTTTGTACGGGGCAAAATAAAGGATTCCATTGGCCGGTTAAAATCCTTCAACACACCATATGCTGATCCTGCTCTTGTACCTGTATAATCACGCCAGGTTAAAGGTGTAGAGGTATAATATGATGCGATACAACTTCGGATGCCTGGAAATTGTCTCTCTACATTATCGATCAGCTTCTCGGCTTTTCGCCTTTTATAATCCTGATAATCGTCGCCACGATTTTCAACCGACGTGTGTTCCCATTTTGCCATTTCACCATAAGCCATGTAAGTTATAATGGAACAGCCATCAGCATATATTTCCGACTTTGAATTAGCCGTGGTCATTAAAAGATAATTCTGAGGCCATTTCTCAGGATTGTATTCTCCCGCAACCCAAGTATTATCCTGGTTAAAATGATAAAAATTATAATTCAGATACGGAAACATTTCTTTTTTAAAAACAATATACATCGTAAACATCCCCATGGAATCGTCGAGCGACTTTATTCTTGTTAAAAAAGCCTTTTTTATTTTCCCCGGCTCCAACATAGCAAGCGTCTGTTCGGGATGCATATTGGAAATAAAATATCGTCCTTCAATTTGTTCCTCATTATCGACTTGAACATATTTAAGGTTATCGGTTTCAAAAATAAACTTTTTTACTTCACTATTGGTAAAAATTGTTCCTCCATTTTGTTTGATATTATCTGCCAGTATATTTACCAGCTGATGACTCCCATCTACCAATCGCCATGCACTTTCGATAAATGAGCTATTGATCAGTGAGTGAACAAATAATGGAGTCTTATTTTCGACACCTGCATACAGCATATTATTGCCAGCCAATACATTTTGCAAGCGGGTATCGGAAATTACAGACCTGATATAATTGACAGCACCAATGCCAATATACTCATTGTTATACATATTAGGCTGAAAATCAGATAATGTATATAAGGGAAACGACTGACAAATATGTCTGATGGTTTTTACATATTTATTCAAACCTTCCCTTTCGTGAGGAAATTGCTTGGCCAGGGTATCTGCAAAATGATCGTGACCCATGGCAAATTTGTAATTTCCATTGTTAAAGCTGATCAGCTCAAAACCGTCATTATCGAGACGGCGAAGTTTAAGCTTATCCATCAGTCCGAAATAGCGAAAGTATTGATTCAGGATTTGCCCCTCATCGAGGCTTTCAGTATAATTTAAGCCGGTATTAAAGAAACACGCCTTACGTCCGAAGGTTTGAAGTGATCCGCCCAATTTGTGATTTTTTTCAACAATGCATACACGATAACCTTCTTTGCTAAGGATATTAGCACATAACAGGCCTCCTAAGCCACTCCCTACAATAACCACATCAAATTTCTGCATACCCTAAATCAGGCAAAAGATTGAGCCAAATCCTTAAATTAGTAAAATTAGTAATGTTAATTAAAATAAACGCTAATCGGGAACCGAAAGCAACATCATCGAATGTTCTTTATTCCTGACATGGTTGTATATCAATATGCGCCTGATGTTTGGGCGATTAGCAGAATTCAACCTTATCATAGAAGGTATAGCCTGATTCCGCATAACGACTGATCCCAGCCATAAAGCAAAGGCTGTAGAAGTATAGTATTCGCCGCACAAATGCTTGTAATAACCATATACAGAAGAACTATCGAAATATGAATTTTGTAACTGATGATATATTTTGTCCAGGAAAATATCTCCGTTCATACCAAAAATAATCAAATCAATATCTTCCTTTTTAACCCCTTGCTTATTAAAAAAAAGCTCCAATTGGGCTATAACCTCATCCTTATGCTCCAATGCCAAACAAGTGTTAACCGCTTCGAGCCTGGCAAAAGTCTCATCGGTTTGCTGAGCTGAAAGCATAAAGAAAGCAGCACCTTCTCCTGCAATGGTTCCGGGTGTTTTGTATTTTAAAAGTTGCAGGTTATTAGCTGTTTCTTTCCAATACCCAAGATAGTTGTGTAAAAAGATGAAGTTCTGGGTACATTCGTCGATTCCCCCAACTAAAACATGATTGGCATTTTTCTCTTCAATCAGCATCATTGCATCTGTCAAGGCACTTTCGAACGAAAAACCTTTATGACAATAGGTAATGTTGTAATTGTAATTCTTTAGCAACATGGCTATTTGTGCAGCAACCGCATTGTGAGTGGAATTAATAAATGGCAGAACACTAAGAACGTGTTCATTTTCCTCGAGTACCGAAAGAAGAAACTTTTCCAGGTTCTCGAGACATCCAAGACCCGTACCAACAACAATTGCGTCGGGATTGGTCACGGGCGACCGGTTAATGCAAACCTGCGAAGAAGCAAGAGCCATTTTTAAAATGCGTGGCATCCGCCTAAGTTGAATGGGGCTGATGAAATTTTTATAATCAGGCTCGATACAGGGCAGAAACTTGGTTTCCATACCAATGACTTCATCAGGAAATGTATTCTGCTCAAATGTAGGCTGAGGAGAAATATTGCTGATGGAAGTTATATAGGCTTGCATATTATGATTTTGAAAAAATTAAAGAAGTATTGCTACCTCCAAATCCAAAAGAATTGGACATTACGTGATTAACAACCGCTTTCTCTGTCTTTGTTTGTGGCACCAATAATAAATCTTCAATGGGTGTTGTAAAATTTAAATTGGGAAGTACCATTTGATTTTTAATGCATAATACTGAAAGCACCGCCTCAATGGCTCCCGCAGCGCCCAAAGTATGACCCGTAAATGCCTTTGTTGAGCTGAATTTTGGCAAGGAACCGGAAAATAATCTTCCGATGGCGCGACCTTCCGAAAGATCATTGATGACCGTTCCTGTCCCATGAGCATTAATATAATCTATTTGTGATGGTTGCAGTCCACCCACGCTAAGTGCCTTCTCCATAGCCATGAAAGCACCTGAACCATCCGACGATGAAGATGTCTGATGAAAAGCTTCGTTTGTATTAGCAAAACCGGTGATTTGACAAATCACCTTGTCTTTGTCTGCCATATCTTCTGCTTCGAGCAAAAGAAAAGCAGCCCCTTCACCTAGGGTAAGTCCATTACGATTCTGATCGAAGGGGCGACAACCTGTAGGCGAAAGTATTTCAAGTGCAAAAAAACCGTTGAGAGTGAACTTGGTGAGTGCATCCGTTCCACCTACCAATACTCTGTCGAGTTGGTTATTACGGATGAGTCTGGCACCTGTCATAACAGCATTTGCAGATGAGGAACAAGCCGTAGATATAGTTGTTACTTGATGTCGAACGCCAAAGAAATTTGCAATTTTCTCAGTACTATCAGCGCTATCAAAGACTTCCAGATATTGTTTATAGGTATCATCGACCAATAGCGACTTGTAATATTTTTCATTTAAATCCATACCCCCTACAGAAGTAGCAGAAATAACTCCGGTCCGCTCGTCACCAAACTTTGAAATACCGGCACTTAGCATAGCTTGTTGAGCTGCGATAAGGCCGAGCAAGGTGGTTCGGGTATAGATTTCTTTAGAATTGATTATTCCTGAAAGTTTAAACAATTCGTCGGTGGTTAGTTTAATTTCACCAACAGGAATATCGTTATGGATAGAATCAAATAAGGAAAGTTGCTTTATTCCTGTCTTCAGGTCACGCATAGAGACCATCGTTTCTTCGGCATTTTTGCCAATTGCAGAAATAATTCCGATACCGGTAACAACAACTTTTCTCAACATTAATTATTTTTAAAATAGGTTGGTTAGACTGTAGGCTGTAGGAATTCCTTCATTCTCTTTATTTCCTATAGTCTAATAGTCTATAGCCTATCTACCTAAGCATTACCTATGGTCTAATAGTCTACAGTCTATCTACCTAACTCTGATGTTTCATAATATATTCGGCCATAGCGCGAACGTTGGCTAAAGTAGTGCGTCGATCCTTAGGGTCTTCAATTTTAACTTTATAGTTTCGCTCCATTAATAAGATTAGCTCAAGTGCGTCGATAGAATCTAATCCCAGCCCTTCTACAAACAATGGCGTATCCGCATCAAAATCTTCGGGTTTAACATCTTCTAAAGACAATGCTTGAATAATTTCTACTTTAAGTTTCGCAATTAATTCATCCATAAATACAATCTGTCAAATATTAGTAACTCTTTAGGTTGTTTAGACTGTAGACTGTTAGAAATTCCTATGGCCTAATAGCCTATAGTCTATCCACCTATATAATTATACAAATTTACATAAATAAATCGGTGTGGGAATTCAAGAACCTCCTGAATTCTGTTATAATCTAATATTAGCGCTAAACTCTCATGGCCTCACCCCGACCCTCTCCTGAAGGAGAGGGAGATTGCTCCGAATGCTAGGTCTTTCCTAACATGCAAAGCACTTAGCCCCTCTATTTCAGAGGCTGTGTAAAAATTAAATATTTTAAGTTCTTTGACATTTTTGGTTTT
>CAYZNC010000368.1:0-6683 GCA_964478555.1 uncultured Bacteroidales bacterium | reverse complement strand
TATTATTCAAACAGATAAAAAAGTGTACAGACAAAAACTGATATTAGTTAAGTAAATGATCTTAAACAATATGAAATAAAAAAACATGCATGAGCCTAAGTCGTAATTAAGAGCACTCTTGATTTTCATTTCTAGAGAAAATCGAGCGTACTCCAAGCAAGATAGGAAGACAATACATTAATCAACTTTTAAACTAAGCAATATGAATAGTTTTTGTTCTAAATTCTGTATTATTATTCTAATTCGGTTGTTGAATACCCATTTGGTATTTGCAGCGACAGAAAATTATTCAGGTGGTTTGTGGACAGATTCGATCAAGTTGGTGATAAACACGACATCAAGTGGAGCGAACATCACCGGTGCTAATGTTACCAAATTTCCTGTCTTGGTTCGTTTGAGTCCATCGAATTTTAACAATTTTGCGGAGATAAAAGCAGGGGGCGCGGACATACGGTTTGCTCGAAATGGTAAACACTTGCCGTATCATATCGAACGCTGGGTAGATGGCCCGTCAAATGCTGATACCGCAGAAATTTGGGTAACAGTGGACACTGTTTTTAAAAATAACAGTGCGCAGATGTTTACGATGTATTGGGGTAACAGCGCGGCAGCAGATAGCTCTAATGGTTCTGCAACTTTCAATACGGCCAACGGTTTTGTTGCCGTGTACCATCTTAACCAGAGTTCAGGTAGTATTGCAGATATAACTGGAAATGGGTTGAATGGCACAACTAATGGCAGTATTACATATGGGCAGACTGGAGATATCGGTAAATCGAACGGTTTTAGCGGTAACGGCACTTATTTCGATGGGGGAAACAGCTCTAAATTTAACTTTTCGACCAATGATAGGGTCACTGTTTCCGCATGGACTAACCGGTCTGGGGATTGCCTCAACTGTACAAATGAAGGTATTGCTGGAAGTTTTGAGTGGACAAGCGGTAATTATCGATCATTCTGTCTTTCGAATTTCCAGGCCAGCGGCTTTCGTTTTTCCGTAAGTTCTGATGGAACATCAACCAACCAAACCTCACTCAATTCAAACTTTTTACCCACCAACGGATCGTGGTATTATGTAACCGGCTTAGCCGATGGTTCCAGTCTTCGAATTTACGTCAATGGAGTTGAGGCGAGTAATATCGCTTACACAGGTAACCTCAATTATTCCAGTAATTCAACATTCAAGATCGGTCTGATGGACGACGACGGCGTTAGTAACCGGCAATACTGGAACGGCAAAATCGACGAAGTTCGTGTGGAAAATGTTGCCCGCAGCGCCGACTGGATCAAGCTCTGTTATGAAAACCAAAAAATCGGTTCAACGGTAATAAGTAGTATTAATCCTCCCAGAGGCCTAACGTATTCTAAAAATACAGCATCTTATTTTGTTAATACAGCTATCGCAAATAATATACCTGCGTTGTCAAGTGGTTTGGCAACTTCATATTCTGTAAGTCCAGCTCTTCCATCCGGCTTAACATTGAACCCATCAACCGGATTAATTTCAGGTACCCCAACAACTACAACGGCGCAGACACAATATATTGTTAAAGCCACCAATGTATCGGGAATTGCCAGTGCGACTCTCACACTTTCTGTGGCAACTTCCACACCACCGGGAGCTACAGCAATCGGTGGTATCCTAACCTGTATCACCACTTCAGTAATTCTTTCAGGCAGTTCTCCAACTTCAGGAGTTACCTATAATTGGTCTGGACCGGGGAGTTTTACCTCTTCGTTACAAAATCCTTCGGTCAGCACCACCGGAACGTATACACTGACAGTCACCAATCCTGCCAATGGTGGCACATCTATCGCCACAGCTGCGGTAACTCAAAATACAACAGCGCCAGGAGCAACGGCCAGTGAAATAGGTACCTTGACCTGTACCGCTGCATCCGCAGCACTATCTGGAAGTTCAAGCACTTCAGGAGTTTCTTATAATTGGACAGGACCTAATAGCTTTACGACTACATTACAAAATCCAACGGTTAGTATTTCAGGAACGTATACTTTGACCGTCAGGAATCCGACTAATGGTTGCACATCAGCGGCTTCGACTATAGTGCTACAAAATACTACAACTCCCGGAGCCACAGCAACGTGTGGAACGTTAACTTGTAGCAATAGCACAGTTGCCCTTGTTGGTAGTTCATTAACTTCTGGGGTAACCTATGGCTGGGCAGGACCAAATAGTTTTACATCACCAACACAAAATCCAACAGTGAGTGTAGCTGGAACATATACATTGACTGTTACTAATCCTGCAAACGGATGTATTTCAACAGTAACAACTACAGTAGCCCAAAATACTACCACACCTGGTGCATCTGCTACAGGAGGAACGATAACATACGCTAATCCATCTGTTACTCTGGCAGGTAACTCTTCTACTATAGGAGTAACCTACAACTGGAGTGGACCTGGTGGTTATACATCCACGGTGCAGAATCCTACAGTTAGCACATCAGGTTCCTATATCCTTACAGTCACTAATCCAAGTAATGGTTGTACTTCAACTGCAACCGCCACTGTCATATTAAATACCGCGACAGAAAATTATTCAGGTGGTTTGTGGACAGATTCGATCAAGTTGGTGATAAACACGACATCAAGTGGAGCGAACATCACCGGTGCTAATGTTACCAAATTTCCTGTCTTGGTTCGTTTGAGTCCATCGAATTTTAACAATTTTGCGGAGATAAAAGCAGGGGGCGCGGACATACGGTTTGCTCGAAATGGTAAACACTTGCCGTATCATATCGAACGCTGGGTAGATGGCCCGTCAAATGCTGATACCGCAGAAATTTGGGTAACAGTGGACACTGTTTTTAAAAATAACAGTGCGCAGATGTTTACGATGTATTGGGGTAACAGCGCGGCAGCAGATAGCTCTAATGGTTCTGCAACTTTCAATACGGCCAACGGTTTTGTTGCCGTGTACCATCTTAACCAGAGTTCAGGTAGTATTGCAGATATAACTGGAAATGGGTTGAATGGCACAACTAATGGCAGTATTACATATGGGCAGACTGGAGATATCGGTAAATCGAACGGTTTTAGCGGTAACGGCACTTATTTCGATGGGGGAAACAGCTCTAAATTTAACTTTTCGACCAATGATAGGGTCACTGTTTCCGCATGGACTAACCGGTCTGGGGATTGCCTCAACTGTACAAATGAAGGTATTGCTGGAAGTTTTGAGTGGACAAGCGGTAATTATCGATCATTCTGTCTTTCGAATTTCCAGGCCAGCGGCTTTCGTTTTTCCGTAAGTTCTGATGGAACATCAACCAACCAAACCTCACTCAATTCAAACTTTTTACCCACCAACGGATCGTGGTATTATGTAACCGGCTTAGCCGATGGTTCCAGTCTTCGAATTTACGTCAATGGAGTTGAGGCGAGTAATATCGCTTACACAGGTAACCTCAATTATTCCAGTAATTCAACATTCAAGATCGGTCTGATGGACGACGACGGCGTTAGTAACCGGCAATACTGGAACGGCAAAATCGACGAAGTTCGTGTGGAAAATGTTGCCCGCAGCGCCGACTGGATCAAGCTCTGTTATGAAAACCAAAAAATCGGTTCAACGGTAATAAGTAGTATTAATCCTCCCAGAGGCCTAACGTATTCTAAAAATACAGCATCTTATTTTGTTAATACAGCTATCGCAAATAATATACCTGCGTTGTCAAGTGGTTTGGCAACTTCATATTCTGTAAGTCCAGCTCTTCCATCCGGCTTAACATTGAACCCATCAACCGGATTAATTTCAGGTACCCCAACAACTACAACGGCGCAGACACAATATATTGTTAAAGCCACCAATGTATCGGGAATTGCCAGTGCGACTCTCACACTTTCTGTGGCAACTTCCACACCACCGGGAGCTACAGCAATCGGTGGTATCCTAACCTGTATCACCACTTCAGTAATTCTTTCAGGCAGTTCTCCAACTTCAGGAGTTACCTATAATTGGTCTGGACCGGGGAGTTTTACCTCTTCGTTACAAAATCCTTCGGTCAGCACCACCGGAACGTATACACTGACAGTCACCAATCCTGCCAATGGTGGCACATCTATCGCCACAGCTGCGGTGACTCAAAATACAACAGCGCCGGATATTGCTGCCACAGGCGGGACTTTATCCTGCTCAGGAAACATAGCCCTCACAGCAAATTCAAGTGTTTCCGGGGCAATTTATAGTTGGACCGGACCTAATAGTTTTACTTCAGCCTCACAGAATCCAGCAGTAAGCGCAGCCGGCTCTTATACTGTAAATGTTAAAAATCCAGCCAATGGTTGTGCCAATTCTCAAGCAGTCCAGGTTATAGCCGGAACAAGCACTATTTGGCTAGAAGATTTTTCCTTAACCGATGGGACAATAATTGATAATGGCTCTACAAGTTGGATAAGCTCAAGTTCAACCGGAACATTTGCCGTCGCAGGCAATGAATTTGAAATTACCAACATTGGAACATCTGCGGAAGGAATCTGGACTTCAGGAGTCATCGATATAAGCGGAAAAACAAATATAACAATCTCGCTTGACGAACGAAGCGCGGTAACAGGAAGCGCTATAATGAACTCCAGTGGAACATACATAGATTATATCAGAGTTTATTACAAACTGAATGGGGGCCCTGAAGTATTAGCAAATGAAACTCTGGGTAGCATCAACAACAATAGTATAACCAGTTCAACTATCATAGCAGCTAGCCAGATAAGTGGGACTAATATCCAGATTGTAATCAGGGCAAGGGCTTCAGGAGTAGATGAATTTTATTACCTTGACAATATAAAAGTTACCGGAACCACTACATCAGCTATAACCGCTGCTGCATCTGCCAGTGGAATGCTGACATGTACAAATACCTCTGTTATACTTTCAGGGAGTTCAAATGCATCAGGCGTAACATATAGCTGGAGTGGTCCTAATGGATTTTATTCTTCCGTACAAGACCCAATGGTTAGTTCACCAGGAATTTATAATTTGACGGTTTCCAATGGATCTTGTTCTGGAGCAGCTTCGGCAACGGTAAATCAAGACATTGCCGTCCCTGATCTTTCAGCAACAGGAGGAGCAATGACCTGCTCTGGGAATATCACGCTTACAGCAAACTCAACTGTCTCCGGAGTGGCTTATAGCTGGACCGGACCTAATAGTTTTACTTCAACATCACAAAATCCTTCTATTAGCACAGTTGGTTCTTATACTGTAACTATTAAAAATCCGACCAACGGTTGTAACAATTCTCAAACAGTGCAGGTTACAGCAGGTGCAACAAACACTCTCTGGCTGGAAGACTTTACATTAGCTGATGGAACAACCAGTGACGCGGGTACTACCAGCTGGTCATCTGCGAGCACAACAGGAACGTTTGCCGTAGCTAGCAACGAATTTAAAGTGAACAATACTGGAACAAGCGCTGAAGGTGTATGGACATCCGGTGTTATAAATATTACAGGAAAAACCAATGTAACTATTTCAGCAGATGTGCGAAGCGCTGTAACGGGAAGCGCTGTAATGAACACCAGTGGCACCTATATCGATTATTTCAGGGTGTATTACAAACTTAATGGCGGCTCTGAAGTTCTTTCCACGGAAAATTTGGGAAGTATCAATAATAACTGTGCAACTGCAATAACGGTTTCTTCAGGTTCGTTGAGTGGTACCAGTATTCAAATTGTTATAAGAGCCCGGTCTTCCGGATCAGATGAGTTTTATTACTTTGATAATATTAAAGTAACTGGAACCGTTACCGGAAATATCACTGCTACTGCGTCGGCAAATGGAACTGTTACCTGCACCAATACTTCAGTTACACTTTCAGGAAGTTCAAATACTTCAGGAGTAACCTATGGCTGGACAGGGCCGGGCTCCTTTAGTTCCTCCTTACAAAATCCGGTTGTCAATGTTGCAGGCACTTATACTTTGACAGTTTCCAATGGCTCTTGTTCAGGAACAGCAAGTACTTTAGTCAACCAGGATATAATTCTTCCCGGATCCAATGGCAGCGGAGGGAAGCTCACTTGTACACAAACCTCATTAACACTTACTGGTAGTTCGTCAACCTCAGGGGTAACATACAGCTGGTCGGGTCCAAGCTTTACATCTTCCGCACAGAACCCGACGGTAAGTACATCAGGTATCTATACCTTAACGGTAACCAATCCTGTAAATGGTTGTGTATCTACGGATACCGCTATGGTTTCGCAGAATGTGACTTTGCCTGGAGCTACGGGTAACGGCGGAAAGCTCACATGTACTAAAACCTCAGTAACACTCACTGGTAGTTCGTCAACCTCAGGGGTAACATACAGCTGGTCGGGACCAAGCTTTACATCTTCCGCACAAAATCCGACGGTAAGTACGGCAGGTATCTATACCTTAACGGTAACCAATCCTGTAAATGGTTGTGTATCTACGGATACCGCTATGGTTTCGCAGAATGTGACTTTGCCTGGAGCTACGGGTAACGGCGGAAAGCTCACATGTACTAAAACCTCAGTAACACTCACTGGTAGTTCGTCAACCTCAGGGGTAACATACAGCTGGTCGGGACCAAGCTTTACATCTTCCGCACAGAACCCGACGGTGAGTACATCAGGCATCTATACTTTAACGGTAACCAATCCGGTTAACGGTTGTATATCCACGGATACCGCTATGGTTT
>CAYZNC010000367.1:0-6690 GCA_964478555.1 uncultured Bacteroidales bacterium | reverse complement strand
TCTTATGGCTATTGATTTCACTGAAGCAAATGTTAGTTTGTCACCATTGGCTACTGTCCAACTACTTCCATTATTTGCCGATAAATACACTCCATTGCTTTGGGTTCCTATAAAAATATCCCTCTCATTTATAGCTATGGACTGCACAATAACATTTGGTAAGCCTTTATCCATTTCTCCCCAACTCGCCCCATTATTGGTTGATAAGAATACTCCGCAATTAGTTCCAGCAAAAATATTGCCACCACTCATGGCTATAGAAAACACACTTTTTCCTAATAGTCCGGTATTGATTGCGGTCCAGCTTTGTCCGTCACTGATGGATAAAAAAACTCCACTTCCAATTGTCCCAGCATAAATATTTTTGCCAATTGTGGCTAAAGAATATACTATTTTATTGGAGATTCCACTATTTACGTTGGTCCAACTTTTGCCATTATTGGTTGATAAAAAAACTCCTGCAAGGGTTCCAGCATAAATAGCGTCATTATTTATTACAAACGATAATACATCCTTGTTTAATAAGCCTGTGTTTATAGCAGTCCAACTGCTTCCATCGTTTGTTGATAAAAACGCTCCACCATTTGTTCCGGCAAAAATATGGTTTCCACTTATGGATATTGACTTCACATTAAGTTCCGTTAAGCCAGTATTTACTGCCGTCCAACTGCTTCCATGGTTAGTCGATAAATATACCCCGTTCCAAATAGTTCCAACAAAAACCTTATCCCCACTTATGGCCACGGATTGAATATTAAGTTTTTTGGGTAGACCTGTATTCACGGCTCTCCAACTATCACCATTATTAGTTGATAAAAATACTCCATTATCAGTACCAACATAAATATGATTCTTGCTTATTGCTATAGAATGAATGGCACCCGAAGGTATCCCATTTTTCATTTCCTTCCAGTTATTCCCATTATTATTGGATAAATAAAAACCTGTAGCAGTTCCTACAAATATATTATGCCCGCTAATGGCAATCGACAATACATCGGTATTTAATAAGCCTGCATTTACAAGTCTCCATGTATTTCCATTATTTGTGGATAAAAATATACCAACGTCAGTCCCCGCAAATATATATTTTGTAGTTGGGTCAATAGCCAATGCCAAAACATTTCCTCCATAAGGTCCGTTAGATTGTTGCCATTGAGAAAATCCAGCATTTAACAATAAAATGTTATAAACAATGAATAGTATTATTTTTTTCATAAAAACTTATTTTTATAGGTAATAGATTTTCTAATTTTTTGAATAAGATATCAAAATAAAACTGTTTTGTTAATAACTTAGAATATTAAAATTCATTCTACTCTCCTGAATTTAATCTTTAAATTTTTAATCTTCATGGAGGTAAAATAACGGTTCCATATTTTTATGCTGATTCGAAATCCACCGGGAGAAAGATTGCTGTTTAAGTTGATGATGTCTTCATCGTCAAATTTTAACCAACCGGCGGAACGATTTGCCTCATTAAAAAACTGATAAATATTTTTAACTGAGCTAAAAAGCTCCTTGTCACCGGTCTGTCCTTTCAGCGTGGTTGACAGCAAGGGAAGTTCAAAAAAATGACTGGTGTCGAATTTGGCTTCAAAAGATATGTCTACCATAATCCGGGATGCATTGCGGGGTAATTTATAATCTTTAATTTTGTCGTAGAATTCTTGTTTTTCGCTGATGTTTTGTTCCGAAAGTTCTTCAACTTTGTAAAGTTCTGAAGTCGTTACATTTGCGTTGTTTTCAGAAGGATAAAGTTTATTCTGAGCACAGGTATAATAATTTACCATTTTAAAATTTTCCCGGATGGCTTTGTATTTATTTATGAGTCCGGTATTTTGTACACGTTCCAGTTCCAAGCCGGGTTTAATTTTAAACAGCTCATCTTTATCCACGAAATAATCGTCATACAAATAATTGTCAATATTCCGGTTTGAGCGCATAAACGGAATGTGGTGAATATTTCTGAATGTTTTACAAGTATCGAGCTCATCGCCAAGCCACGAAACATATTTTGGATAATATTTTAGGTGATAACTACCCACCAGCAACGATAACAATGTTGGCGCAATGTTGAAATGACAATTAACCGACTCAAAGCGTTGTGCTTTTTTTAAGAGCGGGGAATAAATAACAAGCGGTACATTAAACATATCTATTTCGTTACGCCGGGGAAAGAAATCGGAATGATGGTCGCCGGTTATTACAAAAATGGTGCGCTTAAAGTCTTTTCTCTTTTTGAAAGCAGCAAAAAAATTCCGGAGGGCATTATCGCCAAACAATACAGAGCCAAACATTTCTTTATATTTCAAGAGATAGTTTTTCTGTTTTTCGGGAATACTTCTCTTTTTCAGTTCATCTTCAAATAATTGTTCATATTTTTTCTTGTCGAAATAAATAAACGGAGAGTGCGTAGTTACCGTCAAATAGGCGCTGATTTGCGGTTGCTTTTTAATGGAATCCAGTACTTCGATGCTATATTGATAAAGTTCATCATCCGGATAATATTTCACCCAATCTTCGTTCCCCACTTGCATAAACCTATATTTTGCAGGGAAAAGAACGGACATAAAATCGATTTTTTGTTTGCGCATAAACCCGCCAAAGTTATCGTAATCGATATGAGAACCGCTGAAATAGTTGGCTTGCCAGTTGTTTTGTTTGAGAATGGAAACAAGTGTTAAATGATTGGGCATTTGCGATTGTTGTGCAAATCCGCTCTGTCCGAACGGCAACGAACCCAATATTGACGGCGCCGAACCAAATGTTCCCTGGGCATTGCTTAACATGTTATACCACCTGAGACTATGTTCCGAAAGCGAATCGAGAAAAGGTGTAAAACTTCCTGCTGAGGCTCCTTTTCCGCTAAAATCATGCGAAAGACTTTCATAAATAATGATCACCACATTCGGAAGGGTATCACTGGGTTGGAAATAATCCTTCAATACATTGTTTATTTTGGTGAACTGCAAAAACGGATATTCTTTTCCAACAAAATTATGTTGATTATTCAATTTCTGATAATAATCAATATTTTCGGTTATTTGATTTTTATTATCTGCGCTGAAGTCATCATTTTTGCTCGCCCAAAAATAATCAACCACATCGGAAACAAAGTATTGCATTTTATTAACCACCACAAAATATTCCTGAAATTGTTTAAAATTCCTGCTCTGCGGAATAGCACAGCGGGGTATAACGAATAAAAATGCGCCAACGATAAGAAGCGAAAAACCAATTTTGTGATTTATTTGCCGGTGGGAAAAAACATATTTACATAACAGTGCAAAAGCCGTCAAAGAAATCACCAATACAACCACATACATGTAATGCACTGAAATCACACTTAATGCAGTTTCAGTCATGTCGTTAGCATTTCGTAAGAAAAGCTCGTGATCAAAAGGCACGGTGCGTTCTGCAAATGTAACCAACAATGCAACATAGCTTGTAATGAATAAAAAATAAAGGATAAATAAAACAATTTTCGCTGATTTTTTGTGTATGAAGAAGAGCCCTGCAAAAAGCAGGAAAAATAACAAACTATATTTTAACCAGGTAGCAATATCAAACCATAAACATGCAGCGAGTATTTTTAAAATGCCTGTTGCGATATCGAACTTAATAGTGGTTGTATAGTATTCAAAGATTCTTAATGAAACAATTACAATCAGTAGTGGAAAGCTAATTTTATAAAATTCTTTTAAGGCTGTCTTTAATATTTCTAATTTTCTCATGAGCTCAACGTTTCATTTAAACCGCAATTTTATCAGTTTAAGTCGATATTTGCAAATCCACGACCAAAATACTTAATAAGTTTTACCACAAAGAACGAGCCTTAACATCGAGATTAAGGAAAAGAAATGAAAGTTTTAGCGCCTCCATATGTAACTTTTGTTTTAACATATCAGAACCATAATGTCCAGCCGATTTATTTACAAACAACAAGTAAGGAACCGAACTATCGCCATTTTCTTGCAAAGTGGCTAAAAACTTGTAGGTGTGCAATGGGGAAACTCTATCGTCATTATCTGAAGTAATTATTAAAGTTGCGGGATATTTGATCCCTTGTTTGATATTGTGAACAGGTGAATAGCTATATAGATTTTTAAAATTTAATTTATCGGTGCTTACACCATATTCATGTTTCCAAAATGAACCGATCGTAAAATTTTGATATCGAAGCATATCCATGACACCCATTTCAGGAATTGCAGCGCTAAATAGTTCCGGATTTTTGGTCATGGCCACACCAACTAATAAGCCACCATTCGAACCGCCTTCGATAGCTAGCTTCTCTTTACATGTATAACCACTGTCAACTAAATACTTCGCAGCATTTATAAAATCATTGAAAGCATGAAATCTTTTTAATCCTATGCTACTATTGTGCCAATCTGTTCCTTGCTCACCTCCTCCCCGGATCGATGGAACTGCCAGTATACCTCCATTTTCGAGCCATATAATGTTACTTGCCTGGAAAAAAGGAGACATAATTATACCAAAACCACCATAACCGTATAAAAGAGTGGGATTTTGTTTGTTTCTTTTTACCCCTTTTTTATAAGTCAAATACATGGGTATTTCTACGCTATCAGACGACATAAACTTAACATAGGAGGTTTCATAATCGGTATGGTTAAAGGCTATACGAGTTTCTCCCAAAGGTTCAAAACTTAGGTTTTTTAAATCGAGTTTATAAACTGCACTGGGGAAATAAAAAGAATTAATGAAACAAAATGATTCTTCATCGGATTTATTTGCATTAAGTCCTGATACTCCACACCCAACCGGAAAAGGAATACTTTTTAACATATTCCCGTCTATATCGAAAACACAAGCTGTATATTGACCGTTTAAGTAATAAAGGCAAATGATTTTATCTTTTGTTATACTGACATTTGTTAAAACATTAGAAAAAGGTTTAACCAGTATTTTCCAATGGTTAATTCCCTGAGACGGGTCGTATAAAATCAATCGTTTAGTTGGAGCATTTAAATCTGTTAGTACAACAAATTTATCGTCAAGATTATCTATAAAACTAAATGTATTTGTATTTTTTTGTGGGTATAGTAAAAATGGTTTTAATTCCATTGCAGGAAATGAATCTAATTTAGCATACAACAATGCTCTACCTGGTTTTGACTCGAAATTTGTATGGGTTGAAATAATTAAATATTTTTCATCTGAGGTTACATTGAAACTGAAGTTTTTAAAATTTATATTTTGTGGACATTCATAAATAAATTTATCTTCAATTTGTTTTGTATTTAAACTGTGATAATAAATCTTGGGATTATCAGTTGCTTGTGTACTTTTTTCAAGAGTGCCCACAGAATCATACCTTACATAAAAGAAACCATTTCCCTTCCAGCATATGGATGCAAATTTTACGTTTTCAATTTTGTCAGGCAAGGCCTTGTTTCTTTCAATATCTTTAATTCTGATACAGCTCCAATCTGCTCCATTTTTGGATAATGAGAATGCTAAATACTTGTTATCAAAAGAAACTTCATATGATCTTATTGCCATTATTTCTTTTTTATTTTCCTTAAATTCATTAGGATCAATTATCTCAGAAGCATTATCATTTATTTTTTTACGATAATATAGTGAAGGTATATCACTTAGATAATTATATTGCATGGAAAAATAATACTTGCCTTTTTTTACCAAGGGTTTAAATTCAACATGGGAATAAAGCGACAACCTGTTAAAAATTCTATTTTCAAGTATTAGTTTGTTCCTGTACTGTGATAAAACTTTATCCTGATCACTCAACCATTTTATTGTCTTTTCTGAATTTAAATCTTCCAACCAACGATAAGGGTCACTTACTAAAGTTCCGAAATAGTTATCCACAACAGACGATTTCTCAGGCGTGGGGTATTGATATTTATTTTGTCCGTAAATATTTATGGAAACCAGTATAAATAGTAAAAGATATTTTGATTTTTGAAAATGTGCTATTTCACCCTTACTTTGCAATCCTTTATTGAGATTATTTTTATTTGCCATGACTGGAAATCATTAGGTAATTAATATATTACAAATATAAAACTATTTGGCAACAGTAACACAGAGGGACACAGAGTAGACACTGAGGGGCACAGAGATCTGTTTTTAATTAATAGTTTTTACTGAATCTCATGTAAAATATAGATAATCAAAATAAAACCTATTATGACTAATAATTCAAATAATGATAATCGTTTAGGTTTAATGAATTGTACTAATAACCGATCTACAAAAAGCATAATGATTGAAATAAAAAAATATAATATATAGCCAAAGGATGCCATACTTTCTCCACCAGGTCTCGGTAAGTAATAAAAAAACATGATTATAGAAAATATTAATAGAACTATGCCTACTATCAAAAAAGGGGTTATTTTTTTATTCCTGATGTAGTTAACAATAATTTTCATCATTGCATTGATTTGCTTTTGTTGTTGCGGTAAAACTTATCATTCAACCCTGCAGTAATATAAGATATTCCCCACTTTTGAAATTTTAATAATATCTTTGGTTGGAGCATATCCTTTACGAGACGTTTTATAAGATTCTCTTATGTAATTCAAGCTGTCCTGATAATTAGCCATTATCATAGCATTTGAATATCTTGAAAGTCGCTCAGTAATATCAAAGTTATTTTTTATTTCCTCTTTATAATCATTTGATTTCTTAATT
>CAYZNC010000366.1:0-6707 GCA_964478555.1 uncultured Bacteroidales bacterium | reverse complement strand
TTTATGTAGATTTAATATTGCATGTATAGAGAATAAGCCTGTAGCATATGAATACAACAGCTTTTGGGAAAATTAAAACCATAAGGTGGTCCGACATTACTTCAATCTCTTTTGGAAAAATTAGTCTTGAACTAAAAATCAAGAGCCACAATCAAACAATTAAAGTTCACATGCATTTGGTTGGATTTCCTTATTTTATTAATGAAATTGAAGCTAACACAAAATTCACCAGAGCTGACATGGGATTGCCAAAATTTTAGATAAAAAGGCCCTTTGTTAAGTAAAGATACCTCTTTTGCATTTTTCAGATAAAACCGGTATTTTGCGCTTATGATTACTAAAACTAACAAATATTTAGCAATAATCTTAAAACAATGAAAACATTCAAACTCGACCCTCTCGGATTTAAAAAAGCTCGGCAGAAATCATTATTAAGAACAATTCCAATTATGCTGCTTGCTACTTTTGCCGGAATTTACATTTCATCCATCGATCAAACTAATCAAACTTCAAGTACATCAACGGTTAATGTTTTACCGTTTGTAATACCTATTATTATTTTGGCTGCAGGATTTGGCCTTTTCCTCGGATTGAAACGACAAAAGAAACAATGGGATTCTTATGAATTGACAATAGATGGAGATAATATTATCCGGATACAACAAAACGTTCCTACCGTTTCTATTAAAAAAGAGAACCTTAAAGAAATAATTGAAACACCAATTGGTGATATCTTGATAAAAACGGGACTGAGGGCTAATTTTATTAACATACCTTCATCTGTTCATGGGCGAGAGGAACTCCTTAAGATACTAGCTGATTTTGGACAAATTCTAAGTCAGCCTGCAGGAAACATAAATAAACTTAATATCATTATGCCAATTGGGGTAATTGTACTAATGATTGTTTTCTATTCTTCAAAGGAGATCATGATCTTAATTCCCACCGGAATCATATTATTTGCGGGGTTATTGTGGTCATTTATCGAAATCCGGAAAAGCAAACATATTGATAAGAATACGAAAAGAGCATCATATTTCGTCTTTTTAGTATTATTGCCGATTATTGCAAAATTACTAATCGCATTAAAAGTATTTTGACAACCAGAATCTATCTGCCATATGAATACCACTGATTTTTATTTAAATGACGAACAAACAGATGTTGTAACCGTCCAATGGGAAGATGAATGGGCAAAAACCATTGTTTATAGGAATAAGGTGAAATTGGGTGAAATTCAAGACAAGGATAATTTGAAAATGGGGCAACCCCTTTTATCCTCGGATGGAAAATTACTATTTATTCAGTTAAAAGAACCATTTTTTGGTAAGCCGGATTTGGAATTATTAGTCGATGGCAATCCCTATTCCTATAGAGAACCATCCACGGCAAATAAGATTCATAAAATATATAATTCTATTTTATTCATTGCCGCCATCTATTTCTTTTTGGGATTGCAATCTATTTTTAAAAATAGTGCCGAGATTGACAAAAGTGGCTTCAAATATTACTCAGTAATCTTCGGACTTATATTTTTGGGTTTGGGATTGGCATTCCGATATAAAAAATCCTTAGTTGCAGTAGTTATCATGGCTTGTATCATGTTATTGGATGTGATATTATACTTGATATCAATCGTTCAACTTGACCTCATGGATATGAATTTAGAAGGAATAATTGTCAGAATTGCTATACTTGCATTATTTGTCAGAGGTGGATATTATATTATTTTGCAACGCAAAGAAGATAAGGTTAACTCTGCGACTACTACGATTAAGGTACAGGACGAATCTTGAGCAAAGTCCAATAAACCCTTTGCTATTCCTTTACCAAACTCCAAACAAAACAAGATCCGTCTTTTCGATCAGGTCTTGTACCCCGGGCGTCTGCAGAACAGAGGCTACGGGCTTGTGGATCGGCAAACAGATATCTATGCGTATATAACGACATTAACATCAAATCACCTTTTAGCATGTCCTGCCATTGAAAAGACGATGCTTCTCCCTTGTCTTCAGTTTCAATCCTCACTTCAGCCAGTCCTCCTTCACCTTTAACAGTAACAAAACCACCAGTTGTTAAAGATTTAAGAGCAATGCGCCCATTACCACGATCGAGAACCCTAAATTGAGAAGCTTTTCCATCAGCTAACTTGCTGGTTATATCTACAGGGCGAACATGGTTCCTCCAGTTCACCAAAACTGAATTATCTGCAATGCTCTTCAGGGTGATGACCTGATTGTATGGAATAGGTCGGGTGAGTCCTTTGCAGCGGGGCTCAATAACTTCGAAACTATTAAAGTCTGCATATCCTCCTTCTTTACCCTTGGTATTGTAGTTAAACAAAGCATACCGTACTCCCTGAAATGTTCTTAACTGATAGGGCATAATGATTTCCCCGCCAATTTCCTGAAAATTTATACCGTCGAAACTGTAGCTAAGTTTGCCTATATCAGTATCGAAATTACAATGAGCCCTGAGCCAGATTGTTTTTTTATCCGTTTCAACGTCAATATGTTTTTGTTCTTGCTGGTTATAAAATTGAAGTATTTGCCCTTTTTCATTTTTAACAATTCCTATCCATGCATAGGGCAGGTTTAGAAGAGCTAGCCCCGCAATATCGCCATCTTGCAAATTGGAAATATCCAGTTCGGTAATCGCATAGGATTCAGGTCCTATTCCCCGCTGGGTTAGTGAATTTTTTGCAAGCCAGAACGTTTCAGATGGAAGAGAATGCAGCCGCAAATACCCTTTTCTTTCATTAAGCGACCATTTTGTATCATCAGGCACATGGTTCCACTGCCATATCTTTTTGAGTTTCGGCCCGCTAAAGTCGTCATCTCTCTCATAAGGCGCCGATGGCTTGGACGAGAATCCGGTATTAGGTTTCACCCATGTACGTGGTGTACGGTTAAGGTTTCCTGGAAGTCCAAAATGCGGCCACCCATCCTTCCAGGTTACCGGAGACAATCCTACCACTCTTCCTACCGAGTTATAATCTAACATTGACCATCCCCACCATTCTCCTGACTGTATTTGAACTATGCCACCCTGGTGCATGGGAATACAACCCACATAATTCTCTATGGGGGCAATCAAATTAAAAGGGGCTTCACCATTTGTATTAACTCTCCATCCGGTTCCAATACCCAAATTTTCTTCAGCACTCATTACATTTACCTCATAAGGTCCGTAGGGCTTATCCGCACGCAGGCAAACCTGGTAACAAACAGGGTCGTAATTGGTGTTAGTGATATAATATTTCCCATTTATTTTATAAATATGACTGCCTTCACCAGCCCCACTTCCTCCTTCAACAATTACTTTTTCAGTACCGGGAACAACATCCATGAGATCGTTGGTAAGTTGCACCATCTTCACCGTATTATAACCCGAAACCGCGTAGATTTTCCCTTGCCCGGCAGGCTGGCTGGCGTCATCGTCGAAAAGCACAGTTAAATCGTGCAGACCTGCCCTCATTGTTCTGTGCTTCCAAGGTCCGGCAGGGTTAGCAGCGGTGTATATCTGGGTACCATGTCTGTTTACATTGGAAAATATATAAAATGTGTCTTTGTGAAACCGCAAACATGGAGCCCAAATCCCTTGTCCATAAACACTAAGTCCATTCTCCAGTCTAAATTCCGGACCAAGGTCAAGCCGGTCAACAGCATAGCTAAGCAGCTCCCAGTTCACGAGGTCTTTTGAATGCAGCACAGGCAATCCCGGCATGGTATGCATGGTGGTACCTGTCATATAATAATCATCACCGACACGAATCAGGTCAGGATCGGAAAATTCATCGTAAAATAAAGGGTTTGTAAAAGTTCCGTTGCCATTATCGGCCATCCAGGTGCATTTTGTTGAATCTTTAGAACGGCTTACGGGTTCGTTTGCAATTGAAAAGGAAAAAAAAGATGAAACTTCAAGCATAAAAATGGTTGCAACGATAAATCCGGTAAAATGTCGGCCATTAAAGCTTACTTTTCTTGTGTATAAATTAGTCTTCATAGTTGTTTAAATTTATTCCCCTTCGACTACATCGCTCAGGTCCGACTACTGGTCGTTGAGCGGAGTCGAAACGACATTTGTTTAAACCATAGAAATCACTCTGGGTGCGGCCCGAAGAGTCTAAATGTCCCCTTAGCGTAGTCGAAGGGCTAATTACCAATCTTTATATCAATTAATTTTTTAATATCATTTATGATAGCGTCGTTCTTCACCTCCAGCCTGATGCCTCGTCCTTCGGCATAAACCCTGGCAGCTTCAAGTTCTTTTTTGATATCTCCTGAAATTGAGCTTTGCAAAATGGCATCCGTTGCCTTCTGTCCGAATACTAGGGCCACTTTAAAAAACTTTTCCATGGGTAAAAAATAGAGGATCGCCCGCTTTTTATCTTTAACCCGAAAACTCCAGCCATACTTTTCGCCCGGATAATGCCATTCATCAATGGCTTTGGGATACTTTAGGTGTGCATATTCCCTGATTAAATCCCATAAAGGGTAGGTTTCGCCTAATGATTCAATGAGGTCATTGTCATTGGGCATGCTTTTTTTATCCGTAAAAATATTTTTATCCATGTTGGTATATTTGGTAAGATTACGTTAATCAATTCGACGCTGACAAGAGCTACGCACGCTGTAAGGCCTTTGGCTGTTGCGAAAACCTGCCAGCGTCTTTAGACCTGGCAGTGTTAAAAAAACAGCAAACTAACTTTGACCTCAACCCTCCTAAAAACAGGCTGTATGAAAATAACCTTATCTGCCCCTAAATCCCCCTAAAGGGAAGCTTACGTCTTGTGTCTTATGTCTTTATTTCAACCCTTCAATTTTAAGTACCACCGCATTTTCGCATGGTTTTACTGCGGGCATTTTTACAATTAATCCTTCCTCAGTTTGTGACCAGTCTATTTTGCCCTGATATCCCATAAGAGACACCCTAGTTATTTTTTCGCCTGCTATAAGTTGTGATTTTGTTGCAAGCGATTTGATCACGGTAGCCGTATCACCGGGCCAGCCAAGAATAAAGGCATACAACTGGTTTCCTTTTTTAGTAAACCGGATATCCTTGTCTGTAAACTTAATGGAATTTTCGTTAAACATACCTGATTTGACTTGTGTGGGGCCCTCTCCAAAAACCTTCCATGGTCGCGTTCCATAAATAGCTTCACTGTTTATATCCATCCATTTGGCCATTTCTTCCAAAAAAGCAATTTCAAGTTCATCGATCGTTCCATCACCCCGCACAGGAATGCTTAATAATAGATTGCCGTTTTTACTCACGATATCTATAAGTTGATTAATCACTCGCCCGGCTGTTTTATACCTTTTTTTATTGTACACATCGCGGTTGTAATGCCATTCGCCAATACAAGTGCATGTTTGCCATGGAAATTGTCTGATATCACTGGAATAACCACGTTCAAAATCTTCAACCACACCAGTGTTTTGTTTATCCTTAAGCTTCTTTGCAGTAACCACAACGTTTATCTCGCCATTGTGATATTTCATGTCCGCATTATAAATA
Organism: uncultured Bacteroidales bacterium; assembly: GCA_964478555.1. Lineage (GTDB taxonomy): Bacteria > Bacteroidota > Bacteroidia > Bacteroidales > JAAUTT01 > JAAUTT01. Next base: position 1,187 of record CAYZNC010000366.1, on the reverse strand, counting down.
TGGGCTGTGATATCGAGACCGGTTTGGCCAAGCGGTAATCCTGAATTATCAAAATAGATCAGATCCGGATGGTATTTATCAACCAAATCCTGACAACGGAGATACCAGTTTTGGGTAAATTTTGGGTTATTTGCCGGTGCATCCTCATTCCAGGGACGATCATTGGCCTTGTGCCAATCGGCCACAGCCTCCGCACTGGTGAGGCCATCGGGCATTTTGATTGTTGAGCCGGTGTAAAGATCCTGAGGATCGAGCCCCTCCCACCATTTTCCTTTTCCATCAGCCTTAGTAAGTGTCGCTGCATCGTATCTAACGCCAGCAAGCGGGCCTTCTCCGTCGTATCCGTAGGCTGTTTGAAACCAATGCCATGAATGAGACGAATGGTTGCTCACTCCAAAATACAATCCATTCTTTCGGGCGACTTTCTCCCATGTGCCCACAATATCTTTCTTTGGGCCAACCTTAACCGAATTCCAGTCATGATATTTCGAATCGTAAGTATCAAAATTATCGTGATGGTTTGCCAAGGCTACGAAATATCTTGCTCCTGCCCGCTTATAAAGTTGCATCAGTTTTTCGGGGTCCCAGTTTTCAGCCTTCCATAAATTATCGAGCTCCATAAATCCGAATTTAGAGGGATGACCGTAATGTGCCAAATGATAATCGTATTGTGGCGTCCCCTGAATATACATATTGCGGGCATACCAGTCGCCATCTTCAGGAACACACTGTGCCGACCAGTGAGCCCAAATGCCGAATTTGACATCACGGAACCATTCCGGGCATTTATAGCTTTGTTCGAAGGATTCCCATGTTGGTTCAAATTTACCTTTCTCAATTTGATACGTCGGTTTATCCTGAGCCTGTGTTAACATTGACATCGTAAAGACAAAGCTTACGAATATGAATTTTTTCAGCAATAAATTAATAGCAAGTTTATATTTCATTATTTTCCGGTTATAGTTAAATCATTAGTAAGTAGGTACCGCTAAAAGTACAAAAATAAGATGTAAGATACAAAACGTAACAACTGTAGCTGTTGCACAATTATACAAATGTGATTCCTCGCTTCGCTACCAATGACAGATTTATATAATTTGCATATTGATAGGTATTTCCATCGCTATTAGATATATATGTCAGCCCTAACGGGCTTTGAAAGCAAAGCACTCATTATGATTTTCTAC
>CAYZNC010000365.1:0-6789 GCA_964478555.1 uncultured Bacteroidales bacterium | reverse complement strand
AGTGATCGTGAATTCTAAAATATAGCCTAAAATAAAATCAAGTACCTTTCAATTTAATTATTTTTTAACCTTATTTTTTCTTCTTTAAAACCTTAGTAGAAAATCATAAGGCCCATGAAACAACCTTATTACCTTATTTAAAAAGTCATTGATCACTAATAAGATAATAAGGTTTAACTACACATTATTGCATTTCTACTAAGGTAAAAAAAGAAATAAGGTTTTTGAGCATGTCAAGTAGTTGCATACAATTACAACGATCCTCCTGTCTCAATTCCGATCAAAATAAATTAACCCCCTTGTATTTTGTTTCATTGTTCATTATTTCATTGTTCATTGTTTTCTAAAGTGTGAATAATGCAATTCTTTTCAAAAGTTGTGTAACACAACAAAATTGCTACCACCTACCTTTATGATTAAACAAAATAAAAAAAATCATGAAAAAATTATTTCTATTATTCGCTTTATTTACAGGCAGTTTGTTAGGTCAAACAACCTTTGCCCAGGTTACATTCCGGGCTAACTTATCCGTTCAGCCCATTTGGGGTCCAACAGGATATGACCACGTAGAATATTACTACCTGCCAGATATTGATGCCTATTATTATGTACCAGGGCATAAATATGTTTATAGAGAAGGAAACAATTGGATTTCCAGGTCTTCTTTACCGGCACGAAACAGGAATACGGATTTGTATAACACCAGAAAAGTAGTTATTAACGATTCGAAACCTTATTTACGCCACGATGAGTATAAAGCACGATATGCATCCAATGAACGTGTACATCAAGATGCTATTCGGGATAGTCACGAATCAAAATATTTCGAAAACAAAAACCATCCGGAGCATTCCAAATGGAAAGAATCTCAGAAACAAGAGAAACATCACGGATCAGATAACGAAAAAAGACACGATTAAGAACAAATCATTCAAGAAACTTTCATCCCGCAAGTACCGGGATGAAAGTTTTACTTCATGATACTTGCGGGGTTTTTAAGCCGCAAATGAAAGTAAAGAAAATTAATTTAAAAATAAGGAGAAAACTAGTCATGAGTACAAGAAGAATTGCACACACAAACTCTACGGCCCTTTATATATTAGCAATTATTGTCATTGTAGTTGCATTTGTACTGTTAGGAGGCGGACCATGGATAAGAGAAATGACACATATGCACGGCGGCCGGTCGACAAACATGGCCAATTGGAACTGGACAACTATTTTGATTTGTTTAGGTCTTGGGTTTCTGCTTGGTTGGGCAGTGCTCAGAAGAAGATAGTATTCAATCATAATCTATTAATAAACGTAACCATGAGATCAGACTCAAACTTAACATTGACGAAAGATTCAAAATGGTCAGGAATAAAACAAAGAATGAAAAAATTATTTGCTTTGTTGATTGCACTGATCATCATAATAACCGGTAGTGTAATTTACTTCAAATATTTTTATACATACAGTAATGGCTACAGGGCCGGATTATTGCAAAAATTCTCTCATAAAGGCAATATTATCAAAACCTATGAAGGTGAAATGATACTAAGCAGTGTAACTAGTAATTCAAACGTAGCCCTTGCATCTGAAAAATTTTATTTTTCGGTTATCAATACAAACCTCGCACAACAGCTTGATACTATCCAGGGACGAATGGTGATAGTTCATTATAAACAAAAAAACAGGGTGTTATTCTGGCATGGCGATTCGGAATATTTGGTTGACAGTGTAAAACGTATACACAGTGATTAGCTAATGCAACAAAATATACAACTGAAGAAACTCAAAGACAAGGAACAGTCTCGTGCATGAAAGTTCCCTGTCCGTTGGACAGGCGGGCATGAGACCAATTAAATAACTAAAATATATTCTCGTGAAAAAAGTATTGATTGCGCTGGATTATGATCCAACCGCACAAAAAGTAGCAGAAAAAGGGTTTGTCTTGGCTAAAACTATGGGAGCCGAAGTTATATTGCTGCATGTAATAACAGATCCTGTATATTACGCTTCAACGGAATATTCTCCCATCATGGGATTTACCGGTATGGACATGGCTCCATTGCAATTAGACAATCTTGACGGGCTGAAAAAAGCATCGCTATATTTTCTTGAAAAAACTAAAAACCATCTGGGTGATGAAAACATTCAAACCACAGTGCAAGAAGGTGATTTTGCTCAGTCTATATTAAAAACAGCCAAAGACACTCATGCGGATATGATTGTTATGGGCTCTCATAGTCATAAATGGCTAGAAAAGATAGTGATGGGAAGTGTAACAGAAGAGGTTTTAAATCATACAACGATACCGCTATTCATCGTTCCAACTAAAAAGCATAATTGACAGTAAGAAAACAATAAGCTGAATGGTACTTTTTTAATTGACACTTCCAGGCCTGACAACACTGGAAGGTCTCGCTAGTGGCGAAACCTGGCAGCGTACAAAGTTCCTGTCAGCGTTGAAAATTAGAATTACCATATTAATGAAAATAAATTTAGTAAACTATGCAAACAATTATCGTTCCCCTGGATTTCTCAAAAGAGTCCTTAATTGGGTTGGATTTTTCTTTAATGCTGGCAAATAAAAGCGGGGCAAATATTCAATTGGTCCATATCATTACAAAGAATGGTAGTACCAATGATGCAATGCTAAAAAAAGAACATCAGCAGGTAATCACGAATTTCGAAGATATACTTCATAAGTACAAAGGAAAAGGCAAAAGCAATATTGGCTTAAGTTACACTATTAAAGAAGGCAAGATATTTGAGGAAATAACAAAACTCGCAAATGAATATGAAGAAGCTCTGATAGTACTTTCAGCCCACGGACAATCTGGCTTTGAAGAATTATTCATTGGCGGTAATGCTTATAAGATAACCTCACATTCGAAGAATCCTGTGATCACTGTAAGAGGGAGCAAAATATCTTCAAACATTAATAAAATAGTCTTGCCGCTGGATATTACTTTTCAGACCCGGGAAAAGGTCCCATATACTACAAAGTTGGCAAAGCTGTTTAATTCAGAAATCCACTTGCTTACAGTACGACTCTCGCATATAAAGAGCATTGAAAAACAGCTTCATCAGTACGTTGATCAAGTGGCCGCATATATCGACAATCAAAACCTTCATTATACAATTGAACATCTTCAAGGGGACAACCTCACGGACATAACCATTGATTATGCGCGTTCGGTAAACGCCGATCTGATATCGATAATGACGGAACAGGAGAAGAGTGTTTCTAATTTGTTGCTGGGTAACTATGCCCACCAAATGATAAACAAATCTTTGATCCCGGTTTTATCATTTCCAAATTATGAAATACGTATAATAACAGACGATATCTGGTCTTTAGGGGCATTTGATGCCAGAACTTAGTTTGAATAAAATCCAGGTCATGAGACTTCCAAAATCAAAAATTATCAAAATATCCATCATCGATTCCGACAACTATCGGAGACATAAGGTCTATGATTTACCTAAAATAGATACAAATGAAAAAAATTGAAGCAATTATTCGTAAAGAAAAATTCGAAGAAATACGAAAAGCACTGCACGAAGCAGATATTGACTTTCTATCCTGGTGGGATGCCAAAGGACATGGAACCGAAAAACAACCACGTATCTTTCGCGGTGTTGCATATGATGTAAGTAACATTGAGAGGATAAACCTCTCATTTGTGGTTCGTGACATTAATCTGGAAAAAGCATTGGATGCAATCATTAAATCTGCTTATACCGGAGAAAGCGGAGATGGAAGAATATTCATATCAGCCATCGAACAAACCATCCGCATCAGAACGGGAGAAAGAGGCGGCGAATCTCTTAAATGATAAAATTAATACAGAGTTAAATTTTGAACGTTAATATTACATCCGAAAAATACAAAGGGTTATCTGCAAACGAGGCAAAGAAAAAATTATTAACAGAAGGTTTTAACAAACTTCCTTCTTCAAAATCAAAAAATTTTTTCACCATAGCCCTGAATGTTGTCAAAGAACCTATGTTTATACTTTTAGTCGCTTGTGGCTCCTTGTATATAGTTTTGGGCGACATGCGGGGAGGATTACTGCTTCTGGGTTTTGTTTTCATTATCATGGGAATCGAATTTTTTCAGGAAAAGAAAACCGAAAAAGCCCTCGATGCATTAAAAAATTTGGCAAGTCCCAGAGCTTTGGTAATCAGGGATAGTGAGGAAACCAGAATAGCGGGGTTTGAAGTAGTAACTGATGACATTATTGTGTTACAGGAAGGCGATAGGGTTCCAGCGGATGCAACTATATTACATTCGGTTAACTTACTTGCCGATGAATCATTGCTTACCGGAGAAGCCGTACCAGTGAGAAAAAGCGATTGGGATGGGGTTGAAAAAATAACTCAGCCTGGTGGCGACGATTTACCTTTTGTTTATTCCGGGTCTATGATTGTTCAAGGCAACGGCATTGCAAAAGTAACCAGCATAGGGAGCAATACAGAAATTGGTAAAATTGGCAAAGCACTGGAGAACGTAAAAGAAGAACCTACCAGGCTTAAACAGGAAATGGGATCATTGGTAAAAAAACTTACCATAATTGCGGCAGCACTTTCTATTGTGGTGATCGTTTGTTACACCGTTACCCGTGGAAACCTGGCCAAGGGGTTCCTGGCTGGAATAACACTGGCAATGTCAGTATTACCCGAAGAATTTCCTGTAATTCTAACGGTGTTTATGGCCATTGGGGCATGGCGTATGTCTAAAACTAAAGTGTTAACACGAAAACCCTCTGCAATAGAAACGCTTGGTTCAGCAACAGTATTGTGTACCGACAAAACAGGTACGCTTACCCAAAACAAAATGACTGTTACAAGGCTATACAATGGAAAAGATTTTCTATCCGTTACAAAAACCGCTGAGCTTACTTCCGAATTTCACGAAATCATTGAGTTTGGCATTCTTTCCAGTCAAATAAACCCTTTCGATCCAATGGAAAAGGCAATCACAATCATGGGCGATTTATACCTGAAGGGAACCGAACATATTCATAAGAATTGGGAAATGATCAAAGAATATCCCCTTTCCAAAGAATTGATGGCCATGTCGCGGGTTTTTTCGTTGAAAGGAACCAACGATAACATTATTGCAACAAAAGGAGCACCCGAAGCCATTTTTGACCTGTGTAGCCTGGATGATGAAACCAAAAAAAGGTTGTCACTGGCTGTTGAAGAATTAGCTGCAAGCGGTTTAAGGGTAATAGGGGTAGCTAAAGCAAAAATAAATGACAAAGGATTACCTGAAGTTCAAAACGATTTTACCTTTAATTTTGTGGGTTTAATTGGTTTGTCGGATCCCTTACGCAAAAATGTTAAGCAATCGGTAAGCGAATGTTATAAAGCGGGGATTAGGGTAATTATGATTACCGGGGATTATCCGGTTACTGCCAAACATATCGCCCTGGAAATAGGCCTTACAAATCCCGACAGATGCATCACCGGCGAGGAATTACAGACAATGACAGAGGATGAATTATGCGAAAGAATAAAGGAAATCAACGTTTTTGCGAGAGTAGTGCCCGAACAAAAACTTAAAATTGTAAATGCCCTAAAAAAAAATAATGACATTGTGGCCATGACGGGAGATGGAATCAATGACGCCCCTGCCCTTAAATCGGCTAACATTGGAATTGCAATGGGTCAAAAGGGCACCGACGTTGCCAGGGAAGCTTCTTCACTGGTACTCATGGACGATAACTTCTCATCCATTGTTGGAGCCATAAAAATGGGAAGACGAATATTTGATAACCTCCAAAAAGCTTTTGGGTATACTTTTGCTATTCATGTACCCATTGCCGGATTATGTTTAATCCCGATACTACTGGGCAATTTCCCTTTAATCCTATGGCCTGTACATATTGTATTCCTTGAGTTAATCATCGACCCGGCATGCTCCATCATTTTCGAAGCTGAAAAAGAAGAGAAAAATGTAATGAACCGACCACCCAAGCGGATAGATGAACGTTTTTTCGGAGCAAAAAAAATATTGCTGAGTTGTATGCAGGGGATAAGCATCCTTATCATCACACTTATCTTTTATTTCGTGGGCCTGCACATGGGGTATGATGCTAAAGAAGTAAGAGCAATGACATTTACCACCCTTATTATTTCAAACATCGCGGTCATATTAACAAACCGGTCATGGACCGACAATATATTCAAAATTATAGCCACTCCTAATAAAGCCTTATTTTGGGTTGCGGGTGGAGCTATTTTCGTTTTGGCAATTATTTTGAATATTCCATACTTTCTTGATTTGTTCCAATTCCAAAAACTATCATTGATCAATATCGGCATTTGTATTTTGGCCGGATTAACAACCATCGTTTGGTTCGAAATATATAAAATGTTTAAAAGAAGACAGGTGACAGGAGTCGGAAGCAGTAAGTCAAAAGTAGTAAGTCAAAAGCTTGTCCTAACAGGAGCCTGAATTTCGAAGTTTTTAAAGTGCCCAAAACTGTTTTCCGTCCTATGAGCTCGGTCTTTCTTTTCAATCATTTGATGGAAGCCTTACAATGGTAAACCAAAATTCCTCTATGGATCTAATAACTTTAATAAATTGATTGAGGTCAATAGGTTTGGTTATATAGCAGTTAGCATGCAAATTATACGATTTTAAAATATCTTCTTCTGCCTGTGAGGTGGTCATAACGATTACAGGAATTTTTTTGAGATCTGCATCACCCTTTATTTCGCCAAGCACCTCTCGTCCATCTTTCCTGGGAAGATTAAGGTCTAATATAATTAAATCGGGCCGGGGACTTG
>CAYZNC010000364.1:0-6817 GCA_964478555.1 uncultured Bacteroidales bacterium | reverse complement strand
AACAGCAACAACAGCAAAATCAAGACAAACAGGGCAAGCAAGGCGAAAAACAAATTTCTCCCGAAGATGCTCAACGCATGTTAGACGCAGTGCAAAATGATGAAAAGAATTTAAAGAAGCGCATGGAAGAACAAAAAGCCAGCAGCGAAAAGGTTAAAGTTATAAAAAATTGGTAATGAGCACACTATGAAAAGGTTTTTAATACTAATTTACTTATTTGGACTAGTACCTGCAATGTATGGTCAAAATATTCAAGTCCAAGCGCCCAAAGTGGTTGCGGTAGGAGAACAATTTCAATTGGAATTTTCTTTAAATGCTGAGGCTTCGAATATTGTTATGCCTCAAATGCCAGGTTTTCAATTGTTGGGTGGACCAAATGAAAGCTCCAGTTCTCAATTTACTATGATAGGTAATAAGGTCACGCAGTCTGTCTCAGTGACATACACCTATGGCCTTCAGGCTACCAAAGCAGGTAAATATAATATTGGTTCTGCTGAATTTACAGTAGGGAGTAAAAAATATAAATCCAATCCATTTGAAATTGAGGTGGTGAACAGTTCAGGAAATAATGCATCTTCAAGATCACAAACTGCCGCTTCATCTTCGTCATCGCAAAACGCCAATCAGAACGAGCCGGTTACCACTGATGGTGATATATTTATCCGTGTTATTGTGGATAAAAAAAATGTAGCGGAGGGTGAATATTTAACAGCCACTGTGAAACTCTACACAAAATATAACATTGCATCCGTTGATAAAATTCAATTTCCTGCTTTTGATAATTTTTTCAAACAAGACATTGAAACCCCTCCTGTTCGCAGCCTGCAACAGGAAAGTATAAATGGTGTATCATACGGAACTGCTATTCTCCAAAAATTTATTTTAATTCCCCAAAAAAGTGGAGAATTAAAAATAGATCCTATGACCATGGATTGTGCCATTCAGCAAAGGGTGCAAAGCAGATCTCGCAGTATATTCGACGACTTTTTCGGATCCGGTGTTCAGAATGTCCCTCGTAAGCTGAAAAGTAAGCCACTTATAATTAACGTAAGGCCGTTGCCGACCAAACCTGCCTCATTTACAGGAGGTGTGGGACGATTTACCTTGGATGCTAAAGTTGACAAAAGCACAGCAAAAACTAACGACGCCATCACTTTAAAGGTTAATATTGAAGGTAACGGTAATTTGAAACTCCTGGAGGCTCCGAAAATCAATTTTCCACCTGACTTTGATACCTACGACCCTAAAGTAACCCTAAATACAAAAGCCTCTGATGGCGGTGTGTCGGGTTCTAAAGCATTCGAGTATCTTTTAATTCCCCGGAATCCTGGAAATTACAGGATATCGCCTATTACTTTCAGTTATTTTGATGTAGCTGCAAATCAATATAAAACCTTAACTTCCAGTGAGTTTAATTTTACTGTTGAAAAGGGGTCTAATACACAAAATTCCAATGTTGTAAGTGGCGGATCCAAAGAAGAGGTAAAATTTATTGGCAAAGATATTTTGTATATCAAAACCGGTAATTTCAAATTATTCAGGATTAATGATTTTTTTCTGGGTAGCCGTTGGTTTAACTTTGCCGTTACTGCTTCATTACTTGCTTTTATAGTTATTGTATGGTTTCGCCGCCGACTAATACGCCAGAATGCAAACATGGCTTTCGTAAAAAACAGGCGAGCAGATAAATACGCTTCAAAACGTTTAAAGCAAGCAAAAATACATTTGGGCCTTAACGAAAAACAGAAATTTTACGACGAACTACTTAAAGCAATTTGGGGCTATCTGAGCGATAAACTCAATATTCCTTTGTCAGATTTATCACGTGACACAGCTCGCGGCATTTTTGAAAAACGCCAGGTGGATCAGGAAACCATAATCTTATTCAACCAATTGGTGGATAACTGCGAATTTGCACGTTACGCTCCGGAATCGGCCGGAAATTCCCTGCAGGATGATTATCATAAAGCCATTGATTTAATATCGAAACTTCAACATACCTTAAAATGAAGCGACTAATTCTTTTCGTTAGTTTCCTTGGCATGATTATCCATGCTTTCGCCATCGATCCTTTGGCAACCATTAAAGAAGCAAATGATCTTTATTCGAAAAATCAATTCGATCAAGCCGAAAAATTATATAAATCAGTGTGTGAAGCGGGTTATGCTTCTTCTGAATTATATTTTAATCTGGGTAATGCTTATTTCAAAACGAATAATATCAAGGAAGCCATATTATATTATGAGCGTGCTAAATTGCTCAATCCGGGAGATAAAGATATCGAATATAACCTGGAAATGGCACGTAGTATGACTGTGGATAAAATTAATGCATTGCCGGAGTTGTTTTTTATTACCTGGATCAAGTGGGTTCGGGATCTGCTGTCGCTTGGCGGTTGGACCATATTATGCCTGATTACCTTCATACTGTCGCTCGCAGCACTGCTTTTGTATCTGCTTACATACAGAATAAGTATGAAAAAAATAGGTTTTTGGATAGGTGTATTTACACTCCTTGTATCTTTAACCTCGTTCACTATGGGAATACAGTTAAAGCATATGCAAACAGCCAACAACACTGCTATTATTTTTGCATCGCCGGTTACGCTTAAAAGCGCCCCGGCTGAGAGTGGTACTAACCTGTTTGTTCTTCATGAAGGAACCAAAGTAGAAATCTTAGATCAGGTTGGTGAATGGCGATGGGTTAAAATAGCCGATGGAAACCGTGGTTGGATAAAAATATCCGACATGGTTATGATATAATCAAGATTTTCGCGCACAGCATCAAGACAAGAAACCCTGCCGCATTTGGAACGCTGGCAGGGTTAATCTAAAAAATATCTTCATTAAAACTTTTTAATTAACGGAATCCTGCATAGACTTTTAGTTCCCTTGCATTCATGCACATTACAGGTATTTTGTAAGGATTAACAACAACCATTTGTTCCTTAACACCAAACACAAACTTAGATAAGGTAAGATTTCGTTGTAGCTGAATAAGAATCATGTCAGCATTCACTGAATGAGCAAATTCATTAACCTCCTTTGCATAGTTTTTGCCTTTACCGTCAGTAATTTCGTAATTCATCTGTTTCACATCAAACATCATCTTGGCAAAGTTGATGTTGTTATCAATGTGCTTTTTAAAGATCCTGTCATTTACTTTGGTCTTAAATATAAACAATTTTATATTGTAGTATTTTGACCAATTGATAATTGCAGTGATCAATTCCTTGTTTTCAGGTCTGTAATCAATAGGATAAACAACCCGTTGGAATGCTTCGACCTTTGGCGGCTCTTGAACTACAATAAAGGGGGCTTTTGAACCTCTCATAATTTTCATGGCCAAACTTCCGGTGTACTTTTGCATACCTCGTATACCATCGGTTTTCATCACTACTAAAGCTGTTTCAGGAAAAGAAGCAAGCTCACTGATAGAGGTTAAAACATCTCCACTTTGGATTAGAACTGTAGTTTGAATGCCGTAATTCTTTTCCGTTTCGGCAGCAATTACCTTTAATTTTGCTTGCCATTTCGCTTCTTCTTTGGCATGGGTTATGATATGAAGAAATGAAATATTTAAATTCATTACTTTTGCAATTTTAACAGCATGTTGTAAGGAATAATTGGAAGATGGGGCAAAATCCCATGGTACAAGAATATTTCTTGGATTGTCCATAATTGATATTCTTTTTGTTAGTAACTTTAGTTAATGTTTATACTCAAATTTAATAATAAAATCTTACTTAATTAAATAAATCTGTTTGGTTTATTAAATTTTATACGCTTTATTGCAAAAGAAGTTTTCATTGTGATGAGTTTTTCAATGACAGTTAAATGGTTGAAGATGTACGTTTGCTTAAGATAAATATGAAGTTCATTAACTTTTTGTTTATTATTTTAACTTGTTTTTCTCTTTCGGTTTATTCAAGAACGGATCCTGAGCATAAAAATTATGTTAAGTTCTTTTTGATTTTGCAAACAATTAAACCTTTGGAACTAAACGAAGCCGTACTCTATTATTCTCCTTCCCGGGGGAATATAAACCGTGATTCCATATCGATTAAGCGTTTTAATGACTCAAGACTTTCAGATTCCCTTATTTTTCCTGTTAAGTTTAAATATCCTGTCTATCTCAAATTGAAATTATCCTTTAATGATGCGGATCGCATAAGTAGAACATTTCAATGTGCTGAAGAAATACCGGTTTGGGAAGTTTTTGTGAGAGATAGTGCCATAAAAGTGCAGCCTAAGTTGGGAACTGATAATTCGAGCAGCCAGAAATCCTTGCGTGCTCTTGTATTAATCATTCAAGCTGCTTTTGAAATGCTTCTTGCTTTCCTTATCTCGAGGGCTTTGGGATGGCCTCCGCTGATCATTTTTATGGTGTTGGTATCCAATATCGCCGCTTTTCCTTTATATCTTGTTCATATGCCCAATCTTTTCATCCGTGAAATTGCAGATGTTTTTATAAAAGGATTGGTGATGAATCTAATTGGCATGCGTAAACTAGCTTTTTACAAAATTATGATCCTAACGGTTTTGTTATATGTACTAAGTTTTGGACTCAAAGAAATCCTTTTCTTCCTTATCCAGCTTTTTTAAACTAAAACATCCGGCTCCCAAAAGAAGCCGGATGTTTAATAAATCTGCGTAGTTAATAACTAGCCAAGCACTTAATCACTCATTTATAATGTCGTTGCTTTTTCAGATATAAAATGAAAATGTGGTCCAAACCGTTCAAAAGCTGCTCTGTCAAGTTCTTCCTGGTGATTGGGATGAGCTACACTAATCATTAATTTAGCTCTTTCCTGTAAGCTTTTCCCGTAAAGGTTAACTGCACCGTATTCAGTTACGAACCAATGCATATTAGAACGTGTAGTTACCACACCAGCCCCTGAATTTAACACAGGTACGATCTTGCTGACTCCCTTATTGGTCTCTGAAGGTAAAGCAATGATTGGTTTTCCACCTTTTGACATGGAAGCGCCCCGGATAAAATCGATTTGGCCGCCAACACCGGAATAAAACTTTGTACCAATAGAATCCGCACAAACCTGCCCTGTTAAATCTACCTGTATAGCTGAATTAATAGCGGTTACTTTAGGATTTTTCGCAATGATAGAAACATCGTTTGTGTAACCAACATCCATCATCAATACACCCGGGTTATCATCGATAAAATCGTAAACTTTATGAGATCCCATCAGAAAGGTAGCCACCATTTTACCACGGTCAATTCCTTTTTCGGCTCCATTAATTACGCCTTTTTCCACAAGTTTTAGGACGCCATCGGCGAACATTTCGGTGTGTACTCCCAGGTTTTTGTGATGCTCCAATTGACTTAATACAGCATTTGGAAGAGCTCCGATACCCATTTGGAGCGTTGCCCCATCTTCAATAAGGGCTGCTGCTTGCTTGCCAATTGCTTTTTCAACTTCATTAGGCTCAGCAAAATGTGCTTCTATAAGAGGGGTATTGTCTTCAACCCACACATCTACCATCTCCATCTTCATCATTGCGTCGCCTAAGGCACGTGGTACATTTGGATTGGCAACTGCAATTACCAGTTCAGCATTTTCGATAGCTGCAAGGGTTGCATCAACTGAAGTACCCAGTGAAACATAACCATGTTTATCCGGTGGACTTACCTGAACCATGGCTACATTAACCTTCAAATAACCGTCGCGGTATAAACGCTGCGTTTCACTTAAGAAAACCGGAATATAGTCAGCATACCCTGCTTGCGTTTGACAACGAACATTGTGTCCCACAAAGAAAGAATTTAACTGAAAAATTCCTTCAAATTCGGTATCGGCATATGGTGCCGGACCTTCCGTATGTAAATGATGAATTGTTATATCACAAATTTCACGCGCTCTACCTCTGTCGCACATAGCTTTGATGAGAATTTGCGGTGCTGTTGCTACACTACTCAAATGTATTCTGTCGCCACTCTTAATCAATTTCACTGCCTCTTCCGCAGTAACTGTCTTATACCCTCTCTGTGTCATGTATATAATTGAATTTATGATGTAGTACTGGAATTTTCATTGAAGCGTGCAAATATATAATCTTTTTTCAAAAAAACAGCCAATGATTATAAAAATGCCTTCAATAAATATTGGTAAGCTTTTGATAATAAGGAAGGCAAGTTGAATTTCTGTAAATGTAGTTTTTACTGGAAAACTATTGATAGTACTTTTTTAGCCGCTCCTCAAAAACTTTTTGGTTTACCTTATTTATACCATTAATGGTAAGTTCGATCTGGTGTTCACGTTCAATTTTTTCATCAACTGTAAGATTTTCAGGATGTCGTAAAATAATTTTTTCCAGATCGTATCCTTCTTCGTTCAGAGACATTATAACGGCAGCCTCAAGATCGTCGAATATAATAACCGATGGTAGTTGATTATAAGAATACTTCAAAACAGCCGTTTGTACCATCGATTTAATATAGTTGATTTGTGGTTCGCTCAGATAACTCGACCCCAGTAATAGCTTAACCAGGTCTATCCGAGCCTGTTTATGGATATCGTGCGAACTAATAATTTGTTGATACTCACGATTGCTAGTTTCCAAAAATAACTTAATAAAATCAGCAGGAACATCATGTAAGTCACTTAATTGATTTTCGCTTACTTTTAGTTGATATTCTTTTTGAGCCTGCTTCTGATCCACAGGTACATAATATTCCCATTTTTTTGTACGCTTGTAGGTTTTGGTTACAGGGTTAGGCTTCCACGACGATTTTGGGCGGGTCATCAATGGAGCTGTTAAGTTTAAGTTTTTAGTTTCAAGGGTGTATAACAAACAAT
>CAYZNC010000363.1:0-6827 GCA_964478555.1 uncultured Bacteroidales bacterium | reverse complement strand
CTTATTTTTGAGCCATTGGTAACCCACCGTTCCTTGAGCGGAGTCGAAAGGAGTTAGAAATTAGCTATTAGCAATTAGCGGTTGGCGGTTGGCCGTTCATTTCAACTTTAATTTTCAAACTTATTTTTAAGCCATTGGTAACCCACCGTTCCTTGAGCGAGTCGAAAGGAGTTCAGCGTTTAAGTTACCAAATACTATTATTTAATATGGTTTCGACTACGCTCAACCACCGACCGTCTCAAAATATCAGCATGGTAAACCGATGGAATTTTGAAAAAACCGGATCTTTCTCCCTTCTATTGCTACTTTTACCTACCTAAACTGCGTGAGGATACTATTTTTAATTGAGTCAATTATCCTAATTCATCGCTGAAATATCAGATTATATTTGTATTAGTACTTATTGGGTCAAATTGATTAAACACATTATTCAATAAATGATCAATTTAGCTTTTGGGTATCTCGTAAATAATTCGTAACTTGAAGAGATACTCTGTGTTTCCGGAATTTAGTTGTACCACTGGAAACCTATTACTTTAAACTTAGACTAAGTTTTATTTTGAGGATGTGATTATGGAAACTTTAAAAAAAGGATTGTCAGCCTCAGAAAAGGCTTTCCAATTAGAAAAGAACCATTTCCAATTGTTTGCAATGGCAAAACGTTTTGGATTGGTGATACTGGTTTCACTCTTTGTAATTGGAAATAACTATGTTCAGGCAGCGATTATTACCAGCACAGGTGTTGGTGGTTCTTGGAGCTTAAGTGCAACATGGAGTGGTGGCGTTGTTCCTGGGGCTGCAGATGATGTAATTATTGCCTCAGGTGCCACAGTTACGATGGATGTGAATTACACTACTTCTGCAACTTTTACCTTAAATGGTATTGCCATACTGCAACTTAATGGCTTTAATCTGACAACCGGAAGCCTCAGTGCTGCCGGAAGCAGTATTATCAACAACAGTGGTGCAGCAAAGACTTTAACAACAGGAAGTTTAAATACTTCTACAGCCTATACAGGAACCATTACTGGTGCAATTGCTTTAACTAAAACGGGTATCGGAGCACTGACGCTTTCGGGAAATAATACATATAATGGCACTACAACACTATCAGCAGGAACTCTCAATATCAATAGTGCTACAGCCATTGGTACAGGCACGTTCATCATTGGTGGTGGTACTATAGACAATTCAAGTGCCGGTGCAATTACATTAACCAATAACAATCCACAAAATTGGAACGGCGACTTTGCCTTTACCGGAACCCAAAATCTTAATTTGGGTACGGGTGCAGTTACAATGAGCGCCTCCCGGCAGGTTACGGTGAATGGAGGAATACTAACAATCGGAGGAATTATCTCAGGAGTCGGATTTCGTTTAACTAAAGCTGGTACAGGTATCCTTGCTCTTGGCGGAGCAAATACCTATACAGGTGGAACAACCTTAACCGCTGGTACATTGCAGTTAAACAATACGGCGGCTCTTGGAGCTGTGGGTGCAGCTGTGGCACTCAATGGAGGTAATCTGGATTTAGCCACGGATGTCAGTGTAAATGCATACAATATTACAGTGGGCGGATCAGCCACAATTACACCGGACAAGTTGACTGCAGCAAGTGCTGGCGTTACGCATACACTTGGCAACCTAAGCAATGGCGCTTTTACATTAACAATAGCCGGTGGTAGTAATGTTACCAGTGGCACGGCCGGTTTAACTTTTGGGGCAACAACATTTACCGGGGCGCCAACCTTCACGGTAAATAATCCTGCCGGCGGTGGTGCAACTCAGTTAAGTGTAGCTGCAGTTGCGCCTGCAGGTAATACGGCTACAATAAATGGTAACGGTAATATGGTTCAAACTGGTGTTTGGGGAGCCACAGCAGGTGGCATAACATATAGCGGTACAGGTACATTAACACTGAACCAGGCCAACACATTTACCGGTATTTTAACAGTTAACAGTGGCACAGTGGTTGGAACTTCTGTTGCAGGAGCTCTTGGCGCAGGAACGTTAACACTTGCCGGAGGTATTCTCAAATTAACAAATGCAGCAGGTTTAAATTTTGGGCGTAATACAACAATAAGCGGAGGTGGCCAGATTGTTTCAGATGTGATAGCAGCTGGAGCAGGAGTTACACATACGCTTGGTACACTTTCCATAGGAAATCAAATTCTAACGATAACTGGAGGCAGCAATGTTACCAGCGGCACGGCCGGTTTAACTTTTGGGGCAACCACATTCACCGGGGCGCCAACCTTCACGGTAAATAATCCTGCCGGTGGAGGTGTAGCTCAGTTAAGTGTGGCTGCGGTTGGGCCTGCAGGTAATACGGCTACAATAAATGGTAACGGTAATATGGTTCAAACTGCTGTTTGGGGAGCCACAGCAGGTGGCATCACATATAGTGGTACAGGTACGTTAACACTGAACCAGGCTAACACATTTACGGGTATCTTAACAGTTAACAGCGGAACAGTTGTAGGAACTTCAGTTGCAGGAGCGCTTGGCGCGGGAACGTTATCACTTGCCGGAGGTATTCTCAAATTAACAAACGCCGCAGGTTTAAATTTTGGTCGTAACACAACGGTAAGTGGCACCGCACAAATTACAACAGATGTCTTAGCGGCTGGAGCCGGAGTTACACATACGCTTGGCACACTTTCCATAGGGAATCAAATTCTAACGATAACCGGTGGCAGCAATGTTAACGGCGGTACTGCCGGTTTAACTTTTGGTGCAACGACATTCACCGGAGCTCCAACCTTCACGGTAAACAATCCTGCCGGTGGAGGTGCAACTCAGTTAAGTGTGGCTGCAGTGAGTCCTGCTGGGAATACAGCTACAATAAATGGTAATGGTAAAATGGTTCAGACTGGCATTTGGGGACCAACAGCAGGTGGTATCACTTATGGCGGTACGGGCTCATTAACACTAAACCAGGCTAACACTTATACTGGAACTACAACACTCAACTCTGGTCAACTTAATATAAATAATGCTACAGCAATTGGTACAGGAACATTTTTAATAAATGGCGGTACCATTGACAACACCACTGCAGCGGCTATCACATTAACCAGCAACAATCCACAAACATGGGGTGGCGACTTCACATTTACCGGCACCCAAAATCTGAATTTAGGAACAGGTGCAGTTACAATGAATTCGTCTTGCCTGGTAACCGTTACTACTGCTGCCAAAATACTCACAGTAGGAGGTACAATTTCAGGAGCAGCTTATAATTTAACAAAAGCAGGAGCCGGTATTTTAACCATGGGCGCAAATGCTGTTACCATAAATAGTTTGGCAATTATTGCGGGTACCTTAACAGCGCCTTCCGTAACTATGAATATTGCTGGTGATTTTAGTAACAGCGGTACTTTTACACATAACGGAGGAACGATTAATTATAATGGGGCAGGCACACAGGCCGTAGCTGGCGTTATATACAACAACCTTACCATGTCTAATGGTGGGAATAAGAATCTGCAGGGAATAGCTAGCGTAGCTGGTACGCTTAATCTTACTTCAGGTGTATTGCAATTAGGCAATAACAATCTTACTTTATCCGGAGTGACCGGACCTACTGCTATTACAGGTGTATTTAGCAATACGAACATGATTGAAACCGATGGTACCGGTTTGCTTGTATTTAACAATGTTGCATTGCCTAATGCCGCATTGAATGGAACTTACCCCTTAGGTAATAATAGCGATTACAACCCAGTTATAATATCAGGTCTTCCTGTTGTTGCGGGAGCCAACCGAACATTTAATATCAGAGTGGTAACCGGTCAATTATTTGTCAATGGCATTAACCGCTATTGGGAGATTAGCCAATCAGGCATAGCTTTAACCGGTACGCCTACATTGTCTTTAAAATACAATACAAGTGAAGCTTCGAGCGATTTTACAAAATATCAACCCTTTACCAATGTTACTGGTTTATGGACTTTAGCACCAACACCTTCAGCTCAGGGTGTCAATCCGGTTACTTCAACAACAGCGGCCGTTTTGCCTGCAATAAGCTTATGGACAGCTGCTACACCAGGTGCCTTTTATTCCTATCAATCGGGTGCGTGGAACGACCCTACCACATGGACAACCGACCCTGGCGGAACTACATACGCAAACCCCGCCAATGCAGTTCCCGGATACTTGGATGTGGTCACCATTTTAACGGGCAGGACTGTTAGCCTAACGTCAAATGTTACTACTTCCGCTCTCGACGTAACCATTAACGAAGGCGGTTTTCTCGATCTTTCAACCTGGCAAATTACGGCTGGGCTTCTTGCTTTAAGAGGGCAGGGGACACTTAAAATTAGTCCCTCAAACCCTGTTACCGGGTATTTTCCATCGGCTATCACCAATACTTTAATTAATGCTGGCGGAGGTACAACAGAATATAATGTTACTACCAACCTGCCTGCCATACCGGTAACCTATAATAATCTTACCATAAATACAATCGGTACAGTTACCTTGGTGAGTAATATCAGTTTAAATGGCAACTTATTAGTCAAACAGGGTACATTCCAAATTAATGATGCCTCGGCCCTCAGAAGGCAGTTAACTATAAACGGCAATGTAACTGTTAATAGTGGTGCATCAATTACAGTTGGAACCGGTAATACTGTAAACGGTGCAGATGCACCCCTTACAGTTCCCGTTGGGGGTGTCGCCCCATTTACAAATTATTATGGCAATGAGACTCATCGAATAGTTATATATGGTGATTTTACCAATAATGGAACGGTAAGGTTTACAAACCAAAATTATCCTCAATATAATGCCTTCCCGAACAACGGAGCAGCAACGGTTTATTTTCAGGGCTCCACCAATAATACATTAACCTGTAACAGTCAAACCGATTTTTACAATCTGGTACTCGATAAAGGAAACGATCAAACTTTTTCATTGAAAGTGTATTCCTCTGCGTTTGGTAACTTCAGATTGTTTGGTGCCAATACTGCACTCATCGAAAGCGCTGTAGCTAATCCAAATATTCGAAAAGCGCTTTGGATAAGAAATGGAACGCTTGATTTAACGGGGTTAACCATAATTCCTTCACTTACGGAAGGTTCAACGGGAGCAACAACAGCAGTCCCTACCAGTGACTACTTTATACCATCGAATGGCGCAATGATACTCGATGGCCCATTTGTTACAGTTTTAGGTACTGCGGACGATTTTACCGAAGTAAATGCTGCTTATGGCCTTGCCGGTGGAAGCAATGCTTCGTATGGTATTAACACTGCCGGAGCGGGAAGTGGACTTTCCATTCTTGGCAATCTACAGATAAATAATGGGTATTTGTCAACCCGCGAATCTTCCGGTTTACTCTATTGGAGCTATGCTCCCGGACAGTTTATAATGAATGGCGGTACGGTGGATACCAAGCAATTTCATAACCCTGAAGGAGGAAATACAGGCCTGATCTCTTATGCGCAAACCGCTGGTAATGTAATATTACGTGGACGCTTTCCAAATACAATCAATTACCCCACAATTAGTAGCCTCACAACACCTACTTTAAATACTGTTAGGGCTGCCAATGGAACTGATGGTGCAGCTGGTATAGGTACCTTAAGTATCAATGGTAATGCAGCAAATGGATTTACCATGTCGGGTGGTACCATTTCTTTTTATGATGTTTGTGGCACAACTGCTACATCCTATGCATACTATATAAATTGCCCCACTTCAAATATCAATGTAACTGGTGGTACCATTCAGTTTATTCCAACAACAGGAAGTATTCCTGCAAACGATGCCCCTTATTTAATAAATTCATTGGCTCCTATTGGGAATCTGGTAATTAACAGGGCAAGTGGTACTCAGGTTGTTCAACTCAACACAAATCCATTAACTGTACTCGACAACCTAACTATTCAATCGGGTGCTTTGAATGCCAATAGTTTAGATGTTAATATTGGCGGTGATTTTACAATTTCAAATGGCACTACATATACAACAGGTGTAAATAATACTGTTTTTAATGGCTCAGGAACGCAAACTTTTACTGTTAATACTGCCGCTGCACTACCATTAAGTACTTTGAAGGAAAATAAATCTGCGGCTGATGCATTGGTTTTTGCAGGTACCCAAACTACGATTAATATTGTGAACCTTACTATTTTAGGAGGCAAACTCGGCGATAATGGCAATACCATTAACGTAACCGGCAATGTTTTAAACTCAGGCACTCATTACGGAACCGGTTCGATTATTTTGAATGGTGCAGGGGCACAAACTATTGGTGGCAATGGTTCAGGTATATTCAATAATTTAACACTGAATAATGCATCGTCTGCCGCTCCAATATCACTTACAGCTAATATTTCCGTTTCCGGAATCTTGAATATGCAGGCGAATGCCATTTTTAACATTGCTAGTAATAACCTAAATATAACAACATCCGGATCCATAACTTCCCCAGGATTTAGCGCTACTCGCTATATTCATACCAATGGCCAGGCAGGTGATGGTGGAATTACAAAAGCATACTCATCTTCTGTAGCATTTGTATTTCCTGTAGGCTCATACTCAACCAATAGACCGGCAACTTATGCCTACACACCCGCCACAATTGGGTTTTCATCTGCACCAACTACCTACGGTTCAATCACGGTAACTCCGGTTGGCTATGAGCATCCAGCTACGGTAGTTAACAATCAAAGCCTGAAATATTTTTGGCGTATAAAATCATCAGGATTTGTTGGTATTCCTGCAAATTCTGTAACTCATACCTTTGTATACAACCAAACTGATGTGGCAGGAACGGAAGCTAATTATATTCCTTCTTTGTACAACAGAACAACATACGC
>CAYZNC010000362.1:0-6830 GCA_964478555.1 uncultured Bacteroidales bacterium | reverse complement strand
GCCAACGAGAAAGAAATATGATATTATATTCTACGCAAGGGGGAATGGATATTGAAACCGTTGCCGAAAAAACTCCCGAATTAATTTTTATGGAAGAAGTTGATCCAAAATTTGGATTACTTCCTTTTCAGGCAAGAAATATTGCTTTCAACCTTGGACTGAGTGGACAGGCATATAATTTAATGGTTCCTTTTATTCTACACCTTTACGAAGCTTATGACAAATCAGATGCTTCACTTATTGAAATTAACCCCGTTATTAAAACTTCTGATGATTTGATTATGGCGGCTGATGCCAAGATAGTGCTGGATGATAACGCGTTGTTTCGTCACCAGGACTATGCTGCCATGCGCGATATAAACGAGGAAAATCCTTCTGAAACGGAAGCTATTGAAAATAATCTGAATTTTGTGAAATTAAACGGTAATGTAGGATGCATGGTGAACGGTGCTGGTTTGGCTATGGCTACTATGGATATTATCAAACTTTCCGGGGGAGAGCCTGCTAATTTTCTCGATGTAGGAGGTACAGCCAACGCAAAACGAGTGATGGCCGCTTTTCAGATAATTTTAAAAGATACCGATGTAAAAGTGATTCTTATCAATATCTTTGGCGGGATTGTACGCTGCGACAGGGTTGCAGAAGGTATTGTGGAAGCCTATAAAGCTTTGGGTAAGATTCCTGTACCGGTAATCGCTCGTTTGCAAGGTACAAATGCAGTCGAAGCAAAAGCAATAATCGATCAGTCGGGACTCAGGGTGTTTTCAGCCATTTCCTTGCAGGAAGCAGCAGATAAAGTTAAAGAAGTGTTGAAAGCATGAAATTACACTTTAAATTCTATAGTAAATTCAGTGCCTTTCCCCGGGTTGGAATTTATTCCCATATCACCATTGAAAGCGTCAACTCTTGATTTTACACTGGAAAAGCCAACTCCTTTTGAAGTGTCAAGTTTGGTGAAATCAAAGCCAATACCATTGTCCATTACCATTAAACATAGCCGGTTTGGCTCCTGCATCATTTGAACAACCAGTTCTGTTGCTCCGGAATGTTTAATGGCATTATTGATCAATTCTTGAATGATTCTGTATGCGTTAATCTCAAGGTTCGATTCCAGACGCTTAAACTGTCCATAAAACTGAAAAATAATATGAAGCGGATTGCATTTATCAAGTTCGGCGCAAAAGTCCGCAAGAGCGTCTTTCAAGCCAAGCTTCATCAATGCTTCGGGCATCATATTGTGAGCAACCCTTCTGAGTTCACTTATGGATGTGTCCAACATAATGAGCGCCTGGTTAAAGTCATTGACATTATCGTGAGGCAATATTACATTACCTTTCATATTGTTAAAAGCTATTTTTGCCCCGGACAGTAATCCGCCAAGACCATCATGCAAATCGCGGGCAAGTCTTTTCCGCTCTATTTCTTCGCCCTGCAAAATTGATTGTGTGGCCAGTAATATCTTTTCTTTTTCCAATTCACGAATTTTGTGTTTTTGTATTTCATTTTCCTTTTCAACAATGATGTGTTTGATTCGTATGCTTCTGTAAACAAGCAAGGAAAAGAGTATCAAAATGGTAACCAGTGCGAGTAAGAATTGTTGAAATACTTTATTCTTTTGAATGGTTATATGATTAAGAGTCAATTGATTTTTCGCTCCCGCGAGCTGAAATTCGTTCTTTTTAAGCTCATATAGTGTTTGCCATTGGGCAACCTGTTCGTTGTATTTTTTTGAAATAACGGTGTCATTTAATTCGCGATAGGTTTTATAGGCTTCAAATGACTTTTTAGTATCGCCGGTTTTACTGTAATAATCGGAAAGAACCATGTAGCCCGTAGCTATATCATCGCTGGCGTTGAATTGTTTACTTAGCTCAATACCTTTATGAATACATTGAAGCGCTTTTTGGAAGTTGCCGGTTTTGATGTAAACGGTTCCCAGGTCAATATAATTTTCACCCAACCTTTCGTTGAAATGAATTTTGTTCTTAAGCTCAATTGATTTTGTAAGGTGCTGGATAGCTGAAGAATAATTTTTATCATCTCTTGCCAATAGTCCCAGGTTGGTATTAATAAATGAAAGAACGCGTATATTATTGGTTTCAGTGGCTATTTTTGCTGCCAGTGTGTAGTAATATAGAAGTGAGTCACGTTTTCCGAGTTTATAGTATATTTCACCAATATCACCGTAGGTTTCGGCTAATCCCAATTCGTTTTTGGTATCTCTTTCGTACTTTGCAGTTAACATTAAATAGTAAATACTTTTCGACCAATTATTGGTGCTTTCATAAACAAAACCAATGCCTGCATAACAGTCATTTATGCCTGGGTTGTATTTTATCCTTTGATAGATTTTGTATGCATCGAAGTAATATTTCAAAGCAGCGTCATACCACGTTTTATAAAAATAGATATTACCAAAAGTATATAAGTTATGAGCTATCCCAACAGAATCGTTGATCAACCGAAAGTAATTCTGTGAGATATTACAATATTTAAGGGCCGAATCACTAGCTCCTGCAAAATCAAAGGCTTGTCCTATACGGTGATAGCCCCACGCTATCCCCTTTGTAAAACCTGTTTTTTCTGAAATTTTTATAGCCTCTTTGGCATAGATGCAAACGCTATCGAATGATTGATTCAGCGATTCCTTTGCTTTTTGAATCAGCTGCATGACTAATATCGTGTCCTTACCACTTTTTACCGGTTGATTAGCCCCGATGCTTCTGTTACCAATCAATAATCCGCAAAAAAGGAACAGGACTTTGCACAGCCATAATTTGTATTTATTTTGGTTCGATTTCACATGGAAATATTAAGAAAATTAGGCGAAAATGGCACCATTTAATGATTGATTTCTGCAAATATACATATTAGATAACTGATTAGCATTTGCAAATCAGTTTGTTTAAATTGAAAATTCAATTGAAAACGCGGTGCCTTTTTCGGGTAAGGAGTTTATTTCCATTTGACCATTGAAAGCATCTATTCTTGCTCGTATGCTATGCAAACCTGTGTCTTTGGAAAGATCCCAACCGATTCCATTGTCCATTACTGTAAAACATATTCTGCTTGATTCCTGCATCATCTGCACCACCAGTTCTGTGGCCCCGGAAGTATTCATTATGTTCACAATCAATTCCTGCATAAGGATGTATGCATTCATTTCTAAATAAGGATCTAGTCGATCAAATTGACCATAGAACTGAAAAATAATATGTTGACTCATTGTTTTGTCGATTTCGGTACAAAGGTCGGCGAGGGTATCTTTCAGTCCGAGTCTTACCAAGGTTTCGGGCATCATATTGTGAGCAACCTTTCTAAGTTCATCGATAGAAGAATCGAGTGTATTTAAGGCATGATTAAAGTCATTGACCGTTTCGCATGTTAAAACTGTATTACCTTTCATATTATTGAGTGTTATTTTAACGCCGGATAGTAGTCCTCCAAGTTTATCTTGCAAATTATGGGCAAGCCCTTTTCTAATGTTTTCCTCATCCTGTAATATGCTTTGTGTGGCTGATAATTTTTTTTCATTATCCAATTGTTGAATTTTATACCTTTCTATGTTTTTGTCAAGTTTCGCAATAATTCTTTTATTTTGAATATTCCTGTACAGCAGGAAGGCCAAAGAAACTATAGAAATTAAAATAATAAGTGTATAAGCATAGACCATTTGTGCATAGGTGTAATTTTGATTTTAAGAAAGTTGTTTATACCACAAATTTATTTGTTAAAAACGGGCTATGCATACCCTTTTTCGGGGATTATGAAACCTAACGTGTTAATCTGATTTTGTTGATAAAGCGAATTATTGCTACTCCTTACGATGAGAATTGTCGCAAAAGGGCTGAGTTTTACTTTTGCCGCAACGACAAAGTTTAACATAATCCCCGGTGGGAATAATGTTGCCTTCCGAATCTTTTAATGTAAATTTCCCTTTTACCTTGAGTGATGCACCTGGCTTAAAGGTTAATTCTACATCTGGTTTGATACTATCGCTCATTATATAATAATTTTAATTTTTTTAACCGGTAAATCCAATTTTACGATGGGTACCGTCACAAAACGGTAAATTGCCAGATTCCCCGCACCGGCAAATGGAAGTAATGGAATAAGTTTTATATTCTTTACCGTCATTGTCAGTTAAACTAACCTTACCCGTAATCACTATTGGACCATCCTTCATTATACGTATTTCAACAGGACGATTAACTACAGCTTCTTTTTGCGGCGTTGTAGGTTCCTGCGCATTACCTTGAATGTCTTTATTCCATTTATAGGTAAGGGCATCGGTTGGGCATTTACCTACTATTTCAATAATCTTATTAGTAGGACCGCCATCCATATTTATCCAGGGACGTTTGCGGGGATTAAAAACCCCAATAAGCTCTACATAGCAAATGGTAGCATGAATGCATTTTTTAGGCTGCCAGTAAACAGTAATTTCGCCATTGGTATATTCCCTGTTATTGTTCTCCATTGTTATTATTTGAATCTTTTGCAAAGTTAATCGAAAAACCCGTAAAAGAGTTATAATCTCTTGCCACCTTTTAATTCATTAATTTCTTGTTTCATTTCGAACACCAATGCTGAAAGTTTGCTAAGGCTTAATGTATCGGGCTCGGGAAGCGATGTGCAAATATATCCTATGGCCTTCCAAACTTCGAGTACACGGCTTAAATGTACACTGTATGCTTCAAATTGCGGATTGTCTGATTTCAGCCATAACTCTCCGCTGGAATGCAGAAATACCCGTTTGTAAACAACACCTTCATCGCGGGTAATAAGAATATATGCTTTGGCGTCTTTAATACTTTGCCAATCCTGTATATATTCGCTTATAATATAAGCTCCTGATGGGATAGGTTCCATACTTTCGCCTTTAATTTGAAAAGCCCGATAGGTACGTTCCTTTGATAGTTCAGGAAGAGGAAGTGCAAATCGGGGCAACGTGTCTATATAGTCGGGGTCGGCATAACCATTTAGATATCCGGCGGAGGCTTTAACCGGCACAAGGGTGATGAGTTCGCTATTGTCACGGTCAACAATGGTAGTCACTACCCGCAGGTTAGAACCTTTTACATCAATCAGCGCTGAGTCAGGTTCATTCAAAAGTGTATTGAATTCAGAGTTAACAAGCTGGTCGATAGAGATGTTAAAATAGTGGGCGATGTCCTGTATCACTGAAATCTTAGGTATAGCTCTTCCTTCCTCGTATGAACCAACCATTGCCCGGTTGATACCGATTTTATCCGCGAACTGATCCTGTGTCAGACCTCTGGCTTTACGAAGATGTTTTAAATTGACTCCCAGTGCATTATCCATCCGAAAATAAGTTTACTAAAAATAACAAAAATGCTAAAAATATTAGTATTTTTAATGCAAAATTTAGCAATAAAGATAGTGAACTATGAATGATAACATAGTTGAAAAGTTAAAAATTCTTACAGGTGCGGCTAAATACGATGTTTCGTGTGCAACCAGTGGAAGCAATTGTGGTAATCCGGGTAATGCCCTTGGCAGTACTTCTCCCTGGGGAGTTTGTCATAGCTTTGCCGAAGACGGCAGATGCATATCGTTGCTAAAAATAATGCTCACGAACTATTGCACTTACGATTGTGCGTATTGTGTTAACCGGCGTAGTAACGATGTCCCACGCACAGCTTTCAGTCCTAAAGAAATTGTTGATCTTACCATAGAATTTTACCGGCGGAATTATATCGAGGGCCTTTTTCTTAGTTCAGGCATTATTAAATCGCCGGATCATACCCAGTCGATGCTAACCAAAGTAGCCAAAGAACTACGTACTGTTTATAATTTCCATGGATATATTCATTTGAAAAGTATTCCCGGAGCCAGTTCCGAGCTTATACGTGAGGCAGGCTTGTATGCCGACCGGTTGAGTGTAAATATTGAAATTCCTACGGAACAGAATCTTAAAATGCTTGCGCCCGACAAGGATTATTCGAGTGTACTGCAACCCATGAGTGTAATACATCAGGGTATTCTTGAAAACAAAGAGGAGCGACGCAAATTCCGGGGTGTTCCGAAGTTTGCGTCGGCTGGGCAGAGTACACAGCTTATCATAGGTGCAACACCGGACAATGATAAGCAGATACTGAATTTGGCTTCGGCTTTGTATAATAACCAAAAGCTGAAGCGGGTTTATTATTCAGGTTTTATCCCTGTTAATGCTTACGATAAGCGACTACCAGCGCTAACTCAGCCTCCATTGATTCGCGAAAACCGTTTATATCAGGCTGATTGGCTCCTGAGATTTTATCATTTCGGTGTCAACGAAATAGTGAATGAAAATCACCCTGACCTCGATCTTGACCTCGATCCTAAACTGAGTTACGCCTTACGCAATCCTACTCTTTTTCCCATCGATATCAACAGAGCAGATTATGAGCTAATACTTCGTGTTCCGGGTATAGGTGTTAAGTCAGCTCAGTTGATCGTTCAAAGTCGCAGGTATGGTAGAATAGGTTCTGCACAACTACAGAAAATGGGCGTAGTAATGAAACGTGCTCGTTATTTTATTACCTGCAACGAACTTGCAGCTCATACTATCAATGAGGTTAAACCAGACGGCCTGCGACGTTTGTTTCTTGATCAGATGAAAGAAAAAGAAAGGAAGAAGGATAAGACTTATGGACAATTGAAGTTGTTTTGAAGCTAACGAGGCCATTTTGCCTTCGGCGTCATTAATATTCATTAGCTTTCAGTGTCATTGACTTTCATTCGTCAGTATTATTATTAAGAAAAGGAGTGATCAACACTCAAGCGAGTGCATTTTTCAACTACGCAATACCATGCACAACCTCTGT
>CAYZNC010000361.1:0-6838 GCA_964478555.1 uncultured Bacteroidales bacterium | reverse complement strand
AAAGAGATATGGGCAAAATTTACCGATCCATTTACGAAATGGTTTAGTTTAACAGCAGGACTTCAAAATCGTCCATTTGGTTACGAAGTTGAATTTTCATCAGGTAACCTCGAAAGTCCCGAACGTGCCAGAATGAACCAAAGCTTATTTAAAGATGAATATGATTTGGGAGCTATGCTTACCATCCAGGCTCCAAAAACTTCCGCATTCAACTTCCTGAAACTCGATGCCGGTTTCTTTTCGGGATCAATTGAAAATAACAGTCCTATGGATTACAAAAGAGTTAAGGACTTCATAGGCAGAATTAACTTTAACAAAACATTTGCCGATGAAAAAATAAAACTAAGTGGTGATCTTTCTTACTATAATGGCGGTGTACCGAATAATTCCTCTAAAATATATAAGGTACAATCAATTAACGATAACCCAATTTTTAATGTAAAACCCGTTGATAGTTTGAGTAATATACTTCGCGAATATTATGGCGCAGACCTTCAGTTCTCATATGCAGGCCCAATAGGTTTAACTACCATACGTGGTGAATTCACCAAAGGGCAACAAGTTTCTGCAAAAGGTGATATCAAGAACCCCGTTGCATTGGCAGGTGGACTTTATGTAAGACAAGTGCAGGGATTTTATATCATGTTCGTTCAGAATATTTTACAATCACGTCATTCGATTGTTATTAAATATGACATGTTTGACCCTAACACCAAGGCAAAAGGCACACAACTAACTGATGCCGGTGGTTATACATCCCAGGATGTGAAGTACGGAGACTTAGGGTTGGGTTACACCTGCCGCATCGATTCCAATCTTAAATTCCTGTTATATTACGACATTAATAAAAATGAAGCTACCGGAATGAAAGGATATACCAAAGATTTAAAGGATAATGTTTGGACTCTTCGCTTACAATACAAGTTCTAAAAGAAATCTTAACAATTTCATAACATTGAAATAACATTCACACCATATTAAATTTCTTCCTTTGATATTATAAACTTGAATTAAATTTCTAAAAAAATATATTATGAAAAAAATTATGAAAAAAGTATTACCACTCGCGCTGATCATATTGGTTCTTGTCAATATAAGCTGGATCCAAACAATCTCCTTTAAAATCAAAGGGAGTGATACTTGCTTACCGTTGATTCAGAAAGAATCTGAACTATATATGAAAAAGAATGCCAATGCTTCTATTACAGTTATTGGAGGTGGCTCTGGCGTTGGAATAGCTGCTTTAATGTCAGGAACTACTGACATTGCAATGGCATCGCGCAAAATGAAAATGGATGAAAAAATGAAAATGCAGGACGCCGGAAAAGCCTTTAAAGAAGTTGTTTTTGCGAACGATGCGATTTCAGTTGTAGTAAACCCAGCTAATAAGGTTAGCCAATTAACCCGCGAACAGCTCGAAGGTATGTATACCGGTAAAATTAAAAACTGGAAGGAAGTTGGCGGCGATGATTTAACTATTGTTCTCTATTCGAGGGAATCGAGTTCAGGTACTTATGAGTTTTTTAAGGAACATGTACTGATGAATAAAAATTATGCATCGAGTGCATTGCTCATGCCCGCAACCGGTGCAATTATCCAGAGTGTAAGTCAAACCAAGGGTGCAGTTGGTTATGTGGGCCTCGCATATGTCGAAAAATCAGTAAAGGCACTGAAGGTTTCTTATGATAAGGGTAAAACCTATGTAACTCCTTCCGTTGAAACTGCTAAGAATAAAACTTATCCGATTACCCGTCCTTTGCAGTTATATTATTTGAACAGCCTGGAGAAAACAGTTGCTCCTTACATCACTTATTTACTTTCTGCCGAAGGTCAAAAAATTGTACTTGATGAAGGTTATATACCTTTGAAATAGAATATAACTATTAAAAAGTTATTTAAGCTATTGAGGCTATTAAAGTTATAAGAAAATAAAAATTTTTAACTTTGGCAGCTTCAATATCTTGTTTTAATAACAACATACAAACCAGCTAATTGTGAATAAAACTCAACGAAAAACAATAGAAAAGATTATTCAGGGTGTATTATTTTCAAGTAGTACCGTAACAAGCCTTACGGTTATTTTCATTATTATATTTCTTTTCTCGGAAGGAATTGGGCTATTTACCAGCAAACCCATTGAAAAAGGATATTTTCTTGCCGTTCAAACTCGTAATCCGGTTCACAAGCTTACCGCGGCACAAATAGATTTAATTTTTAACCAGGATGTTACCAATTGGAAGAAGGTTGGAGGAAAAAACGATTCTATCATTCTTTTTACAGTCAATAATATTACAAGCTATATTAGCCAGGATTCGCTTGGTGCAAATCTTGAATTCATGCCTGAAAGGATTAATCAGTTTATAAAAAGCCATTCAGGTGTTATAGCTTACTTTCCTGACACATACAAACCTAAGCATTTCGAGGGAACTATAATTCCTGTAGGAGATGTGGGGGTATTTGAGTTTTTGAGCGGTACC
The DNA here is from genome assembly GCA_964478555.1 of uncultured Bacteroidales bacterium. Lineage (GTDB taxonomy): Bacteria > Bacteroidota > Bacteroidia > Bacteroidales > JAAUTT01 > JAAUTT01. Next base: position 4,361 of record CAYZNC010000361.1, on the reverse strand, counting down.
AAGTGGTTCCCGACCAACCAGCCTGCTGCCCAACTTGGAATTTTACCGATGATCCTGGGTACGCTATGGGTTAGCTTGGGCGCTATTCTTATTGCATTGCCATTGGGCCTTGCAACAGCAATTTACATGGCGGAAGTTGCAAGCAAACGCTGGCGTAATATCCTTAAACCTATTATAGAGTTATTGGCTGGGATACCATCTGTAGTTTATGGCTTTTTTGGTTTGGTAGTGATTGTTCCGTTAGTACAAAAACTATTTAAACTTAATGTAGGTGAAACCGCGCTTGTAGGAAGTATAATTCTTGGCATCATGGCGTTACCTACCATTATTACAATAACAGAAGATGCCATTAGATCTGTACCCGGAACAATGAAAGAAGCAAGCCTGGCATTGGGAGCCTCCCGGTGGCAAACTATGCAAAGAGTAACCATACCCTATGCCAAATCAGGGATAGTAGCTGCTATCATTCTTGGTATAGGACGAGCTGTTGGAGAAACCATGGCTGTTCTGATGGTAGCAGGGAACGCTGCAGTCATTCCACATTCATTTTTGCAACCTGTGCGAACCATACCGGCAACCATAGCAGCGGAACTCGGTGAAGCTTCAGCGGGAGGTTTACATTACAAAGCCCTGTTTGCACTAGGTATCGTTTTATTTATCATAACTTTTGGCATTAACATGTTGGTGGAATTGCTAAAAACAAAATCCAGAAAGGTTTAATTACCATGACAACAAAAAAAAGCCTGACTCAGGGTATCGTCTTTTCAATATTCAGCATCATAAGCTTTATGGTGGTGGCTATACTGTTTCTCATCCTTGGCTTCATTGTTGTGAGGGGTATAAAAGTCATTAACTGGACCTTCTTAACAGCCATGCCTAAAGAAGGTATGACGGCAGGTGGTATATTTCCGGCTATCGTGGGTACTTTTTGCCTCGTCATCGGTAGTATGCTCTTTGCCTTCCCAATAGGTGTATTGTCGGGTATATACACCAACGAATATTTAAAGGAATCGTGGTTTAAAAGGTTTATAAGAACTATGACCAATAACCTGGCAGGCGTGCCATCGATTGTATTTGGGTTATTTGGTATGGCTTTTTTTGTTAACAAACTGAAATTTGGGGACTCTATTCTTGCTGGTTCACTTACCCTTGGTTTATTGGCACTACCTGTGATTATAAGGACCACTGAAGAAGCTTTAAAGACCGTTGATGATTCCCTGCGTATTGGAAGTTATGCATTAGGTGCCACCAAACTGCAAACCATCCGGAAGGTTGTATTACCCATAGCTTTTCCAAATATTCTTACGGGTTTGATTTTATCTATGGGACGCGTATCGGGCGAAACAGCTCCAATACTTTTCACGGTAGCAGCTTATTTTTTGCCTAAGCTTCCTACCAGTATTTTCGATCAGGCCATGGTACTTCCCTACCATTTATATGTTTTAGCAACCAGCGGAACAAATATGGAAGCTTCGAGACCCATGGCTTATGGAACAGCATTGGTATTGATTATGATTGTTTTATTGTTTAACCTGTTGGCAAATGCACTCAGAAGATATTTTGGCAAAAAAGTAAAAATGAATTAAGCTTGAATATGCAAACTATATATATGAAAGAATCAAAAAAAAACAAAGCAGAAAAAGAACCTAAACAAGAGATAAAAGCCGGCCCTGTTGCAGAAGCTCACAATGTTAATTTGTTTTATGGCAACTTTCATGCACTGAAGAATGTAAACTTTGAGACATTTGCAAACAAAGTCACGGCCTTAATCGGACCTTCCGGATGTGGAAAATCCACCTTTCTGCGACTGTTTAACCGTATGAACGATTTAATTGATAATGTTTCTATCAGTGGAAAAATATTATTAAATGACGAAAATATTTACGACCGAAAAACAGATGTAGATCAATTGCGTAAACGCGTTGGTATGGTTTTCCAAAAACCCAATCCGTTTCCGAAATCCATTTACGAAAATGTGGCATACGGATTGCGCGTAAATGGTATCAACGACAGAACATATATCGACGAAAAAGTAAGAACATCACTGGAACAGGCAGCCCTGTGGAACGAAGTAAAGGATAATTTGAAGAAATCGGCATTCGAACTTTCAGGAGGTCAGCAACAACGATTATGTATAGCCCGAACTTTGGCTGTTGAACCTGAACTCGTTTTAATGGATGAACCTGCATCAGCCCTTGATCCTATTTCTACGGCTAAAATCGAAGATCTTATTTATGAGTTAAAAAAGAAATACGCCATTATCATTGTAACTCATAACATGCAGCAGGCAGGCAGAGTCAGCGATTTTACCTCATTTTTTTACATGGGCGAACTAATCGAACATGGCGCTACCAAACAAATATTTACAAGCCCCCGGGATCAAAGAACCCAAAATTATGTAACGGGAAGATTTGGATGACCCTTCGACTTCGCTCAGGGACCGGACGTTGAGCTGAGCCGAAACGAATTTTGAACTTTGTAAGTACTTTTTACTTTATAACTTTATAATTTTTTATTTTATCAGATGACTCATTTAGATACAGAACTTAAATCCTTAAAAGCCACCACCATTTCTATGTGGCTTTTGGTAATCAGTCAGCTTGAAAAAGCCCATAAAGCTATTTTGCTTGATGACGAAGCGCTTATACACGAAATAAAAGTGAATGAAAAGCGTGTAGATGCTTTTGAACTAAAAATAAACATGGATTGTGAAAATATCCTGGCATTATTCAACCCGGTAGCCGTTGATCTGCGTTTTGTTGTTGCCGTGCTCAAAATTAATTATAATCTGGAGCGTATTGGAGACTATGCAAAATCGATTGCTGATTATGGAAAAGATATGAGTAAAAAATTCGATAAAAAGACCTATAAAACCATCGAAATACCGGATATGTTCGAACTCTCCTTTACCATGCTTAACGATGCACTGCATGCTTTTGAAAACGATGATCCGCAATTATTAAGATCTATTTTTCAATTGGATAAGGATTTGGACAAAATGAATGAAGACGCGGTGAAAAAAATCTGCGAATGGATTCAGGTCAATAGTAAAGACGCCCCAGATGCGCTTAATCTTCATTCAATTATACGCAAACTCGAAAGGGTTGGTGACCAAGCCAAAAATATTGCTACGGAAATTATTTTTCATACCGAAGCTAAAATGCTGCTTCATAGCAAAAAAAAGAAAATTTTAAAGGAATTGGATAAAGATGGAAAAGAACCCGCAAGTTAACACGTTCCATTAAAGGATTTCCTTAAGTTTAAGAATTCCATAAAATTTACTTAACGTTCCGATAATATACGAATTTTACTTTTATCAGAATATATAGTAAAAATGGATAACAACGACAGGTTTAAAATTCTGATTATAGACGATGAACCCGATATTCTTGAATTTTTAGGTTATAATCTTCGCAAAGAAGGATACCAGGTCTTTCTTGCAAACGATGGCAAACGTGGAATTGAGCAAGCCAAAGAAATAAAACCACATCTCATTTTATTAGATGTAATGATGCCGGAAATGGATGGCATCCAAACCTGCGAACAAATCAGAAACACCCCTGAAATTAACAATGCATTAATTGCTTTTCTAACAGCCCGTTCTGAGGATTACTCACAAGTGGCCGGTTTTGAAGCAGGTGGCGATGATTACATTGCCAAACCTGTTAAAATAAAAGTACTTATTAGCAGGATAAAAGCGTTGCTGAGAAGGTACAATGAATCCGAAAAAAATGAACTACCGGTATCATCAACCAAGCAAATCGGAAATATTATCATTGATCAGGAAAAGTATATGGTTTATGTAGACCATAAAGAGGTTAATTTACCTCGCAAAGAATTCACGTTATTGGTATTGCTCACCTCTCGCCCTTCAAAAGTTTTTACGCGTGAGGAAATATTCGATTTTATATGGGGCGATAATGTCTTTGTAGGTGACCGAACCATTGACGTTTACATTCGAAAGCTTCGCGAAAAACTTGGCGAAAACCATATCAAAACCATTAAAGGCGTTGGTTACCGGTTTGATTAGGATTTCACGCAAAGTGCGCAAAGAATACGCTAAGATCGCAAAGAGTTAAAATACTAGAAGTTAACTTTGCGGCCTTCGCGAAAAACTTTGCGATCTTTGCGTTATGCAACTTTATACGTCATGTATGGCCCGGAAAGTGTTAGTTCTTATTGTGCCGAACAATTATCGGATAATTGTACAATGTATAGTGTGTCAGCTTTTGGAATCATTACGGCGTCTGACCGCCAGGTCTATAAAGATTATAATGTTCAACCATCCAATACGGTTAATTATACGCGCAGGTGAGCGCAAAACATTATAACTTTCTTTAGCCGTAACAGGCTTGGTAACC
>CAYZNC010000360.1:0-6867 GCA_964478555.1 uncultured Bacteroidales bacterium | reverse complement strand
CAGTATGAAACCGTTTTCATTGTAACTCCCGTTTTGTCTGAAGCTCAGATGAAGGAAGCGGTACTAAAGTTCAGAACGTTGATCACCGACGAAGGTGGCACCGTCGTTCATGAAGAAGATTGGGGTCTGCGTAAGCTGGCTTATCCAATTCAAAAAAAATCAACCGGGTTTTATTACCTGATTGAGTATACATCAAACCCGGAATTCATCGACAAATTGGAGACTGAATACCGTCGTGACGAACGTATTATACGGTTTATTACCCTTCGCATGGATAAATATTCCGTAGAATACAGTGAGAAGAAAAGACATAGACAAACCGAAAAAAAGCAGGAGGATTAAATTATGGCTCAGAATCAATCGGAAATCAGATATTTAACCCCACCTACGGTTGAAATCAAGAAGAAAAAGTATTGCAGGTTCAAAAAGAATAAAATCAAATATGTTGATTATAAAGACCCTGAATTTCTAAAAAAATTCCTCAACGAACAAGGTAAAATTTTACCCCGGCGTTTAACCGGTACCTCGTTGAAGTATCAAAGAAAGGTTGCTACTGCTATTAAACGTGCACGTCATTTGGCATTGCTACCATATGTTACTGATTTATTAAAATAAAGGAGGAATGATTCATGGAAATAATTCTTAAACAAGACGTAAGTACGCTTGGCCAGAAGGACGATATTATCAAAGTAAAAGACGGCTATGGTCGTAATTACTTAATTCCTAAAGGACTTGCTACAACCGCTACAGAATCCGCTAAAAAAGTTTTGGCAGAAAATATCAAACAGAGAGCTCATAAAGAGGCTAAAGTTAAAGATTCGGCACTTGTACAGGCTGAAAAGATGAAGGGTATAAAACTGAAAATCGGTGCTAAAACCAGCACTACCGGAAAAATCTTCGGTTCGGTAAATACCATTATGCTTGCCGAGGCTATCAAAGAAAAAGGTTTTGATGTGGATCGTAAAAACATTGTTTTCGACGAAGAACACATTAAGGAAGTAGGTACCTATAAAGCTAAAGTAAAACTTCATAAGGAAGTTTCCGTAGATATCGAATTCGAAATATTTGCCGAATAAGGGATAGTAATTTAAGATAAAAACAAAAGAGGTTCCAACGATCGTAAAAAATCAGGTACCTCTTTTTTTGTTTTTTAAAGGAATACGTTAGGAATAATTTAATCTGAGAATGTGCAATCTTCATCAGGTGTTTAACCAAAAGCTACAGTCTAAAAGCCTACAGCCTTTACTTCACAGCAATAGTTTCAATTTCAATTAACGCGCCCAGCGGTAATTTTACCACTCCATATGCAGCTCTGGCCGGCTGATTTTCCTTATAATATAACCCGTAAACCTCATTCATTTCTTTGAAATTATCCATATCCGAAAGCAGACAGGTACTTTTTACTACGTTTTGATAATCATAACCAGCTGCCTGAAGGATTGCTCCGATATTTTTTAGTACCTGCAACGTTTGTTCCTTAATACCTCCCTCGATAATTTTACCCGTAGCAGGGTTAATTGGAATTTGTCCTGAAATATACAGTGTTCCGTTAGCTTCAACCGCCTGGCTATATGGTCCAATGGCAGCAGGGGCTTTGTCTGTACTGATGATATTTTTCATAGTTTACGGATATTTTAGTAATTGTTATAACCCTGATAATCGTAGAAATTCTTGTGCTGTTCATATTTAAGATCGTTCAAAAATGAGGATAATACAGCTATCTTGAAGAAGTAATATCTGTAAGGACCAATTGGAGCAACATTCAAGCTCATAACCCAACAATGCAGATCGCGTTGTATACTGAACGATGTAGTAGGTACTATTTTCTTAACTTTAAAATCATAACCGGAGTTAAAGTTAAACTTCCATTTAGGAGTCAGACTAAAATTGCCATTCACCGTAAGCGATTGTATGGTTTGTGCGGTGGATGCAAATTTTGAATAATTAAGATTGTAGGCAAAAGTTAAACTCCAGGGTATTTTGAAATAATCGAAATCAACTTTGTTTTTTTTATTTTTTGCGGCCTCTTTATCTTTATCCTGTTGGGTTTGTGCACCGGCTCCGGTTGTATTCTTATTATCTGTTTGTTTTGGATTGCCACCGGTAAAAGTATACCCGAAACTGATGCCTGCACTGGTAAGCCGCCCTATTTTATGATGCGTCTTCCAATAATAAACGGTAGTATCCTGACCCAGAACACCCACATCATAGGGGTCAATATTACCATTATAAGTAACGTTAAAATTTTTAAAGATAGGAGAGGAACCACTCATACCTATTTGCGACAGTTTATTGGTAGGCCTGTAAATATCGTAGCCTGAAGAGATATTAAACGATTGGACCAGTACAATCTTTTTGGTACCTGTAACGGTGTCCTTGTCAGACTTAACCTTCATTTCCAGATTGTTGCCGACGCCGAAAGAAAAAGTGCCGCTGTGGGTAGCTGAAGAGGTTGGTGCCCCGTAAATATTATTACTGTAAATGGTATAGGTTTGAGCTGATATATGCTTTGCCGTGTCAGCCTGAATTGTTCTGGTGTAATTTGAAACAATATCTTTCAACCCGGGAATAAAACTAAAACTGATGGTTGGCGTTAACACGTGTCGTATTTTGGTGTTTTTGCCCAATGCCAACATACCGTAAAAGGTTGGATTAAACGACACACTTAAAGTTGGTGCAAAACCCTGAGCATAAGATAATTTGTGAATGGTATCCGTTTCTACATAAAATTTGGATGGATTAGTGATACTATCGACAACACGTTTATTAATTTGCACATCATATAACATTGCCGTATAATTGATGCTGGGTGTTATATTGAAATATTTCAAAATTTTAAAATTGGTACTTAACGGAACGGAATGTCTGAATCCGAACGTTTTTCTTTTCCAGGTATCATGCCATCCGGTTTTTGTAAAAATAGTATCTTCATTAGCGCTCAGGTTATTGTCCAATTGTGCGGAATAGTTAATATTGATATCCTCATACCATTTCTTTGTGCCGGCAGCATCCTTCTTTTTAAAGGGATAAATTCTGTTTGCACTGAATGACACGTTTGGTAAACCTAAACTAATGAGATTGCTGCCAGTGGGGTTATGGCTCTGGCTACCGTGAAGATTCACTGTTAAGTTAAAGTCTGTCCACGACTTACTATATGCAATACTCGAGGATTTGGCTGATGTAACCAGTGCCTGAGCATCCATATAATCGACATTCTGGTTATACTTGGTTGATGAGTAGTTCACACTGGCACTGAAATGGCTGGTGGGATTTGATTTAGGGTCCTGCGAATGACTCCAGGTGATAGAACGGTCTTTTGATGTTTGTTCCGCATCGGTACCAGTATGAATTCCTATGGTTCCGGTTTTTGTTATATAATATCTAAACATGAAATTGCCGCTGTATTTGTATTTCACTACATATCTTGAGCTAAGATTTAACCCCCAGCTACCCTTTGAATATACATCGCCGGTAACAGACAAATCAAAATATTTACTTGCGGCCAGGTAAAATCCTCCGTTTGTTAATGAAAATCCTCTGTTAGATGATTGGCCGAAGGAAGGCATAATAATACCTGAGGTTGCTCCACGTTTATTAGGAAAAAAGCCAAAAGGTATGGCAATGGGTAAGGGAATATCCTCCAATACCAGGTACGCAGGTCCTGAAACTATTTTTTTATCGGGAATAACAATACCCTTCGTTAGTGCAAGGTAAAAGTGAGGATGTTCGGCATTACAGGTGGTATATTGTCCATTTTTGATGTCGATGGTTCCGTCAGCTTCTCTCTTGGTTTTTTCGGCATGCAGAAAACCGCCTTCCTGTTCGGTAATCATATTATTTATAATACCTTTCTTTGATTTAAAATTATAGTGAAGGGAGTCAGACTTAAACGTCTCTTTCCCCTTCTTAAATTCAGGTTTACCTACATATTGGTCTGCGGTGTCCTTTAATCCGGAAGCAAACACCATGTTTTTTGGCAAATCGTATTCTACATAGGCAGCTTTTAACTCAATATCTTCATATTCGATTTTAACATCGCCATATAAAAAAAACTTTGAGTAATCCTGTGAGTAAGCAACTGAATCCCTGGCTGAATAGGTAACCTTAGATTTGAAGTCGTCGCTTTTTTTCTTCTTTTTTACTTTGCTGGTATCGATAGCAGCAGTGTCAGATTTGACCAATGAGGTATCTTCTGCAGTTGAGACTGTGTCTGCATTTGTCCTTAATAAGTCAGACTTTACCGAAAGGGTATCCGAAAGTTTTTTATTCTGTGCATAGGATTGTGCTGGCAGAATAAAGGCCGTAATAAAAGCAAAAAGATATATGCTAAATTTTAATAACAACTTTAATGTATTATTTTTGTGCAAAATTAATTATCAAATTCAAACCCCAAAACTAAATAAATTTCCGATTGTAGTTATGAGCAGGGTTCATTATCAGTCATTTTTCTTCAAAATTATTCTTAAGAGCATTATTCTGATTCAGTTAATCTGTTATTCTCAGTTTTCTCTTTATGGACAATATAGCTTTAAGCGGAAGATATCAACAGTAGTTATTGATCCAGGACATGGTGGTAAGGACCCAGGAACAGTTTGGAAAAACATATATGAAAAGGATATTGCTTTGAGCATAGCACTTAAACTTGGAAATTATATAAAAAAGTATCTACCTGATGTGAAATTAATTTATACACGTGATGACGATACGTTTATTCCTTTAAATGAACGACCAGAAATTGCTAACAAAAATCAGGCCGATCTTTTTATATCGATTCATGTAAATTCTAATGAAAAAACAACTGCAGAAGGCACAGGAACTTATGCTATGGGTCCAAATAAAAACAAAGAAATACTTGAGATAGCAAGAAAAGAAAATGCCGTAATTCTCAAGGAAGAAAATTATGCCAGTAAATATGGTGGCTTTGACCCCAATTCTCCGGTGTCGTACATAATTTTTTCGAATTTACAGAATTCGCACCTCGAACAAAGTCTCAATTTTGCTTCGGTTATGCAAACGCAGGTAAAGGAAACCGGCAAAATGAACAACAGAGGCGTGAATCAGGCAGGTTTTCTGGTTTTATGGAAAACAACCATGCCAAGTGTTTTAATTGAAACAGGGTTCCTTACCAATGAAGAAGACCGGAAAATTTTAACTTCAGCAGAAGGCCAGGATTTAATTGCTCATTCTATTTATAAAGCGTTTTACAAATATAAAAATGGGATAGAGGACAGAGCCGCTGTAGCCTCTAATGCAGATTCTATGCCACTAGCGAAAGATCTTGTTGCTAAAGTTATTGTTTTACCTCCCATCGATACCTCTAAACAAACTCAGGGAACAGGTAACAATAATGAGAACGATCAATCTGAAGAAGTGATTGAATTTATGGTCCAGATTAGTTCATCAAAAAATTCTATACCATTGAATTCAAGCTATTTTAAGGATTTAACGAATGTTGAAGAATTGAAGATCCCAGATGGGTACAAATATGCCGTAGGTCGTAAGTCATCCTACGAAGAAACGCAAGAATATCTGAAGATCATAAAGAATTATTTTCCTGATGCATTTATTATTGCCTTAGAAAACGGTAAAATAATTCCGGTAAAAGAGGCTTTAAAAAAAATAAAGGATTAATTTTGTTTAGCTAATCTCAATTAAGATGAAGTTTTATAAAGAATCAAAAATAGGCATTATCATCGCGCTCGCACTTGCATTGTTAATCTGGGGGTTAAACTTCCTTAAGGGTCGAAATCTCTTTACCGGCAGCAAACAATACTATGCTGTTTTCAGCAATATAGGAGGATTGAAGAAAACAAGTACGGTCAGCGCCAATGGATACAATATTGGTTTAGTTTCCGATATTTTTTTTAGCAAAGGAGATATCAACAAAATTATAGTGGAAATACTGGTAGATGACCAATTTAAGATACCTAAAAATACAGTGGTTGAGATTTATAGCACCGATATTTTAGGCTCAAAAGCGGTACAACTGGAACTAGGTGATTCCAAAGAAATAGCTCACAAGAACGACACTTTACGATCGAGTTTCAGTGGTGATTTGAATTCAGCGATAGCCTCCATAAAAAATAAAGCGGAACACACCATTGTTACCCTTGATACTATGATGACTTCGTTCCGTCAGATATTAACACCCGAAACTCAAAAAAATGTGAGGTTGGCAATAGCTAATCTACAGGACCTGATTATTACGGAGAAACAAAAAATAAGTAAAGTTCTGGACAACGTTGAATCCATTACCCACAATTTTGAAAACACCAATAAGTCCGTCAGTAACATTATGACTAACTTGTCAGCCGTTAGTGATTCACTGGCTGCTGCAAATCTAAAGAATACCATTGAAAAAGCTAATAATACACTTACTCAAACCAGCGAAATTCTGACCAAAATCAATTCTGGCAAGGGGTCCCTTGGTCAGCTTGTAAATAATGAATCTCTTTATCTTTCCTTGCATCGAACAATTCAGGATTTAGATTCGTTAATAGTTGATCTGAATAACCATCCAAAACGGTATGTTCATTTATCGATTTTCGGATCTAAAGATGCGAAAATAAAGAAATAACCCCGCAAGGATTGTTTAACGACTTGATTGATTTTTACTTATCCTGCTAATCTGACTTGCAATAACTTGCAACATTTTTAAATCAACTCCCATGTTGGCGAGGGCGACAAAATGTGGAAGTAATAATTATGTTTTTTTTTGAACATTTTGTTAACAATTTTTATTTAATGATGGTGAATATTTTGAGGTTATAAAATACTGTTTATGTTTACCTTATAAAAACATTAACAATGTTAAAAAATAATTCTTTGAGAATAAAACTGATAGACCTGATTTTAAAAATACAAGAG
>CAYZNC010000359.1:0-6926 GCA_964478555.1 uncultured Bacteroidales bacterium | reverse complement strand
AGTTGAATAATTTTAATGGTTAATATTAAGATTCGAAATATATTCTAGTAATTTTCAATTGGTTAGATTTAGGTTCATAGCCCACTGAACAAAATGCCCAAAGGTAACTCTTAATAAATGAGTTATTTTGCATGATATGTTGTACAACATTTTTTGGGGATTGGGTGAAAATCATAGTGGAGTTGATCATTGATTTTGTCGGTTGCATTTTATATAAGACGCAAAAATGTGAAAACGTTTCAAAAAAAATTAAAAAAAACTTATAAGGGTCTGAACGGAGCGAATAGCAGTGCATAACGAAAAAAGAATTTGTTTAACACTTGCAGCCATCGTAATTTTTCTAACGTTCAAGGCCGTGAGCAGGTTTTTGGAATAATCCGGGATTGTCAGGGAATAAAAATAAGGCCGCGAATTCCGAGCAGATGATCGTATATTCGTGGCCTTTTATGATGAATTAGTGATAGAAAAGTTATTTTTTGCCGCAAAATTCTGTTAACACACCAAAAGTAGCCTTCGGATGCAGGAATCCTATTTGTAGACCTTCTGCGCCTTTACGGGGAGTTTTATCGATGAGTGCAATGCCATTCTTGTCGGCGTCAATAAGTGCTTCAGTAACGTTGTCGAATGCAAATGCAATATGGTGTATGCCAGGTCCCTTCTTTTCAAGGAATTTGCCAATTGGTCCTTCAGGATCCGTGGATTCCAGCAGCTCAAGTTTGGTTTGCCCTACAATAAAGAAAGCAGTTTTAACCTTTTGATCGGCTACTTCTTCAATAGCATAACAGGTTAGGCCTAATACTTTTTCATAATAAGCTTTGGCTTCTTCAAGATTGGCAACTGCAATGCCAATGTGTTCGATGTAGTTTGGTTTCATATTCAAAATTTAAAGTTTAAAGTTCAAATTCCAAAGTTTAAAGTTCAAGGTTCAAGGTTCAAAGGTAGTCAGAACCTTCTTTATACTTTAAACTTTGTACTACTTGCTGATTGCTTTTACCAACACTTCCTGTATTCGCGTTCTCACGCCTGTTTCTGCAAGTTTGTTGTTGTTGGCATCGGGATATACGCGGTTTGACAGGAAAATGTATAATAGGCCTGTTTCCGGATCAGCCCAGGTTACACATCCAGTAAATCCTTGATGACCAAATGTTTTGGCTGATACACAATTGCATGTAGGTCCTGCCTTTGAATGCATGTCGGGTTTATCGAATCCTATACCCCGCCGGTTGTGTGCACTGCAGAAAGGACAAGAGTTGAAGTAGTCAAAAGTAGATGGTTTGAAAAATTGTTCACCACCGTAGAAGCCTTTGTTCATGTACATTTGCATAAGTTTGGCAAGGTCGTTGGCATTGGAAAACACACCGGCATGTCCACATACACCGCCCATCATGGCCGCGCCTGGATCGTGTACATAGCCAAGTACCACTTGTTTTCGGAATACAACGTCATCTTCAGTAGGCATAATGCGTTCTTTACTAAAATGGTTTAATGGCAGGTAGCCCATTGTTGTTGTTCCAAGTTTTCTGTAAAAATTTATGTCCATGTATTCGTTTAATGCCGTTTTAGTTACCCGTTCAACCATCCAATACATGTAATAAAATCCCATATCACTGTATTTGTATTCCTTTACCGGCATTAAATTCGATTCATTACTCAGTTTAAATATGGTATCCGGATAAGTTCTGGAAAGGAACAAGCTGTCGGCAACCTGAACGTTATGTTCACGATCGGCATGCGAAGAAAATAATCCATCACGGTATTTAATTTGTTTGTTGGCGTATAAATTCTCACCTAATTTTAGAGAATAAGTACTTGAGTATGTGTTTGATGTAAGTCTTTCTCCGGGTTTTACGGGTTCAATGGTATTCAGGTAAAAGGCCATATAAGGCTGAAGCTTGGCCTGATGTGTGAGCACATCTATCAACAGAACATTCTTTTTGTTGGTCTTTTTTAATTCGGGCAGATAATTAGAAAGTTTGTTGGTAAGAACTATCTTACCTTCATCGTATAGTTTCATTACGGCGGGTAATGTGCCTGCAATCTTGGTAATGGATGCAATATCGTAAAGATCGGAATTTAAAACCGGGAGTGTGTGATCATAAGTATGATAACCAAAAGATTTTTGATAAAAGACAATACCGTTTTTAGCAGCAAGCACCTGACATCCGGGCATAGCGCCGTGTCTGATAGCTTTGACAACAATAGAATCGACTTCGGCCAATTTTCGGGAATCGATGTTTAATTCTTCGGGAATTGAATATTTTAACCGTAATCCTGAAGGCGTTGAAATGCCTGTTGAAATGGAATAAGGCAAAGCGGTTACTGGTAGTTTTCCCTTAGCTCCAATGGCTCCGAATATCATCTGAGCAGAATAGTCCTGCATCAACGTCTGATCCTGGTAAGAGATTAAAATAGCTTTGTATTTCTCTAATTTTTTGAATTTAGCAAGTGAATATGGGGTCGCAAACAAATCGAGAACGACAGACTTGCTATCAACCAACCGCTCAAGAAATTTATAGGCATTTGGAGCAATGCCATAGTCGTCAAGCGGCCGGCTATCCGTATTAAGTACCCCCGCAATTACAAGATTATAATGTCTGAGACTGAAAAGGAGGCTGTCGATTTTAAGTGAATCGGCACGTTTACCCAGATAAAAGCAGTCAAAATCCTTGTAAAGGCTCAGTGTTTTTTCAAATTGGCCTGGTTTATCAGCACCAACCAAAACTACAGCCATTCGAAGTGTATCAAGACTTCTCAAAGGTAGTATATTGTCCTGATTTCTAACCAAGGTAAGTCCGGCTTCAATGATTTTACGCTGTATTAAGGTTGCTGCAGGAGAGTTTAATCTATTTCTTAATGAAACAATGTCGATCGGCTTTAATTTTTTTAATCCTGCCCATTCTTTTGCGGCTAGTATTTTCCGGCACGAACTATCAATTTGACTTTGACTTATAAAACCAGCATTAATTGCATCTCTTATGGATTTAATGGCCAGTGGCACATCGGTGGGGTTCAGTAAAATATCGTTGCCTGCCTCTACAGCTTTCACTTCCAATTCTCCGGGTTTGAAAAATGAACTTACGCCTTTCATCGACAGCGCATCGGTTACCACAAGACCTGTATATTTAAGGGAATCTTTTAGTAGACCACTTACAATTCTTCTGGATATGGTAGATGCCATATTATATGCAGTATCGAAGGCCAGCATATGAAGGTGAGCAATCATCACGCCGCCTACATTGTTTAAAATTAACTGGCGAAAGGGGTACAATTCCATACTGTCGAGACGACGGTATGGATATTTAACGGTAGGGAGCGTATAGTGCGAATCTTCATTTGTATCACCATGGCCAGGAAAATGTTTGGCAGTTGCAATGATACCATTAGCCTGCATTCCCTGCATGTATAAAACGCCTTTTTTAGCAACCATGTATTTGTTTTCTCCAAAAGACCGGTTGCTAATTACCGGATTTAACGGATTGCTATTGACATCCACAACAGGGGCAAAATTGATATGAATACCCATTGCTTTTAATTGGTTGGCTATTTCAACTCCCATCTTATAAATAAGCGAATCATCCTGGATGGCACCCAACATCATTTGCCTTGGAAAAATAAGTGCGCTATCCATGCGCATGCCTAACCCCCATTCGGCATCGATACTAACAAGAAGTGGCGTTTTAGCAATCGACTGATAAATGTTAGTCTGTTTAGCTTGTAATACAGGACTTCCCTGGAAAAAAATCAATCCTCCTATATTATAATTCTTAATTAAACACGATATTTCATCGAAATATTTTTGGTCACGGAAAGGATAGGTAGCAACCATCATCATTTGAGCGATCCGTTCATCCGGAGTTAAGGTGTTTAGCACCGAATCAACCCAGGGAGTATGCAGGTTATAAATTATCTTTTTTGATTCTACACTATGTTTGGGATTGTTGACAGCACTGGTAAAAGAAATATTTAAAACAAATAGCAATAGAAAAAAAAGGCTGAACGATATTCTTTTCATTTTTTGGATTCGAAAAATTTTAATGTACAAAGATAGGTCTATATCGCGAAAATAGATGAAACTAGAACGAGAAATTGATAACTTTATGTTATTTTTAATGAAACATTGTAAATTTTGAGATGTAACCACATTGTAGGTTTTTTATGGTGTTTGCAAATACTAACTAACCATGGGCTTATAGCTAAAAATTCAATAGCTAAACCAAGGGTAAAATTTGTGAAATTTGTTTGTCAGGGTTTTTGGCATTAATTTTGGTTATAGTTATATTCTTCAAATCTTAGTCTATTGAAAAACAAAATTATTTTTTTACTTATTGCCTTGATGTTTGTGGGGAAGGCTTATTCCCAGGGGGAGGATGAGAATTTGC
This sequence comes from uncultured Bacteroidales bacterium, assembly GCA_964478555.1. Taxonomy (GTDB): domain Bacteria; phylum Bacteroidota; class Bacteroidia; order Bacteroidales; family JAAUTT01; genus JAAUTT01. The sequence continues at coordinate 2,547 of CAYZNC010000359.1, read as the reverse complement.
TGCAAACAGTGAAAGGCAAAATTACCGACAGGGAAACCAAAGAAGCTTTACCAGGGGCAGCTATACAATTATATGAGAGTGATACAACTATTGCGGCTGTGACAGATACTGCAGGAGATTATTCGATAAGGGTGCCCGTGGGGCGTCAGTCGTTTCTGGTTACTTATACAGGTTATGAAAATATGGTAGTACCTAATGTGTTTGTTACATCGGGCAAAGAAACTGTTCTCAATATAGATTTAACGGAAAAGGTTACTAAAATCAATGAGGTTGTAGTATCCGCACAACATAGCACCGGACCTATTAACAGTATGGCAGCCGTGAGTGTTCGCTCTTTGACCTCTCAGGACGCCCAGCGTTATGCAGGAGGTTTTTTTGATCCCTCCCGGATGGTAAGTGCATTTGCAGGTGTTGGAGCTGTTGATGCTGATTTGAATGAAATAGTTATCAGGGGCAACTCTCCACGTGGAATATTATGGCGTCTGGAAGATATTGAAATACCAAATCCTAATCATTTTCCCGATGGACAGGGTGGATCAGGAGGGTCGCTCAGTATGATTTCATCGGATATGCTGAGTGATTTTGATTTTTTAACCGGGGCATTTCCCGCTGAATATGGCAATGCAACGTCAGGTGTAATTGACCTCAATTTACGCAAAGGTAATGCAGACAAAGGAGAGTATACTTTTTTGGTGGGAGATGTTGGGGCTCAGGCCACTTTAGAGGGACCATTTGCAAAAGGATACAGAGGGTCGTATCTGATAAATTATCGTTTTGCCTCTCTTTCTACCATTGACAAATTGCATCTCGTTAACCTTGGAGACAATAATATTGCCCCAAAATTTCAAGATATTTCTTTTGCCATTAATTTACCCATCAAAAAGTCTGGTAACATTGAACTTTTTGGTGTGGGAGGAAACAATTCTCAAGGTAATGAAGCTGCGAGAGACTCTTTACAATGGGGGAATGACTGGGATAAACGCAGGGATGAATTTGAAAAACACAATCTTGGTATTTTAGGGCTGAAATATCAGTATAATTTTCCCAATCACAGAACTTATATTAAAACGGTTGTAGCCACTACAACTCAATGGGATTTATGGGATAAAGGCTTTATTACCAATGATTACCAACGACAAACAGAAATTAAGGAGAATTATACAAACAGAACTACAAGAGTGAACTTAACTATAAATCATAGTTTTAGCGCCAGATCATCGATTCGAGGAGGGATCATATACAATTACTTATGGTCTAACATGTTCGAAGAACAATATTTGTGGCACAGGCAGATATTTAATGTTGGCGTGCAGGGAATTGGCAGTGCTGCTTTTTGGCAAGCTTATATTCAAAACAAATACAGGTTTTCAGACCATTTGGAATTATTTGGAGGTGTTCATGCCATGTATTTAATGCTTAATGACAAATATTCCATTGAACCTCGTTTAAGTTTAAAATATCATATAAATCAAAAGAATATCCTTACGTTTGGGTCTGGTATTCATAGCAAAGTTGAGGCGTTACCAGTGTATTTTTCCCTGGTACCACTTGAAGATGGTACCATAGGTGAAGGTAATAAGGATCTTGGCCTTACTAAGGCTTTTCATAATGTAATCGGTTATGATTTTATTCCTAATCGGAAAATTAAATTTAAAGCTGAGGTTTATTATCAGTATTTATTTAATGTGCCTATGGCCGACAGCACTACGAATAACGAATCAGCTATCAATTTGCCCTTTGGTATTCCCGATGTTGCTTTTAAAAACATGGGTATAGGCCGCAATTATGGTATTGAACTCACGCTGGAAAAAAACTACGAAGACAATTATTATTTTCTTTACACCTTGTCTCTTTTCGATTCCAAATTCCGTGGCGGCGATGGTAACTGGTATAACACCATGTATAATAGCCATTTTATAACAAATTTTCTGATTGGAAAGGACTTTCAATTAGAAAGAAAATTTGTGAACAGTATCGGAGTTAACCTAAAGGTCGTATACCGTGGTGGCTTCTGGACTACGCCCATCGATTTACAAAAGTCGCAGGCAGCAGATAAGGCAGTTTATATTTACAATGAAACCAATACAAACCATCTACCTGGTGTCTTCGAATTAGATTTGGGTGCAAATTACCGCGAAAATGCCAAGGGCTTTGCCTGGATCGTTTCCGTAGATATTCAAAATTTACTGGATAAAGAGAATATTCTAAGTTACGATTTTCGGGGAAGCAAAGGAGATATAGCTCCTGTGGAAGGTATGGGCATTGTTCCGGTGATTAACTTCAAAATAGAATTTTAAGAGACATAGTCGTAAGTCATTAGTAATTAGTCGTAAGTAGTAAGTAAGTAACAGTTGTACCTTGGCTCTTATATATTTTTGAAAAAGGACGGTAACGCGTTTTTGTGGACGAAGAAAAGGTAAAGCCCAACAATTAACAACGCTAAAGAGAAAAATCTGTAAGTTCAACCTGTTGATGGGTCCTGCGCCTGCACGAGTTTCAATTTAAGTACCATAATTAGATAGTTTTATGATTTTTTCTACAAAAATC
>CAYZNC010000358.1:0-6951 GCA_964478555.1 uncultured Bacteroidales bacterium | reverse complement strand
TTTAAATATATTTCCTAAACCATAAAAAAATAAACCCATAAAAGCAATATCAATCCCCAGGGGTAACCGGTAATGCAGATATTTACTTTCCAGATAAATTAATGCTGATAAAATGCAAATGATCAGTAATTTGATATTTTCATTTTTCACATATTTATCAATTAAATAATAATACAAACCGGTAAAAAATAAGCAAGGTAAAAACCAGGTGGATATGTTAACAAGATTTGAATCCTGGCTTCCCGTACCGGTATAATTTCCAATTATTAAATTCTTTGCAAAAATCTCCAATCCGGACAGGTTAAAATGCATCTTTCTGCTGATTATTAAATAGGTTGCATATGCAATAATATTAAAACAAACATAGGGAATAATTAATCTTTTAAACCTCAATCGCAGGTATTCAAAGGTACTCATGTTTTCCTTTCTGGTAAAAAGAAACCCTGAAAGGAAAAAAAACAGGGGCACATGAAACGTAAATAAATATTTAATCATTACACTATCACCAGGAAAGCTAGAGTGACCGAAAACAATAAGAATAATCCCCAGTCCCTTGAGATTATCAATCCATTCTTCCTTTTTTGTCATTTGCGCAATATTTTTATTAATATTATTCGATCTGCCAAGTGAAAACTTTGTAGTGATGATGAAAGTTAGTTCCTCACCAAATCTGCAATTCTTTCGGCATATTTGTCAACAGAATATTGGCCTTTGTAATCATTGTAGGCATTAAAAGACATCTGACGATATTGATCCTGATTATCAGCCATAAAAGTAACCGCCTCACGGAGTTCATCAACAGATTTAGCCTGGACACTGATGGCATAATCTTCATTAATGTAATCGCACATGCAATTTCCTGCTGTTACTATCAAACATTTACCAAATCTCATCGCATTCAGAAGTACAAGCTGTCCCGAAGAAATATTGGGATTTTGAATCGGTAGAATTACAGCATATGCATTTTGAATCAGGTTGCTGAAAGCCACTCCGTAGGCATCATATAAAACAGAAACATTTGCGGGGATATCCTGTATCATTATGTTTTCTGGTTTACATGCAATTATTAGCTTCTGGTCGAGACCTTCAAATGCTTTAATTAAAGTTGTATAGTCGCGGTTACTTGAACCACCTGAAAAAAAGTACTTTTCTTCAGGTTCTGAGATACAATCTTTGTGATTCAATCCTTCACCCAGCTTACAAAAAACAACCTTATTCGCCAGATTATGGCCAAATTCATCAAGATAATATATTCTTTCATTAGAAGCGTGACAAACTAATTTATCAATATACTTTGAATTAAAGGCCAACTTAAAAAAGGAATGGAATATTTTCCCCACATTACCATAACGTTTCATGTAAATAACCGTAAGAATAATGGATTGAGGAAATCTTCTGATGAACAAAATAGTGCACCATAAATTGAAATATAACCCGATAAACTGTTGCCAATAAACTATTGCTTTATATTTCCTTCTTAAGGTCACCACTCGATAAGCGAGTACCAGACAATCGATATGCCTTTTTAGTGCCGATACCCTGGTGGGAACAGTATATCGGTATAATTCCGTACACTTTAATCCGGTTTTTCTCTCCAAAGTTTCGATAACTATACTATCTAACCTGGCGAGTGATACAACGAGCATATTTTGATTCTTTTCCATTGATTGAACTATTGCATGAAATTAAAGGAAATTTCCACCTTCATAATTCGTAATAAGTAATTAACCCGTAAATCTTAACGTGGTTCAATGGAGTTGAAAAAATATTGCTGCTTTACCGTAAAATACCATTTTCTGGCAGTCTGAAGCACGGGATAACGTTCGATATCTTCATTCGTTATCAACTTCAAATATTTGATCAATAAAAATGTAACTATTATTAGTGTTGCTGGTGTAACCAACAAATTGATAATGTTATTGTACCTGAATATATAAGATAACGTAGCGCCAATAATTGCTAATAATAGCATACCTCCGACAAAACGAAAAAGATAACCTTCATTTGTAAACAAGGTGCAATTCAGAAATTTTTTCTGATAATATAATCGCATATAAAAATCGACCCCATAAGAACCCAAAAAACTTAAATAAACTGAACTATAACCAATGAAATAATGGCCAACATAAACAAGCGTTACACTCACCACAATGCCAACAACCTGGGTAAACACTAAAATAACCGGATGATAAATAGTTAAATAATAAAGTGTAGGAAGATTTGTTAATAGCAGTAATAATGAACCTACGGTAATAACAATAACACTTAAAATAATGCTGCTTTCGTTAGAACCCAACCATAAGTGGATAAATGATCCGGAACAGGTTGCTAGAATAATACATAAAGGTGTAATGAGCAAAAAGAGTTTTTCCTCAATATCCTTCATTATAAAACTAATATTTTTCTTATCAGTCAATTCTGAAAATAATTGGAAAAGCGGGTAAACCAAAGTCTGTAATAACCTGTATAATTGACTTTTAACACGAATGCCTATATCGAGGAAACCTACATATCTTATTCCAAAAAAATGAGAAACCATTATTTTTAACAACGGTTCTTCAAAAAAGCCAAGTAAACTTGAAAGGTAAATCTTTACACTATAATTGGTTAATTTTTTTAGAGAAGTTTTAACGTAACTTCTGAATCCGGTTAAATCAAATCGGCCCCAAATAACTCTAAGCATTATTACCGTTAATATAAACCAAATTAAGGCTGAAATAAATATAGCAATACCTATTTCTCTTAACCCAAATCCAAGAACGATGGCCAGAATAATTAAGCCCCAGTACAATAAGCTGTAAATCAATTGTAACTGATTTATTTTGTATATTAATCGTTGCGATTCAATAACTGATGAATATAAGGAACCCAGTAGCAGGAAAAAATTTGCAGATACCGCATAATAGTAAAATTGCCTGCTTTGATCAATATCAGTTTTGGGTATTTTCAGAATATACGAAAGAACAAAATTATCTGCCAGTAATAAACAAACCGTGAGTGGGATTAAAAGGATCATAACAACAGAACTTGCCACAACAATGTCGTGCGTAGACTCTTTTGTCTTTCCCTGAACGGACAGAAACTTTACCAGTGTTTTGTTAAAACCAAGTTCAGTTAGCCGACCCAATTCTCCAAGAACCCCAATGGTGGCGAAAATACCATAAACCTGGGCACCTTTAGTTCGAATAAAAATTGGAATTGCCAGAAATGTGACTACCGCAATAATAATTTTTTGGACAAATCCACTAAGAGAATTCCGGGTTAGTAATTTTTTATCGACCATGTAATTAATAATGTAAAATGTTAAACAAGTTTTTCATCTATAAAGTTCAGGCTTTAATTCATTTTTCAGGTAAAACAAAACTATCTGCACTATTTGCAAATGAACTTGTGTAACACCCCTTATCCATTTTTGCATAAAACATTTATATACTTATGATTTCTCGTTATTCTAACAATGTAATCTGATAAATTGTTCTGACTGCATAAGTATTTTAAGGGGATTAGGTAATAAGTCATACCTTTGTCAAAAAATGATTAATTATTGGTTTCAATTATTCGCTTAACTTTAAATTTGTAAAATGAATGTGAAAATTTTTCATAAGGTCATTTTGTTAGGTGTTTACATGTTTATCGAAACCGTGGCACGCTGCATTAGTCCCTACCCCAGTAGCAGCCAGGTTTCATCTGGTAAGTCTGTTTCTACTAAAAATACAATTTATATAGATCCCTCGGCACTGGCGAATGGAACCGGAACTCAAGCCAGTCCTTTAAACGGTAATACTTTTAATATACAATACGGGCAACCCTGGAAAGCTTCCACTACTTATTTGTTGAAACGTGGCACAACGTTCGATGTAAAATATAAACTTTGGATACAGGCTAATAATGTTACGCTTGGAGCATATGGCACCGGCGACAGGCCTATTATAAGATCTTCTGTCGATAACAGTGATAAAGTGCTCGATATGGGTCACATGAGCGATATTACAATCCGCGACCTGGAAATTTTCTCAACAGCAAACTCAACGGCAATTATAAACTTCATGTATAATGTTCGTTGCGCAGTTATTAACTGCAAAATCCATGATGGTGAGTGGGGCATACGTAACATGAATTCATCAGGACAATTTCGGGTACTCAATTGCGAAGTTTACAACACGGGTGATGATGGATGTTTTATAGCAAACATGGACTCTTTGGAATTTGGTGGAAATTATATTCACAATGTAAACCTGAAATACTTTGTGGATCCATCCGAAAAATATGCCGCAGGTGATGGCCTCCAATTAGGTAATATTCAAAACTTTTATGTACACGATAATACCATTGACCATTCCGGTACCGGTGATAAATTCTGCTTATTGCTGAATACCGACCAGGTTGGATTTAGTGGAAAAGGTATTATCGAAAGAAATGTTTTTATACGAGACCAAACAGGCCCCAGCACTACTATATTCTACTCCAATTTTGCCGATAATAGCAATACCATCATCAGGTATAATAAATTTATAGGAGCCGATGTGGCCATATCCAACCATTCGAAAAACCTGCAGGTTTATTATAATGAGTTTATCAATATCCATGGAATGGTTTTTGACGCTGCAGCTCCTACGGGCTCAAATTCGAACGTTTTCAATAATACCCTTTATAATGTTGCTAACCTTGTTACTGGTTACGGAGAAACGGTCAATTTTAAAAATAACATTGTTTACACTTGTACGGGTACCGCCTTTGTGGGTGGTTCAAACATAAACCCCGATTATAATTGCTATTACAAGGTTGCTAAATTTGGAACATTCAATATTGGTGAACATTCCATTAAAGCAGATCCTAAGTTTAACGCTTTGTCTACACTCAATTTCAAATTGCAAAGCGGATCGCCATGTATCGAAAAAGGAACCGATGTGCTGGGAACCTATAAGGATTTCGACGGAAATCTGACACCAAAGGTATCTGGTATCGATATCGGAGCACATGAATTTATTCCCGTAACCAGTGCCCAATAATAATTCCGGTAACTAATTCTCCCCACTTTTCTGCTACTTGGATTATTATTCTTAAGGCATCAAATGCTATACACACGTTAGAAGAAAATGCAAAGTTTGGAATGCCTCCTAACGCTGTGCACTTATAATTTCCTGCTACTACTTTTTAATTATTTAATACATCACATGTTATATACACGTTATTAAAAATGTGTGTAAGGCTTGGCGTTGGAAGTGTCTACTGTAAAAACTGGCTCTTACTAACTCTTGTGCAGTGGGTTAAAACAAAGAATGTTTTTAAAACGAAAAAAAGTAATGAGAAAAAAAATTAAATTTTCACCTGAATCTTAATGACTATCATAGATACAGTTACCGTATTATAATATTGCCCGGAAATATCTGCTATAAAACATACAACTTTGACATTTACAGTTATTTCGTGGAAAAATTAACTATTTATACGAAAAAGTTCTACAAACCCAACTATTTTTCTGTTAAGTCAGTCTATCATCTATTTAAAATTGTTCTTGCTATCATTATAAATAAACAGTTTAATATATTTATAATGAATATGTTTTATTTGTTTGTTTCAACTAATAGTTTATATGTTAATCATGTAATATATTTTAAATCAATGTATTAAATAGTTTGCCAGAACGATTAAAATACTGAACAAAAGAAAGTAAAAATATTAACTGTAAATAGCTATTAATATGATAAATATAGGATAAAGTATCATAAACGACTAATTATATATATGTTACATTTATTTTTATATTTAATACTTTGATATTCAAAATGTTATTTTAAACATTTGATTCGATAAACTCTTTTTTACTTTTGTCGTATAAGTTTTGACTTTCGTCACCACTAATTAACCTTTTGTCAACGAAAAAGTGACGTTGGTCAAAAATCCTTTAAAATTTTTTGCGGATCTCAAACGCTTAACTTAAACCACGTAAAATGATTAGAAAAAATTTTCGAGTTAGAACAAGCATTGTATTATGCAATTGTGTTTTAGTGCTTGGATTGATTTCAAGTTGTACTAAAAATGAGCCTCAGATGGAAAATCTTCAGGCTACAACAGATCTAAAGGCAACAGGTGATTACGTTCCACCTGCCAATGCAATTTATATTGACCCTACAGCAGCGGTGAATGGAACCGGAACTCAGGCTAGTCCTCTAAACGGTAGCATTTTCCAGGTACAATACGGACAACCCTGGAAAGCTAATGCTACTTATTTATTTAAAAAAGGAACCACGTTAGATGTAAAATATAAACTTTGGATTCAGGCTAATGGTATTACACTTGGAGCATATGGCACCGGTGATAGGCCTATTATAAGATCTGCCGTTAACAATAGTGATAAAGTTATCGATATGGGAAATATGAGCGATATCACTATCCGCGATTTGGAAGTTTTCTCAACCGCTAACTCATGCGCTATTATTAATTTTATGTATAATGTTCGCTGCGCAGTTATCAATTGCAAAATTCATGATGGCGAATGGGGGATCCGTAATATGAATTCATCAGGACAATTTCGGGTACTCAATTGCGAAGTTTACAACACGGGAGATGATGGATGTTTTATAGCAAACATGGACTCTTTGGAATTTGGTGGAAATTATATTCACAATGTAAACCTGAAATATTTTGTGGATCCATCCGAAAAATATGCCGCAGGTGATGGCCTCCAATTGGGTAATATTCAAAACTTTTATGTACATGATAATACTATTGACCATTCCGGTACCGGTGATAAATTCTGTTTACTGCTGAATACCGATCAGGTTGGATTTAGCGGTAAAGGTATTATTGAAAGAAATGTTTTTATACGAGACCAAACAGGTCCCAGCACTACTATATTCTATTCCAATTTTGCCGATAATTGCAATACCATCATAAGGTATAATAAATTTATAGGAGCCGATGTGGCCATATCCAACCATTCGAAAAACC
>CAYZNC010000357.1:0-6965 GCA_964478555.1 uncultured Bacteroidales bacterium | reverse complement strand
AAATAATTAAGAATGAATTCATCAATTAAATTAGTACTCGAAGACGGGACGGAAATAAATGGTAAATCCTTTGGGTACGAAGGTTCGGTTGCAGGTGAAGTGGTATTCAATACTGCTATGACTGGTTATCCGGAGAGCTTAACCGATCCATCCTATAAGGGACAGATATTGACCCTTACCTATCCTTTGGTTGGAAACTATGGTGTTCCTGACAATGAGAAAGAGTTCAACATGTTGAAATTTTTTGAGTCGAACACACTGCATATCTCTGCACTTATTATATCCGATTACTCCTTTGAATATAGTCATTGGAACGCCAAAAAAAGTCTTGGCGAGTGGTTGAAAGAAAATAAAATTCCGGGAATATATGGTGTGGATACACGAGCTCTCACCAAACGGCTTCGCGAAAAAGGAACCATGCTTGGAAAAGTAATATTCAACAATCAGGAATTAGATTGGTACGATCCGAATGAGGATCATCTGGTGGATCAGGTAAGTATCGATAAAAAAGAAGAATATGGGAATGGTAAATACCGTGTTGTATTAATTGACTGTGGGGTGAAATACAACATTATTCGTTACCTCTTGTCGAAGGATGCCACGGTGATTCGCGTTCCTCACGATTATGACTTTTCGAAAGAAAAGTACGACGGACTGTTTATCTCCAATGGCCCCGGCGATCCTAAAAAATGCGACGTAGCAATTCAGCATCTTGCCGCTGCCTTTAAACAAGATATTCCGGTAATGGGTATTTGTTTGGGCAACCAGCTTATGGCACTTGCTTCAGGGGCTGATACCTATAAACTGAAATACGGCCACCGCAGCCACAATCAACCCGTATTAAAGGTGGGTACTCAAAAAGCATACATCACCTCACAAAATCATGGTTTTGCAATCGATAATAATACCCTCTCCGGTGAGTGGGAGCCCTATTTTGTCAATTTAAACGATAATACAAACGAAGGAATGCGTCACAAAACCAAGCCGTTTTTCTCTACACAGTTCCATCCTGAAGCTTCGAGCGGGCCCATGGATACTGATTTTCTCTTTGATGATTTTATGGATGCTATCAGGAAATACAAACGTGAGAAGTGAAAAAAACTTTTATAAGTCGCATTTTTTTTTTTACTTTACGCTCTAATTATAAAACAAATGAACTTTATTATTTCATATATCCCTTACCCATATAGGCCGGCAGCATACTGTGACTGAGTGGGAGTAATATATGGAATTGAATCATATAGAAAAAACTTGCCATTTCACGCAAGTTTTTTTGTTTTATAGGCGAACAACTTCGACTCCTCAAGGTCCGGTGTTCCCGGTCGTTGAGCGGAGTCGAAACGACATTTGTTAAACTGTCTGCCCGGCTCTGTAGTGTTTTCCCGGTCGTTGAGCGGAGTCGAAACGACATTATTCAGTCATAACCCTTCGTTGAGCGGAGTCGAAACGATTTGTTGTTCTTGCCGGTCGTTGAGCGGAGTCGAAACGACAAATATGAACAAGTATTAAATTGATAAGAATTTAAAATTACCCATAATGAAAGAAAAAGTAGTACTGGCATTTAGTGGCGGATTAGACACATCCTATTGCGCCAAATATCTTAGTGAGGAAAAAGGCCTCGAGGTTCATTCAGCTATTGTGAATACGGGTGGATTTTCGGAAAGCGAACTGAAAGAAATCGAAACAAAGGCATACAAACTTGGCGTAACAACGCATAAAACGATTGATGTAACGAATGAATATTATCAAAAGTGTATCAGGTTTCTCATCTATGGAAATATTCTGAAAAACAATACTTATCCGCTTTCTGTTAGCTCCGAAAGGGTTTTCCAGGCGATTGCCATCGCTAATTATGCTCAAGCAATAGGGGCAGCATATATAGCACATGGGAGTACCGGTGCCGGTAACGATCAGGTTCGATTTGATCTCGTATTTCTTATTTTATGTCCCGAAGTTAAGGTTATAACTCCAATTCGCGACATGAAACTGGCCCGTGATCAGGAAATTGAATATTTGAAAAGTAAAGGGGTAACTGCCGACTGGACTAAGACTAATTACTCCATTAATAAAGGTTTATGGGGTACCAGTGTGGGTGGTAAAGAAACACTCACCTCCAATCTTACTCTACCGGAATCAGCTTTTCCTACCCAATTGAAAAATAAAGAAGCGCAAATCGTGGAAATTTCTTTCGAAAAAGGTGAAATAAGAAAGATCGACAACCAAAAATTTGAAAATCCCGTTGATGCTATTCGAGCCTTGGAAAAGCTGGCTAGTGCCTATGCTATAGGCAGAGATCTTCATGTTGGCGATACCATTATTGGCATCAAAGGTCGTGTAGGTTTTGAAGCTGCTGCACCTCTCGTTATTATCAAGGCGCATCATCTCCTTGAAAAACATGTACTAACCAAATGGCAGCTTTATTGGAAAGAGCAACTGGCCAATTGGTATGGAATGTTTGTTCACGAATCGCAATACCTAGAACCGGTTATGCGAAACATAGAAAAGTTTCTCGAAGATTCTCAGGAATTTGTGACCGGTAAGGTAATTGTAAAGCTAATGCCTTATAGATTTGAAACCATTGGTATAGAATCGGAACACGATTTAATGAATGCCAAATTTGCCAAATACGGTGAAGAAAATACCGCTTTTAGCGGGGAAGACGTGAAAGGATTTACAAAAATTCTGGCTAACCAGATGAAGATATTTTTTAGTGTAAATAATAAAGAGTCGTAAGTAGTAAGTATTTAGTCGTCAGACTGACTTACGACTGGAGACTTACGACTAGAGACTTACGACTATGCGCATGTATAAAACCATCACTATAAAAATTGGCTCCAACGTTTTAACCACAGCGGACAGCATTCTCAACGAGAAGCAAATCTCACATCTCGTAGACCAGATGGCTTATCTCAAATCCAAAGGGATAAACATTTTATTGGTATCCTCGGGAGCTGTTGCATCGGGCCGTAAAATTATGCCTTGTCATAAACGTACCGATCCAATTTCGAGTCGGCAGCTTTGGGCTTCTGTGGGACAGGTTAAACTCATTCAAACCTATTCGGAATTTTTTGAGAAACATAACATTTTCTGCTCACAGGTTCTGGTTACCAAAGAAGATTTTCGCGATCGTCAGCATTTTCTAAATATCCGCAACTGCCTCGAAACTTTGCTGGATCACAATATTTTGCCCATCATTAATGAGAACGACGTAGTTTCTGTTACCGAACTTATGTTTACCGATAATGACGAACTTGCCGGTTTAATTACTTCCATGATGAATACCGATGCCATGATCATTATGAGTAATGTGGATGGTGTTTACGACGGATCACCGAAAGATCCCCGGTCTTCTGTTATTCCGGTTATTGAACAGGATTTTTCGGCCGTTTCAAAATTTATTTCAGATGAAAAATCAAATTTTGGCCGGGGAGGAATGATTACAAAGTTTGGAATCGCCAAAAAAGTTGCCCTGTCCGGAACACCTGTTCATTTGATTAACGGCACCAGAAATAATATTTTAATCGACGTCCTGGAAAACACTCCGGGCACGATACAAACCTATTTCAGCCCTGGGAAAAAAACATCGCCTATTAAGAAGTGGCTAGCCTATTCAGAGACCAATACCAAAGGGGAAGTACACATTAATGAGGGTGCCCGGAAATCGTTGTTCTCAAAAAAAGCTACCAGCCTACTACTTATCGGTGTAACCACCATAAAAGGAGATTTTCTGAAAGGCGATATTATTAAAATTATGGATCACGAAGGAAATTTTATTGGCGTTGGGAAAAGTCAGTATAACTCAGATACCGTACAAAAGAAAATCGGTGAGCACAACGCAAAACCAATTATTCATTACGATTATTTATACCTCAAAGACGAAGCATAAATTAACATAAAAACCACACCATGAGCATGACGTTTAAAATTTTTATTGCTGTTTTTCTATGCATTACTTCCATAAAAGTGAATGCCCAAACCGTTTTTAAGACCAACAAAAAAGTTGAACATAAGATTGATTCCTTGCTAAAAATCATGACTTTAAACGAAAAGATAGGGCAAATGAATCAGTACAATGGAAAAGTTGCCGCTACAGGACCCGGGAAGGGCAGAGAAAAAGATACGCTTGATGTAAAAAACGGATTGGTAGGATCGATGCTCAATATTATTGGTGCCAAAGATACCCGATATTACCAAAAAATGGCGATGGAAAACAGCCGACTAAAGATTCCTTTGCTTTTTGGTTATGATGTTATTCATGGATTCAAAACGATATTCCCTGTTCCATTAGCGGAAGCTGCAAGTTTTGACCTGGAGGCTATTGAAAAATCTGCACGAATTTCAGCTATCGAGGCTTCTGCAGCAGGTATTCACTGGACATTCGCACCTATGGTTGATATTGCCAGAGACCCTCGCTGGGGTCGTGTGGTTGAAGGTGCAGGCGAGGACACTTATTACGGATCGTTAGTGGGCGCCGCAAGAATCAGAGGATTTCAGGGAACGAATCTGGGAGATACTAACACCGTAGTGGCTTGTGTTAAACATTTTGCTGCCTATGGAAAGGCTGAAGGAGGTCGCGACTATAATACGGTTGATCTTTCCTATCGCGAAATGAATGAAATTTATTTACCTCCCTTTAAAGCTGCTGTTGATGCAGGAGTTGGCACACTGATGAATGCTTTTAACGAGTTCGATGGAATGCCCGCTACAGGCAATGGTTATTTGGTAAATGAAATGCTTAAAAATAAATGGGGTTTTAATGGATTGGTAGTTTCCGATTGGCAATCGATACTGGAAATGATCAATCACGGTGTAGCCAAAGATAAGGCTGAAGCTGCTCTTTTGGCAATAAAGGCCGGGAATGATATGGATATGGAATCCACCGCTTATCGTGATGAATTGGCAAATCTGGTTAAAGCAGGCAAAGTGTCTGAGAAATTAATTGACAAGGCGGTACGCCGGATACTTCGAATTAAATTTCAAATGGGATTATTCGACGATCCCTATCGCTTTTGCAACCCCGACCGTGAAAAAAGACTGGAACTCAATCCGCAACACTTGGAAACTGCACGCGATGTTGCCCGCAAATCGATGGTTTTGCTAAAAAATCAAAATGAAGTATTACCACTTAGTCTGAACGTAAAAACCATAGCTGTTATTGGTCCTTTAGCCGATTCAAAAGCAGATATGCTGGGGAGCTGGAGCGCCAAAGGTGAGGAGAAAGATGTTGTATCCCTTCTCGAGGGAATCAAAGGCGCTGTGAAACCTGGCACTGATGTTTTGTTCGAAAAAGGCTGTAATATTAATGATGATTCAATTGGTAATTTCAAGAAGGCAGTGGACCTTGCGCTAAGAGCTGATGTAGTTGTTATGGCCGTTGGCGAAAACGGGTTAATGTCTGGCGAAGCCAGTAGCAGAGCAATTCTCAATATACCGGGTAAACAGGAAGAGTTTATAAAAGAAGTTATGAAAACAGGAAAACCTGTTGTTCTTGTTCTATTTAATGGACGTCCCCTTGTCATTAACTGGGTTGCACAGAATGTTCCTGCAATTGTTGAGGCTTGGTTACCCGGAACAGAGGCTGGCAATGCTATTGCCGACGTATTATTCGGAAAATATAATCCCTCCGGTAAACTCCCTATTTCATTTCCTTATGCAGAGGGCCAAATACCTGTTTATTATAATCATAAAAACACAGGCCGGCCGCTGAATAAGGCTAACCAAAAAGCGAAATACTTTTCCAAATATATTGATATTCCGAACGATCCGCTTTTCCCATTTGGTTTCGGGTTAAGTTACACTTCCTTTAAATATTCGGATCTTGCCGTAAACAGCGGCTCCATGAAAATGGGAGGTAGCATAAACGTTACGGTTAAAGTAACCAACACAGGCAAATACGATGGAGAAGAAGTAGTACAACTTTACACCCGCGATCTGGTGGGTAGTGTAATCAGGCCTGTCAAGGAAATGAAAGGATTTAAGAAGGTGATGCTTAAAGTTGGAGAAACCAGAGAAATAACCTTTACCATTAAATCAGGTGATTTGGCTTTTTTTACCCGCGATATGTCTTTTAAAGCCGAGCCTGGAGATTTTAAGGTATTTGTAGGTACGAATTCCGCCGACTGTTTGGAAGGTGGTTTTACATTGACAGAATAAAATTGCAAGATATAAGACACAAGAATCAAGATTCAAGAAACAAGAATCGAAGGTTGCCAACAGGGGGGACCACATTTAGAGTTTAAACGGAAATAATTAAAATATGGATTACATTGATATCTTTCGGAAAGTGGCCCATGCAGGGCGTGAACTTACTTCTGTAAAAGCAGAAACGGTTAATGATATTTTGCTCACGTTGGCAGATGAAACGGAGAAACAAAGTGCCTTTATATTAGCCGAAAACAAGAAAGATCTTGATTTAATGGATCCACAGGATCCAAAATATGACCGGTTGCAGCTTTCAGAAGAACGCATCAAGGCGATTGCTTCCGATATCCGGAACGTGGTCAAACTTCCTTCACCGTTAGGCAAAATCCTTGAGCAAAGAGATTTACCAAATGGACTGAAATTATCCAAGGTAACGGTTGCGTTGGGAGTAATCGGGATTATTTACGAAGCCCGTCCTAATGTGACTTTCGATGTATTCTCGCTTTGTATTAAGTCAGGAAATGCATGTATTTTGAAAGGAGGCAGTGATGCGCAATATTCTAACCAGGCTACTATTTCGGTTATAAAAAGTGTACTTATTAATTTTGGAATTAATCCTTACGTTGCGGAGTTATTGCCACCCGACCGCGAGGCCACACAGGCATTACTCACCGCAAGAGGTTTTGTCGATGTTATCATACCTCGCGGTAGCCAAAACCTGATTGACTTTGTAGCTCAGAATTCAAAAATTCCAACCATTGAAACCGGTGCAGGTATTGTTCATACTTATATTGATGATGTGGCAAACATGGAGAAAGCGCGCG
>CAYZNC010000356.1:0-6984 GCA_964478555.1 uncultured Bacteroidales bacterium | reverse complement strand
TAAGCATGTAATTAAGGTAAATCATTTAAACAGGTGATATATCTCACTCAAATGGGATGCTTTCTTCAAGTGATAATCCTTAAATTTAAAGCTTCACGTTATGCTCCATGACTTTTAATGTATCAGCGATCAAAATCGAAGTTAAAACTTTTAAAATGAAACATAGCCCACAAACAATCCAAAAAATCTTTGAAAGCATGCTATTAGGAAGAATTATAAGGATCAAAAATCAATTTTTTCAGGGAAAAATTGTATACAAGCTAATCCTCTTGTTTGGCATCAGCCTTGCATCCTTCAAAATGAATGCTCAGCCTATCGTACTTTCCGTTGGGGTTCCGGCGAATGGGACCTATATAACTGACCAAAATCTTGATTTAACGGTTAATTTTAGTGAACCAGTTACCGTGGTTACCTCAGGTGGTATGCCATATATAGCCATTACATTGAACACCGGTGGTACCGTAAATGCATCTTATGAAAGTGGTTCTGGAACATCAGCAATAGTGTTCAGATACATTGTAGCCGCAGGAAATGATGATATCAATGGCATTTCGGTTGGTGCATTCATTATGGCCAATGGTGGTACACTGAAAGATGGAATCGGAAATAATGCAGCAGTGACGTTAAACAACGTAGGCAGTACGGCAGGTGTATTGGTCGATGCTATTGCACCATCCGTCTCCTCCATGGGAGTTCCAGCTAACAATACTTATACTGCAGGACAATATCTTGATTTTACTGTCAATTTCAGCGAGGCTGTCAACGTAGTTACCACTGGTGGAACACCATTTATACCAATAACCTTGAATACAGGTGGTACAGTGCATGCGTTATATCTAAGTGGCTCGGGAACAACTTCATTGGTTTTCAGGTATACGGTAGTTTCAGGTAATGAATCTAGTGACGGGGTTGCTATTGACCTGGCTATTACATCAAATGGTGGAACGATAAAGGACCTGGCTGGTAATGGCGCAACGTTAATCTTAAATGGTGTAGCAAGCGCATCAGGCGTATTGGTCGACGCTCTTGCACCATCGGTTACTTCAGTGGGTGTTCCTCCTGATGATACATATATTACGGGCCAAAATCTCGATTTTTTTGTTAATTTCAGCGAAGAGGTCATTGTGAATACTGGAAGCGGCACACCTTATATTTCGATCACTTTGAGTACGGGTGGTTTGGTTTATGCATCTTACCTCAGTGGTTCGGGAACCACCGTATTGGATTTCCGGTATACGATAGTGTCAGGGAATGGCGATAATAACGGTGTTGCTGTAGGAACTGTCTTTGCATCGAACGGTGGTACCATAAAAGATGCTGCGGGGAATAATGCAACGACCACCTTAAACAGTATAGGGAATGCGTCGGGTGTTCTGGTCGATGCCATTTCACCAATCATTGAATCAGTTGGAGCTCCTCCCAATGCTATTTATTCAGAGGGTCAAAACCTGGACTTTACGGTTAATTTTAGCGAAGCTGTTATTGTGGTTACCACTGGAGGCATGCCATATATACCTGTTACATTGAATACAGGAGGTACCGTCAATGCCTCATATCAAAGCGGCTCAGGATCAACGGCATTGATCTTCAGATATACGGTTGTTGCAGGAAATGAAGATAACAACGGAGTTGCCATAGGGGCTGCTATTATGGCCAATGGAGGAATATTAAAGGATGTTGTTGGTAATAACGCAGTATTGACATTAAACAACATAAGTAGTACTGCAGCTGTATTGGTAGATGCTGTTATACCGACTGTTTCTTCTGTTGGGGTTCCTTCAGGCGCAACCTATGCTGCTGGTCAAAATCTCGATTTTACCGTTAATTTTAGCGAGCCGATAACTATAGTCACCACTGGTGGGATACCCTATATACCCATAATGCTGAATTCAGGTGGTACGGTTAATGCCTCTTATCAAAGTGGTACAGGAACATCTACATTGGTTTTCCGTTATACTATAATCTCAGGCAACGTAGACAATGATGGTGTTACCGTAGGATTGGCCATTACCGCAAATGGAGGAACATTAAAGGACGCTGGTGGCAATAGTGCAACACTAACATTAAACAACACAGGCAGCACAACAAACGTACTGGTAGATGCCATTGCACCAAACATAACCTCTGTTAGTTCAACAACCACGAACGGAACATACAAAGTAGCTGACGTAATTGCCGTAACAGTGATCTTTTCTAAAGCAGTCTTTGTAACAGGTACCCCAACGCTGTCACTGAATAGTGGTGGTACGGCTTCGTATTCTTCCGGAAGCAGTGGTACAACACTGACCTTTAATTATACGGTAAACAGTGGGAATATAAGTGCTGATCTTGATTATTCCGCAATCAATTCTTTGAGCTTGTCCGGAGGAACCATAAAAGATGCGCCTGGCAATAATGCTGCAATAATACTGCCTGCTGTAGGTGGAGCCAGTTCGTTGGGCGGCCAAAAAAATATAGTGGTCGATGGAATAGTACCCATCGTATTATCAGTTGGTGTTCCGGCTAATGCAATTTATATAGTCGGCCAAAATATGGATTTTACCGTTACATTCAGCGAGGTTGTTGATATAGTTACTACGGGTGGCAAACCGTACATTGCTGTGACACTTGCTTCAGGTTCTGTAAACGCAACATATCAGAGTGGAACAGGTACCTCTTCCCTTTTGTTCAGGTATGCTGTTGTGAAGGGCGATAATGACGCTAATGGAATTGTCCTGGGCGGATCTATTGCTCTCAATGGGGGGACCATTAAAAATAGTTCATTACAGGATGCCACTTTAGCCCTGAATGGAGTGGGAATCACCAACGGGATACTTGTAGATGCAATTGCTCCCACAGTTGTCATTAGCAGCACTGCCAATAACCCAACCAATGTTTCGCCAATACCGGTAAGTATAAATTTCAGCGAACCGGTTACAGGCTTTGCTATTGAAGATGTTGTTGTTACCAATGGTACAGTGGGTCATTTTACCGGAAGTGGGTCTACCTATACAGTTGACATCACTCCTGTAAGTCAGGGTATAGTGAAAATAAACATAGCGGGAGCAGCAGCCCAGGATGCAGCAAGTAATAATAATGTAGCTGCTGCTGAGTTTAGTACCACCTATACCGTAAATGCTGTTCCTTCAGTTGTTGTTCTTTCTTCGCCTTCAACGGATGCTACAAATCAACCAATTGGTGTTTCTCTTATATGGAATACGAGTGCAGGAGCATCCAGTTATACGGTACAGGTTTCTACATCATCTGATTTTAGCAGTACTCTGGTGAACCAAAGCGGAATTCAAAATACAAGTTATAATATTTCCGGCTTGAGTTATGATACTAAGTATTATTGGAGGGTGAAGGCTGTAAATATCAATGGAGCCAGCGATTGGTCGACTGTTTGGAATTTTACCACAACCAACAATGTTAGTGTGGATGAGATTATAAGTAGTTCAGATTATAAGTTGTATCCGAATCCGACCAAGGGTATGATTACGATCGAAAATGCCGGTGAAATTTCCTCGATTATGGAACTTTACACCATGAATGGTAATATAGTGATGACTAAGGTTCTTCAAAGTAAAAAAGAAAAAATTGATTTGAGTACTATAAGTGCCGGTCTTTACTATATCAAATTAACCAATCAGTGGGGGAGTACGATCGTTAAAATTATTAAATTGTAAACAGGATAGTTGTTTCAAAGTATCTTTCGGTTCATTTGCACCTAAATCCCCTAAAGGGACTTACTCACCCTCAACTCGTTGCGGAAGCCTCCGCCAGCTTGCGGATTGGGATCTAAGTGAGGCTTTAATACCCTCTTTTTATTCAGTGCAGACCTTCCAGCGTGCGTAGCTCCTGGAAGCGTCGGATAGACACTCGAAACTAATCCGCCTCAAAAGGAATGGAGACGATTACCTTTGTCCCAACAGGATTGTTATTTTCATCTTTTAGGTCCACGATCTCAACACCTGCATTTGAGCCTGTTTGTATCTTAAATTGTTCCAGTCGTTTACGGGTAACCATCATGCCGGTAGATTTATGCTTGGCATTGGTTTTCTCTTTAATTTCGGCAGATTTTTGGCGGCCTATACCATTGTCAATGACCTCACAAATCATTAATGAATCGTTGAACCTAAAGTTGATCTCAATAAAACCCTTACCTTCTTTATTTTTAATTCCATGAATAATGGCATTTTCCACAAACGGTTGTATCATCATCGGAGGAATTTCGGTTGTTTCATAATTAATTGATTCGCAAGTATTTATTTTGAAATCAAAAATATTATTTTTACTTAGTTTTTCCAACTCCAGATAATTTTCCAGCATGTCTGTTTCATTCCGGAGAGGGATAAATTCTTCCCTGGCATTCTCAAGTATCAGTCTCATTAATCGTGCAAATTTTGCCAGATAGCGTTTTGCCTGAAAAGTATCGTTGGTAGCGATAAAACCCTGGATAGAATTCAGAGAATTAAATATAAAGTGAGGGTTCATTTGCAAGCGTGCGGCTTCTTGCTCAAGCTCTACGATGTTTTTTTCCATTAAAAGCTTCTCCCTTTCTGCCTGGTTTTTTGTTTTAATTTGTTGTATTATGTATTGAAAAACCGACCATACCGTGAAGATGCAGATTAGAGCGCTCAAACCAATAAACCACCACCGTTGCCAAAAGGGAGGCAATATTTGAAATTCGAAGGTAAGGGGATCCTTATTCCAAACATTGTACTCATTGCAAGCCATCATCTTAAAAATGTATTTACCGGGTGGCAGATTGGAGTAGGTGACTTTATGCTGGGTTAACGCTGGCGACCAGTCGTCATTTGAGCCTTCAAGCTTATATTTATAACGAACTGCCTCCGGATTTCTGTGATAAATCCCTGCAAATTCGAAAGTTAAATTGTTTTTATTGTAAGGCAGCTTTAAATTGTGGGGGATAGGAAACCATGCACTAACACTATCAACATATTTTGTTTTTTCGATATTATCAAAAAATAACTTTATTCCGGTAAGTTGAATTTTAGGAGCTGTTTTTAAAATCTCATCTTCCTTTTCTTTGTAAATAGTAGCTCCATTAACCGTTCCAAACCACAGGTTTCCATTTTTATCTTTAAAACAGGCATTTCTGTAAACTTCAATTCCTGCAAATCCTTCGTTTTTGCCATAATGTCTATATTCCTCTATTGAAAAGTCACGGCCAAATGTAATACGGTCAATGCCTAATTCGGTACCCACCCATAAATTGTCAAAATCGTCAAAAATCAACAAATAAATATTGTTGGAACATAGTCCCTGGCTTTTATTGATGGTGATAAATTTTGTTCCTTGCAGCACATTAATGCCTCCTCCGGCAGTTCCGATGATGATATTGTTTGATTTATCGACTGCAATGGAGCGAATAGCGTTATTGGATAGTCCACTGGTTTGAGTAAAACTGGTTATTGCCGGTGGCAGCGTATCAGCCCCGGGGGTAATTTTTTGGAGACCCTTATCCGTACCTATCCAGATATTTCCTGCATGGTCAGGCACCATAGCGTAAATGCTGTTATTTAATAATCCGTTATTTTCTGTAAATTTTTGAAATTTCCCCGTTTGTTTATCGAGGATAGAGATCCCGCTATCCGAGCTGGCAAACCATATATTTTTTGTAGCGTCTATAACTATCGCGGAAATGTTGGTGCTAGGCAACCCATCGGCTAAGGTATAGTGTGTAAATCCCTGCCGGTTAAATTTGAAAGCTCCATCTCCGATAGTTCCGATCCATAAAGTACTATCCTGATCGTAATTAAGCGTTCTAACCTTGTCAGATGTGAAATTTGAAGAACCTTTAACCAGGGAATAATATTTTCCGTCGAATATGGTTAATCCGCCGTTGGAAGTACCAAAGATCATATTGTTATTATGGGCCTGAATAAGGGTGTACACCTGACGACCCATTTTTTCATTTTCAACATAATGAGTAAATCTTTCGTTATCGAATCTGCTGAGACCGCCTCCTGAAGTTCCGAACCAAATATCCTGCGATGAATCTTCATAGATGCACACCACTACATTACTGGCTAACCCGTTGCTATCATAGTAGTTTTTGAAGGTTGAACCATTGTAACATGAAACTCCGTTTGCTGTACCAATCCAAATCCTGCCTTTTCTATCGGTGAATATGGTAAAGACCGAATTATTGCATATTCCGTTTTCGCTGTTGTAATTGGTAAATGTGGTACCATTATAACTGCTGATACCACCACCATAAGTAGCGAACCACAAATTTCCACTTTCATCATCAGTAATGCCCCTGATAATGTTGGATGGTAACCCGTTGTTTTTGGTGTAAGTGATGAATCTTGAATCCTGAAGCTTACAAACTCCCTGATTGGTTCCTATCCAAACCGTATTACCTTTATCTTCGAATATGCAATAAACAGTGTTATCGGGTAAACCGGTTTGTTTCAGATAATGTGTGAAGGATTTGCCATCATATTTAAATAATCCATCCTGATCTGTACCAAACCATAAATTTCCTGAAGCATCCTGTTTAATAGCTCTGACCATGTTTTTTCCAGGACCTCCGGCTTGGTTCATGCGTTTGAATTTGATTCCATCATAGCAGCAAAGGCCTCCTTCGGTACCAATCCAGATTTTTCCCGATTTGTCCTCATATATTGCCCTAACGAAGTTATTACTCAAACCATCCTCTTCCCTGTAATTCGTAAAAGTGTATCCATCGTATTTTATAATACCGCCTCCCAAAGAACCAAACCAAAGGGTTCCTCGCCTGTCCTCGCAAATAGAATAGATTTCCGATTGTGTTAAACCATCTCCCACAGAGAAGTTTTTGAAATTATACTTCTGTGCATTAGCACCGTTTATCAGCGATAAACTAACTAATAAGAAGAAGAATTTTAACAAGGATTTAATGGTTGATTAGTTTCTAAAAATACAAAAAAGTAAAAAGTATCAAGTAAAAAGTATCAAGTAAAAAGTATCAAGTAAAAAGTATCAAGTAAAAAGTAT
>CAYZNC010000355.1:0-7008 GCA_964478555.1 uncultured Bacteroidales bacterium | reverse complement strand
TGATCGCCGTATCATGGAAATCGATTTTTTCAGTGGTGTAATTTTAACTAAAAAAGTGTTACCATCCATGATTCGCCGAAACAGGGGTCACATTGTTGTGATTAGCAGTGTTACCGGACTTTTCGGATTTCCATTACGGTCAGCATATGCAGCAGCTAAACATGCTATACAAGGTTTTTATGAGACACTATGGGCAGAGCTGTACCCTCAAGGTATAGATGTTACAATAGCTTGTCCGGGCCGTATTCGTACCAATGTAAGTTTAAATGCCTTAACGAAGGACGGATCGCCACATGGTATTATGGATCATGGGCAAGATGAAGGGTTCAGTGCTGAATTTTGTGCAAAAAAAATCATCAAGGCTGTTCGACGGAAAAAGATAGAGGTTTACATTGCAGGTAAGGAGTTGATTTTAATTTATTTTAAGCGCTACATTCCTTATCTTTTCTACAAAATAGTAACAAAAGCAGATCCAACTTAGTTGATTATTGTCTTGGATCTAGCTTTTTACCTCTTATACCTGCTCTTAGTCTACTTTTAATACTTTGGCTCCTTTAATTTTTCTTTTTTTAATATCCCTCAAGGCCACATTTGCCTCGGTAAGGGAATAAACTTGAAAATCAGGCAGGATTGGGATTTTAGAAGCCAGTTTCAGAAACTCTCTGATATCCGCATGATGCGCCAAAACCTGTGAAGGCCAGTATTTGTCCATCTTCCAGATTGGTAAGCCGCAATGAACGATAACCCACAGCTCCAGCGCATAGGAGAGGTGCTGCTTCTTCATCTGTAAATTCGTTGGGTATTTCGTAAACAAAATCTTTGTTTGCAACCATGTATTTGGCATAGCCGCCATTCCTGTCCCGACCGGTAGCCAGGAAAGAGGCGCACAAATTTTCTCTTCCCGATTTGCAATAGTCGCATAATCCGCAGGATGAATATATCCAACCTACACCCACCCTCGTGCCATAACTAAGTTCGGATTCATAACCGTTTGGATCTTCAACATAACCAACTACCTGGTGCTACAGGAAATAGGGGAGGGGCGTTCTTCCTTCAATTTCATCGATTTCGGTATGGCAAACACCGCAGACACTAACCCGAAGCAAGATTTCATTTTCTCCTGGCTTCGGTAGCGGTAAGTGGACCAACCGAAGTGGTTCAGGATTATCGGCGAAATTTGTTATACCCTCAATCACCATTGCTTTCATACATGAATCAGTAATTAATTTACTACTCACCAACAATGAACAACTGGTTTTGTTAGATGGTAAGGAGAGAAATTTAACTCTAAAAACGGAGGTAACAGAATAGGTCACTATTCTAAAAATGAGTTTAATGACTAAGACAAAGATTAAAAAAAAAGGAATGGCGTATTCCTATTAAAAAAATGAATTATACGGTTTAAATCAATTTCGCAAGCTTTTTTTTATAATTTACCTTCCATTTTGTTCAATTCAACTTGAAAACAAATTATGCCTTTTTTAAATTAAGTACCTTTGTGTAAAGGGGTATCATGACAAGACCAATTATTGACTGGATTATATACGAGTGAACCATCCATGAGCAATTATACTCACAAAAATTGCATGAACATATTATCATGGATGCTCCATCAGACCAGTAATTTAACTAAAATAAGTATTGATGAAATCAAAATATCCAATTAAAAAATTAATCACACTTAGCATTTGGATAACAACCTTTTTCATTATGTTTGAGGTTGCTGTAACTTTGGAACATTATGGAATAGAAGGGTTAAGCAGGGCGATAAGAAATTCTATTATTGCAGCTATAATTCTAATATTAAATGCTTTTACAAACCTAACTCTACTCTTATATCTCGATAAAATATTAGTAAAATATAAATACAACCACAGGAAAATATATCTTGCATCGAGCTATTGTTTTAGTTTGATTGTGTATGTTATTGTAGTTCCGGTTTATACTTTTATTAATCATAATCCTCTGCTTCTATCGAAGTTAATTTATGTAATTATTCTAGGTATTCTTGTTAACACTGTGATCATTATTCTTCAGAATTATGTTATGGTGCAGGATGCAAAAATAAATTCCGACATAGAAAACGCCCAGCTTAAGGTGGCAAATGCAGAAGCAGCGAACCAATTACTCCGGCAACAAATACACCCTCATATGTTGTTTAATTCATTAAATACAATTAAATCGTTATACAATCGCAATACATTTGATGCCGATGAATATTTAGCTTGTTTGTCGGACTTTCTTAGAGCCTCGGTTTTAAACAACAATATTAAAATAATTTCTTTGGACGATGAATTGAAACTTTGTGAAGCCTATCTAGCCATGCAAAAAATACGCTTTGGAGAAGCTTTAACATGGTTTATCTCTGTTTCAAATAATGATACACATGAAAGTTTTGTTCCATCATTTTCCATTCAACCGTTAGTAGAAAATGCAATCAAACACAATGAACTTACAGAAAGATACCCATTACATATAACCATTAAGCAGACAAATGACCGTATAAAAGTTTCAAACAAAATTCGTTTGAAAGAATCCACAGAAACTTCCTCGGGATTTGGTTTAGCGAATCTTGCTGAAAGGTACAAATACATTTCTGATGATGAAGTAATTATTGAAGATGATGGGCATGTTTTTTCAATAAGTATAAAAATACTAAACAATGAAAATAGTAATCATAGAGGATGAAAAATTTACCGCTGAAGACCTAGCTAAAACAATATCTTCAGTTACACCGGATGCAGAAATTGTGGCACTCATATATTCGGTCAGAGACGCAATATCCTATTTCAAGAAAAATGCTGCTCCCGATTTGATATTTAGCGATATCCAATTGGGGGACGGGCTTAGTTTTAAAATTTTTAAATCGGTCGACATAGCTGCACCTGTAATATTTTGTACCGCATTTGACGAATATGCTTTGAATGCTTTTAAAACTAACGGGATTGATTATATACTAAAGCCTTTTACGCGTAAAACCATTGCAAGTGCAATGGATAAATACCATAATTTGCGTCAATCCTTTTCTGGAAATACTTCACAATATGATGCAGTTCTGGAAGCTTTAAAAAACAGGGATGTACCCAAATCAACTACAATCCTCGTTCACAGTAAGGATAAAATATTGCCAATTAAGTTAGAGGACATTGCACTGTTTTATATCGAAAATGAAATAACACATATACTTACTTTCGGCAAAAAAATTTATTTTATTAATAAAAAACTAGAAGATTTGGATCAAGTGACAGGCAATAGTTTTTTCCGTATAAACCGTCAACATCTTATAAACCGGAAAGCTATTGTCGATATTTCACATTATTTTTCACGAAAGCTATCGGTAAATATCGTTGTTCCCTTTAAAGAGAAAATTATTCCAAGCCTAAGCAAGACTCAACAATTTTTAAGTTGGCTTGAAAATACCTGATGTAGAAAATATACAAGTGGATTCTTGACGACCATTAAAAAATGCATGCCTATACATTTAATTTACAATACATTGAATTTGTGTATTGTTAAATAAAAAGCTTTACTTCAAAAAATCACTCATTCACCTCCCCAAATTATTCATTCTCTTCCTTAATTGTCCGGCTCAATTCCTTATTCATTTTAATGTAGTTAACAAGTCGGCATCTTTGTATCATAATTAAAAAAATAATTATGAACCGAGTTTTTAAAACAGTTGCCGTTTTCCTCCTGCTAAATACAGTCTATCTGCATGCCCAGGAAAAATATACTCTGGAAAAATGCATAGAATTTAGTTTAACTCATCATGCCTCTATAGGGATTTCTCAAAACAATATACAAATTGCTAAAGAACAGAAAAAGCAGGCTGTAAGCAGCTATCTGCTTCAGGCAAACAGTGCGTTAAACTTTACCGACAACTTGAAGTTACCCACAACAGTGATACCGGCTGGTCTTTTTGGCCCCAATGAATTAAATGTGCAGTTGGGACAACAATACAATACCAATGCAACCATCGATGTAACCCAGACTATATATGACCAGTCGAAGCTAAATAATATAAAAACAGGACGTACAAACGTTAAAATTTCTCAATCTCAGGATAAGCAAAATACTGAACTTCTTATTTATAATACAACCCGGGCATATTTACAGGTACTGATTTATAAAGAATATGAATTGAAATTAACGGATAATATCCAGGCTTATTCTCAATTATCCAAGATATTGGAACTTCAATTGGAAAAAGGAGTCGCACTTGAAACAGATTTCGAAAGAATTAAGGTTAGTCTTAAATCAGCAGAATATCAATTGGGTGAAGTTGCAACGCAAAAAAGAAATGCGCTCAATAATTTAAAATATGCGATGGGGTTGCCACTCGAAGCGGGGTTAACTATTATCGATTCTGTTAATTATGAAAAATATGCAAATTTCCCAGATGTAGCAACCTTAGCCTTGGATAGCCTGAGTGACTATTCTATTAATAAGACAAACGTTGATCTTCAAAAAATAAATTATCAGAATAAAAAAGCAGCCTTTCTGCCCACAGTAACTGCATCAGCTCGCTTTGCCAGCCAGGCATATGATGCAACTTTTTCAAAATCATTTGACAAATGGAAAGATTACTCTTATATCGGCCTTTCGGTTAATTTACCAATATTTAGCAGTTTAAAGCGTTCGAGCCAGGTTAAGGAAAGTAAGCTTGTTTATACAAATGCACGTACAAATCTTGATCTAATTCAAAAGAACTACCAGCTCCGGTTTCAAAATGCCGAACAAAGCTTATTGACATCCCATAACAGTTTTCTGAGTAATAGAGATAATCTTAATCTTGCCAAAAAAATATTCGACAAAACAAACCTCAATTATCAAAAAGGAGCCGTGTCATTAAGTGATTTCCTGAATGACGATACAGCCTATAAAAATGCCCAGTCTAATTATCTCAATAGCTTGTTTTCGTACATGATCGCCAGGCTCGATTACGAAAAAGCAAAAGGCACCCTTTTTTCATTTTATAATCAGTTGAAAAATAATTAAATACAAAGATAATGAAACGCACGAGTCTTATAATAACGATTATCGTAATTATTGCAATTGTTGCTATAGTAGCTACTTTAATTAGCAATAAACATAAAATTAATGCAGCTAATCAAATAATTGACCGTTCTCATATTCCCGTAACTGTTACCACTCTTACCATAAACCCTGGTAAAATTCAGACAAAAACAATTTTGACAGCCAAGTTAAAACCATTTGAAGAAGCGGTTATTAGTGTTCAAACACCGGGTATAATCAATTTTTTCAGTATCGACGTTGGAAGCAAAGTGATAAAAGGCCAGGTTGTTGGAGCTATAGATACAAAAATCGCACAATTAAACCTGAAATCAACAATGTTAACCAAAGATAAACTGAAAGAGGATTATGAACGGACTAAAGATTTATATGAAGGCAAAGCTGCAACCGAAGTAAATATGATTGCTGCAAAATACAATTACGAAAATACCAATATTCAACTGGAGCAATTAAAACGGCAGATTGATAATGCTGATATTGTTGCCCCTATAAACGGTATTGTCACCATTTGCAACTTCAAAGCGGGGGAGTATGTAAATCCGGGTGCCTCAATTGCCTCCCTGGTAGATATTTCAAAGCTTAAAGCCACTGTATTTGTAAACGAAACCGAGGTGTACTCTATTCATGAGAATCAGGTGGTCAATGTGTCTTCACCTGTTTTTCCAGAAAAAAAATGGGTTGGTAAAATAGCATATATTAGCCCGTATGGCGATGAAAATCACAATTATCAGGTTGATGTTTTACTTAACAATACTCCGGCAATACTTAAAGCAGGCACAAATGTCTCAGTCGAATTCAATTTGGCACAAAAAGAAAACATAGTTGTAATTCCGAAAAAGGCATTAGTTGCCGATCGCAAAGATCCTTATGTATATATCATAAAAAATGGCATAGCCCACGGGAGCAATGTAGTAGTTGGCTTATCAGAAGGCAACAATATTGAAATCGTCAGTGGGTTGTTTGCCGGTGATGAGCTGGTCCTTTCCGGACAAATTAACCTTAGCGAAGGTTCCAAAATAACAATTGTTAAACAATAATTTAGCGCTGATATGTCAATCACGGAATTATCAATAAAACGCCCTTTACTTATCATAGTTGTTTTTGTGGTTTTAATTCTGTTTGGGGTTTTGAGTTATTTTAGCCTCAACTATGAGCTGCTTCCAAAATTCGATGCAGGAATCATTACTGTAAGAACAACGTATGCCGGAGCATCTCCTCAGGATATTGAGTCTAATATTACAAAACCAATCGAAGATGCGGTTTCTACAGTTGAAGGAATCGATAACATCACTTCCCGTTCCATGTCAGACGTATCCGTCATCACTATAAGATTAAAACCCAATATAAAGGACCTCACGGCTCAGACGGATATCGAGCGAAAAATAAGTCAGATTAAATCTGTTCTGCCCAAAGATGCGGACGATCCTGTAGTAAATCGTTTCAGCTCTGACCAGTTTCCGGTTATCACCTTTTCAGTTTCGGCTTCCATGTCCGATGCGGATTTATTCCATTTGATAGATAACACCATTCTGCCCGAAATATCTAATATACCAGGGGTAGGCCAGGTTAACGTCATCGGGGGTACCCCTCGTGAAATAGAAGTAAAAATTGATAATCAAAAACTTCAGGCTTATAATATTCCAATTAGCATAGTTTATCAGGCTTTAGGTGCGGCTTCTGGTTCGCTTCCTGCAGGGAAAATCACTTCGCGCGAACAGGAATTATCAATCCGGCTAAACGCAGATCTGACAAAAACAGATGTGATTCGCAATATTGTTATTAGCGAAAACGGAAAGGGTAGCCGTGTTCTGCTGAAGGATATCGGCACAGTTACAGACGCCTCGGCCACGCCCGTAACAATAAACCGTATTAATGGTAAAAACGGTATTGGGTTACAAATATATAAAACCAACGATGCAAATGCCGTTTTAGTGAGCAAAGCAGTGAAAATAAAGTTTGAAGAACTCACCAAAC
>CAYZNC010000354.1:0-7010 GCA_964478555.1 uncultured Bacteroidales bacterium | reverse complement strand
TATGTACTTTGTCAAAGCCCGTTAGGGCTGGTATATCGGTAGAAAATCATAATGAACGATATGATTTCAAAGCCCGTTAGGGCTGACATATGTATCCAATAGCGATGGAAAAGCCTGTCAATATGCAAATTAAATAAATATATCATTGGTATCAAAGGGAGGAATCTACCTTTGTACTTTGAAGGCGTCAAACCCTCAGGGTTTGACGCTACGAATTGGCATTAAAAAACGACCGGAAATAGCTTTCTTCCTCGTACAGATCAATTTTGTACTGCTCTTTCAGATATTGGATTTTGTCATAAAACTGATGTACAAACGCCTGAAAAGCCTCAGAACCGGGATTAAACGGTTTATGACTGCGGGCCTGAACAACTTTCTCAACTTCTTTCATTAACATAATAGTATCCGAACCCATGAAACATTCTTTAAATCTTTGCCAGATATAATTAGTCCCGCTCTTGTTGGGATGTAACATATCTTCATCGTAAAACCGGTAGTCACGCAGGTCATCCATCATCAGTTCATAAGATGGAAAATAAAAAGTTTGCTTGTGGGTTTTGCATATTTCATCGATGGCTAATAAGAGAATGGCTTTGCTAAGCTGATTATCGTGAGGTCCATCTTTCCAATGACGAATAGGGCTGACTGTAAAAACTACCTGAAGATTAGGATTGATGATCCAAAGCTCGGTTAATAAGGAATTATATTCTGAAACAATTTCGTCAATATCAATTCTTCTCCTGTGAAATTCAGAGGCCGGTAATTTATGGCAATTCGAAACTACTTCTCCGGTCGATTTTAACTGGTACACATAAGAGGTACCAAATGTAATAAATATAAAATCAGCGCCTTTCAAATTTGAAGCCGATGCATTTAATCGTTCGTTGATGCGGGACAAGGAAACTTCGTTTTTCACATCGGAGAACCGGCTGTGGTGATCAAAACTGTACCACACATGCTCATAGAGAAATAAATTTTCGGGATTGTATTCAACCGGATTGATCAAACGCTTCAGTCCCCTTTTAACGGATAATGGATTGTAGACAATGCCAAATGGATTACTATCCGTTTTAAATCTGGCCTCAGATAAATGATTACCCATGTATTCGGAAAAACACGAGCCCATTAGCATCACTTTTGAATTATAAAAGATCCTTTTTCCCGAAACAGGAACTGGCACCAGCGTTCTGAATAATTCCATAAATTAAGATTAGACATCTAAGACCGTTAGGTACAGCAAAGTTCATCAAAAAAATCGCTTTTAAAACATTCTATTATGTTTTTTTATAAAATTTAAGGAAGCTTACGTAAGCAAGTAATGCTGAATCCAAACCAGAAAAGCGGCCCGAACAATTCAATAAATTTTACGAATTGCTTTGTTTATATTCATGAAGTAATTACTTTTGGCTTCTGAAAAATCGGTGGAAAGATTTATTTTGATTGCAACCACAAGAAAAAAAATGCTAAAGCAAAGTTTCTGTAATTAAAATCGACAATCTAATCCATCAACAAGTGTTAACCAAAAATATAATATATTATGGGATATTTATTTACGTCAGAGTCCGTATCAGAAGGACATCCTGATAAAGTTGCCGACCAGATTTCCGATGCACTATTGGATGAATTTTTACGTTGCGACCCCGATTCAAAGGTTGCCTGTGAAACGCTTTGTACAACTGGGTTAGTAGTATTGAGTGGCGAAGTGCGTACCAATGGATATATCGATGTTCAAAAAGTAGCTCGCGACGTTGTTCGCAAAATTGGCTATACCAAAGCTGAGTATATGTTTGATTGCGATTCATGCGGTGTAATTTCATCGATACACGAACAATCGCCAGATATTAATCAAGGGGTAGTACGTCAGAAAGAAGAAGACCAAGGCGCTGGTGACCAGGGAATGATGTTTGGCTATGCTAGTCGCGAAACTGACACATATATGCCTCTTGCGCTCACTCTTTCGCATGAATTGCTCAGAGAAATGGCTGCTATTCGCCGTGAAGGTAAGGTAATGAAGTACCTTCGCCCTGATTCAAAATCGCAGGTTACCATTGAATACGATGAAAAGAATCAACCTCTTCGTGTACACACCATTGTAATTTCCACACAGCATGACGATTTCGATACCGAAAAAAACATGCAGGATACGATTAAGAAAGATGTACAAGCAATCTTAATTCCTAAGGTTGTTGCTACACTTCCTGAAAGAGTTCAAAAATTATTTAAAAACGATTATATCCTTCATGTTAATCCAACCGGAAAATTTGTTGTTGGGGGCCCTCATGGAGATACCGGTCTTACAGGTCGAAAGATTATCGTGGATACTTATGGTGGAAAAGGTGCTCATGGTGGTGGGGCTTTCTCAGGTAAAGACTCATCAAAAGTTGACCGCTCTGCTGCATATGCCGCCCGTCATATTGCTAAAAACTTAGTAGCAGCTGGTGTTGCTGACGAAGTTTTAGTACAAATTGCTTATGCAATCGGTATTGCACAACCAGTTGGTGTTTATGTGAATACCAATGGTACATCAAAGATTAAATTGTCTGATAGCGAGATATCGACCAAAGTATTGCAATTATTTGATCTTAGACCATTTGCAATTGTAAAACGTTTTGGATTGAAAAATCCTATCTTTCAGGAAACAGCAGCTTACGGCCATTTTGGACGTAATCCTTTTACCAAAAAAGTTAAATTTTACACCAATGGTAACAGTAATGGTGCTGAGGTTCATGAAAAAGACGTAGAATTCTTTGGATGGGAAAAACTCGACTATGTCGAAAAAATTAAAAATACATTTGGAATTCAGGTTGCTGTAGGAAGTAACTAAGTAACCGATCAAGTCAATACACTAGCAGATAGTCGTAGGTGGGTTCGCCCCTTGCGGCTATTTTTTATTCATCACAATTGCAACAAATATCAATCTCACTCCGGTTGGTCAATATCTTCCTTCGATACCGGTTAAATAACTGCCCCTTCCAAATGATTTCCTGGCTTTTATCATCCGCGTTTCCCATAGCAAATGTAGATGCTTTATCATAGCAACAAGGAGCCATAATACCATCGGAAGTGATAACACCGGTCGTCCAGATTCGCTTGCAGGAATTCCAGATAGATTTTCTTAAAACAAAGTGATCTCCTGATTTTTGATAACGCGAAAATTGATCCAAGTCTGTCATCATGGGATGCCCACCCTCAAAATCATACAGTTGAGCAGTTTTTAATGCTGCCTTGTTAACCCCAAGGGAATGGCTCAGGGTCTTAAATTCGTTCACCTGGTGTTGATTGTGTTTAAAAACTATAAACTGAAGAATGATAAAAGGCTTTTGAGATTTAAGAGACTTCTTTGCTTCCACAAGATTAGTAATACCTTCAAGCACCGTTGCGAGGTTTCCCCCTCTCCTGTATTGCTGATATACTTCATTAGTAACCCCGTCTAAAGAAATGATGATCCTGTCGAGACCTGAAGCCACCGTTTTTATGGCCTGTTGTTTATCGAGAAAGTGACCATTGGTGGAAATACAGGAATACATTTTACTTTCGTGGGCAAGCTTTATCATTGCAAAGATATTCGGGTTTAGAAATGGCTCTCCCTGAAGATAAAGCATGAGGTAAGTTGCCGTTGGTGCTATCTGACTGATCAGTGATTGATATTGTTCCATAGACATCGTATAATTTTTACGATGTATTATGCCTTTCCCGGTTGGGCATTCGGGACATGCAAGATTACAAATGCTCGTGGTTTCTATGGAATATGTGTATGGCATTCCCCAAACAATAACTCTGCGCAAAGTTGATGATAAAACATAGCTCACCTCAGCCTTGAGGATGTTAATTAATTTGGATAAATTAAGTTTTGCAATAAAATTGAGGGTATCGTTTATCATAATAAAGAAAAGAAAGATTAAGATGCCCAAAGGACAAATCGCCGGGTAAGCGCATTAAGCTCTTATTATCAATAAATTATGATTATATTAGTGTCTTAATTATAGCAACTACTTGATTAGTCGGAAAAACCTTATCTCTTTTTTACCTTAGTAGAATATACTGATAATGTGTAGATAAACCTTATTAGCTTATTTTTAGGTATCTATTGCTCTTTAAATAAGGTAGTTTCATGAAACTTATACCATTCTACTAAGGTTAGAAAGAAAAAAATAAGGTCAACAATCTACCATTGAAACACTTAACTTTATATATTCAATAAGTTTAATTCGTTTCCAAGATCTTAAAAAGCTCATCCAGTTTAGGGGTAAGAATAATCTCAGTACGCCGGTTTTTCTGGCGAGCTTCCGAAGTCTTTGCCTTATCTACAGGAACAAATTCTCCACGCCCGGCAGCCGTGAATCGCCGTGGGTCAATACCACTGCCATCGAGCAAAATGCGTACAATGGAAGTAGCCCGTTTAACGCTTAAATCCCAATTATCTTTTATCGATGCATCCGAATGATAGGGAACATCATCAGTATGTCCTTCTATCATAATATTGATCTCCTTATTTTGTTCCAATACTTTCGCTAATTTTTTCAATGCTTTAACACCGTCGGGATCAACCACAATACTTCCCGATTTGAACAAAAGCTTTTCTTCAAGGGAAACATAAACTTTCCCGTTCACAATTTTTATTGTAAGTCCTTTGTTCTCAAAACCCATTAATGCATCGGATACGGAGTTCTTTAAGGCGTTAACCACAGAGTCTTTTCTGTTTAGTACTTGTTCCATCTCTTTCATACGCCTGTTCTTCTTGTCGAGCTCTAATGTTAAAGCATCAAGATTACGTTTTTTGTCAACAAGTTGATCTTCACGTTTCTGCAAATCTTCCTGAGTTGATTGTAATTGGGATAGAAGTTTTGTAGACTCCCGGGCATTACCTTTGGAAAGATTATCCTGAGATTGTTGCAGATATTGATACTCCTGCTGAAGCTTGTTGTTATCGAACTGGAGCTGCTTCCATTGCTTATAAATAGCTACTGAATCACGAATAAGCTTATCCTTTTCGCTGGTAAGCATATCTAATTGCGATTTAAACTCGGTGTTGGAAACCTGTAGTTTTTCGTTTTCGGCTTTGTAATTAGCGTTTTCTTCAGTACAGGCATCTGATTTTTTCTTTAGTTCAGTGAACTTTGAAAGAGGAACACAGGATACAACAAAAAGTGTGATAATTAAGAAGATGTAAGTTGTCTTTTGCACGGCTTATCAATTTTTATATAACCCGTCAAAGATATAACATCACTCATCAAAACAAAAACAGGGATTTAAAATAAATTCATATCTTTGAAGTTTAAAACTAGTTTGTAACCGACTAGAAACCTGATGGAAGAGCATAAAAAAAACTTATTGAGCCAAATCAATCTGCCTTCGGATGTAAAAAAATTACGCCCCGAGGAGTTGATCGTCTTAAGTGAAGAGCTTAGGCAATTTATTGTAGATATTGTCAGTAACAATTCCGGTCACCTTGGTGCCAGTCTCGGAACGATAGAGCTAACAGTTGCCCTGCATTATGTATTTAATACTCCTTACGACCAGATTATTTGGGATGTGGGCCATCAGGCATACGGGCATAAGATACTTACCGGCCGAAAGGATGTTTTTCATACCAACCGTAAATACAAAGGTATCAGTGGATTTCCAAAAATGAGTGAAAGCGAATATGATGCTTTTGGGGCAGGTCATTCTTCCATATCGATATCTGCGGCCCTGGGAATAGCTATCGGCTCACAATTAAAGGGAGAACCAGAACGCAAAGTAGTGGCTGTGATAGGTGATGGTTCACTATCAGGCGGAGTGGCATTCGAAGGGTTGAACAATACAGGTTTTTCCGGTTCGAATCTTTTGGTGATCCTGAACGACAATAACATGGCTATCGACCAGAATGTTGGTGCACTGAAAGAATATCTTCTGGACATTACCACTTCCAAAACCTATAATAAAGTTAAAAAGGACGTTTGGAACATGCTGGGAGTATTCAATAAATTAAAACTTAACCCAAGGCACATAATTCAAAAGCTGGGGGTTGCCATGAAATCGACATTGCTTAAAAATAGCAATCTGTTTGAGGCTTTGAATTTCCGTTACTTCGGCCCTGTTGATGGGCACGATGTAGTACACCTGGCAAAGGTATTGAACGATTTAAAAGATATACCAGGCCCAAAACTGCTTCATGTTATAACCAAAAAAGGCAAGGGTTATAAATATGCGGAAGAAAACCAAACTGCTTTTCATGCTCCGGGTTTATTCAACAAGGATACGGGTGAGATCATTAAAGTTAAATCTGACACCCCACAGCCACTAAAATTCCCTGAAGTATTCGGACAAACTTTGGTGGAGCTTGCTGAGATAAACCCACGCATTGTTGCCATAACCCCGGCGATGATCAGCGGATCGTCATTAAAGCATATGTTTGAGCGATTTCCACAACGCTCCTTTGATGTTGGAATAGCGGAGCAGCATGCGGTAACATTTTCCGCAGGACTTGCCTCGCAGGGAATGGTTCCTTTTTGTACCATATACTCCTCTTTTTTGCAACGTGCCTATGATCAGGTCATCCATGATGTTGCTCTCCAGAAACTTCAGGTAATTTTTTGTATAGACAGGGCAGGACTTGTAGGTGAGGATGGCGCTACACATCATGGAGCTTTTGACATGGCTTTTATGCGTTGCATACCTAATTTGACTATTTCCGCTCCCATGAACGAGGAAGAATTGCGTAATCTGATGTTTACCGCCCAGTTAGATAATTACGGACCTTTTGTAATTCGTTATCCAAAAAGCCAGGGTGTAATGACGGATTGGCGGAGACCGTTCCAAAAATTACCCATTGGCAAAGGACGCGTGCTTCGTAACGGAAACGACATTGCCATTATAACCATAGGCGTTGCCGGTATTTTTGCCGAAGAAGCCTGTCAGTTACTTGCCAACCAGGAGATTGATGCGGCTCACTTTGATATGCGTTTTCTTAAGCCTATTGACCAGGATTTACTTCATAAAGTTTTTAAGAAATTTAAAACCATCATAAC
>CAYZNC010000353.1:0-7028 GCA_964478555.1 uncultured Bacteroidales bacterium | reverse complement strand
CAGCAACTAATTGATTCCATAAAGAAAAAAAATCAGGTTTTTGTTTTTAACGATTATATCAGCGATAGTGAAGTACCTTTATTTTTTTCTGCTGCCAGTGTTTGCGTATTACCCTATAAATCGGCAACCCAAAGCGGAATAACTTCAATTGCATACCACTTCGATTTACCACTTATTGCTACCGATGTCGGCGGGTTGAAAGAAAGTATCCGTCATTTGCAGACCGGTGTCATAGTAGATATTTGCGAACCTGAACCAGTTGCAAAAGCAATCAATGAGTATTTCACCCGTCAATTGGCTGGTATCTTCATACCAGGTATACAAAAGCTGAAAGAAGAGTTATCGTGGAAAAAATTTGCAAACGCTATACTTGAGTTTGCTGAGAAATTGCCCGCTTGAGTGAAGACGGTGGTTGAGCGGAGTCGAAACCACATTTCAAATGTAAACGAAACTGCCACGATAATTGACTGAAGTCGAAGTAAATTTAGCTAACATAATGGATTAACTTAAACTCCATACTCCTTTCGACTCCGCTCAAGGAACGGTGAGCTGCAGAAGTCTGAAAGTCTGATAACTGAACGAAATTGCCCGCTTGAGTGAGGACGGTGGTTGAGCGGAGTCGAAACCACATTTCAATGCAAACGAAACTGCCACGATTGTGGAATGAAGTCGAAGTAAA
The DNA here is from genome assembly GCA_964478555.1 of uncultured Bacteroidales bacterium. Lineage (GTDB taxonomy): Bacteria > Bacteroidota > Bacteroidia > Bacteroidales > JAAUTT01 > JAAUTT01. The sequence continues at coordinate 6,349 of CAYZNC010000353.1, read as the reverse complement.
TTTTAGCTAACATATCTGATTAACTTAAACTCCACACTCCTTTCGACTCCGCTCAAGGAACGGTGAGCTGCAGAAGTCTGAAAGTCTGATAACTGAACGAAATTGCCCGCTTGAGTGAAGACGGTGGTTGAGCGGAGTCGAAACCACATTTCAAATGTAAACGAAACTTCCTAATTCCAAAACTCCCTATCCAAAAAGGCTCTACGCTTTGCATATTTTGAACCCGAAAAATAGGGCAGATGGATAATATCATTGAGTTGCTGTAACGACATATCAAAACGATAAATGGAACCTATGGGCAGCTCCACATTAAGTAAAAATGCGATGCCCCTGTTATACTTAACGGAATAAATAATTTTATAAAACTGCTTGGGTACATTGAGTTTATATTTATGCTCACAGCTACTAATAACAGGGCCGGTAATAACGATAAGACTGTCGTATTTGGTAGCCCAAGCCCGTGTTTGTCTTTCCAATCTTTCCAAAATTCCAGCATTGAAAGCCTGTCGTTGCGGGCAGGTATTCGTAATAAAAAAACAATCGTGTTCTGCTTTTTCCGAATACCGCATATCGATAGCAGGCGTTAAAAGACCCGGAAAATAAATGGAATCCTTATAATCCTCTGCATGAGTACACGGAACGGATGCATCATTCATGAATTCAGCTTTTCCAATATCGGTTACCGGCTTTGCTATTTCTACTTTGGTAATAAAATAAGCCGAACATACCGGCACACAATTTACGGTATCAAAAAGTACCTGAAAGCCTGCATACTTAATTAATTTGGCATTATCCGCTTTAGGTAACACGGCATTAATGTTGAATTGTGCCCACAAGAAAACCGGGCAAAGAAATAAACCTAAAATCAATGGAAATCGTTTCATAATTATATTAACGCAAGTTGATTAAATTAATTGTAACGTTGGCGCACCTTAATAAATTTTATAAGAATTGAAGATACAATAATTTCTACAAATTAATCTTCATAATTTTTGTTTTATGAAGGTTTAAATGAATTTTATCAAAATTGCGCCAGCAATTGCTTCAACTTTGTTTCTGCAACTTTTAAATTATATTCAAAATTTACGAGACGTGTAAGAGATTCCACAAAATTTGCTTCGGCCTGGGTCACTTCCAGCGATGTAGTTTGTCCAAAACGAAGTCGTTGAATAATAATATCAAGATTTTCTTTGGCCAAAACTGCATTATCTTTTTCAATGGTTAAGAGTTGCTGCTGATTTTCGAATTGGGTAATAGCATTTTGTAACTGTTCACTTACCAGTAATTTCGTATTTTCCAGATCGTACTGAGCTGATTGATATTGTATTTTTGCAGTTTTTACCTGCCGATTAACATTTCCTGCCTGATAAATTGGTATGGTAAGCGATCCTCCCACAACTGGTCCATAGGTACGAGTCATTAATGTTGTACCAACCGAAGTGTTACTTTGAGAAAAATCATAACCAGCATTAAAACTGAGCCTGGGCAACCGTAAAGTGTTCATTTCTTTTACAGTCAAATTAGCGATATCAACCTGTTTTTGAAAAGATCGTATAGTAGTATTGGCCGAATCGAGCTTTTGTGCTAACATCTTTTTATCAGGTGCATAATTTAAAATAATGGAATCAGCAACCTCAAAAGGAAGATCCACTCCCCTGCTCAGCAGCTGATTTAATGTTCTTTTTGCAGCAACGATCACCGCCTGCTGGTTAATTGCGTTTTCCTGGAATACATTCAAATCAATTTTGGCCTGTAATAAATTGGTTTTGGCCGACAGACCGGCATCGAACATTGTTTGCGTAATCTTTACCCGGTCGAGGTTATAGCTAATAACTTTGTTAATGGAAGTTAACTGCTGCTTTTGCCTGACCACATCATAGTAAGCGAGGACAATATTGTAAACTGTTTGCAACACCTGATCTTTAAATTGCAATTCACCCAATGCCTGTATTTGGTTTAATTTGTTTTTGGTTACAAACATTTTACCGCCATCAAACAATGTCCAGTTCAGGTTTATGCCGGCATTCAACGTATTGGTTTTGGCATTGGACGATGAGATCAGGGGACCTGAGGATGGTTGTTGATCAATGTTGACGGTTGGAGAATAGTTATCAGATCCGGTTACGGCGATATTAGGCAACATTCCGGCATTCCCTGGTGTATTGTTTACGCTGTCGATCTTGGCATCGTTACGGGATACCAAAATATCATAATTGTTCTTCAATGCGATACTCACGGCTTCCTCAGGGGTAAGTACTTGTTGCGCCTTTGAAACTGAAAAAAAGATAATAAAAATACTAAGGCAGATAATTATTTTCATTCGTATGTTGTTTTTTGGTATTATTCCATATTACTGTCAGTAGTTTCTTCACGGCTCGCTTTCTTCATTTTACTGGAAATTAACGTATACATAACTGGAATAACAAATAGTGTAAAAATTAATGCAAAAAGTAATCCTCCAACTACCACAATTCCCAAAGGTACCCGGCTTTGTGCACCAGCCCCTAATGCCAAAGCAATTGGTAGAGCACCGAAAATGGTAGCCAATGAAGTCATCAAAATAGGGCGCAAACGTGCCGCAGCTGCTTCAAATGCTGCTTTGGACTTATCCAATCCGCTTTTGCGTTTCTGGTTAGCAAATTCAACAATCAAAATACCGTTCTTGGTTACAATACCTATCAGCATAATCATGCCAATTTCCGAAAAAATGTTCAATGTTGCTCCAAATATACCCAACGACAACAATGCACCAGCCAAAGCCAAAGGTACAGTAACCATAATAATTAACGGATCGAGGAAACTTTCAAACTGAGCTGCTAGTATCAGATAGATCAATATCAATGCTAGCACCAGTGCAAATAAAGTGTTTGAACTACTTTCAGCAAAATCGCGTGAAGGTCCCAATAAAGAGGTTTGGAAAGAACTATCCAGTAATTTTTTAGCAATTTTTTGCATTTCCCCGATTCCTTCGCCCAAGGTTCTGCCTTTGGCCAGGGAGGCTCCAATAGTAGCAGACTTGTAACGATTAAAATGATATAATGTAGGAGGACTACTGTTCTCCTGCATCTTCACCAGATTGTCTAATTGAATAAGTGCGCCAGTATTATTTCTCACGTATAACGATGTTATGTCTGCCGGCTTATTGCGTTCTTCCCTGTCCACCTGCCCAACAACCTGATATTGTTTGCCACTGCGTAAAAAGTAATCATACCTGCGACCACTAAGCGCATACTGCAAGGTATTCGATACATCAACAACGTTCACACCCATATCTGTAGCTTTAAGTCGGTCGATAGTAAGGTTGATTTCCGGCTTATTAAATTTCAGATTGGCATCAACATTGCCAAATATGGAATCTTTACGGGCTTCTTCCAAAAACTTGGGAAGAATTTCCTGCAGTTTACTAAAATCTAAATTCTGAAGAACAAATTGTACTGGCAACTGTGAACCAGCAGAAAGAGAGGTAGATATGGTTTGCTCCTGATTAGGAATAATTCTTGCCTGCTGATATTTCTTTTGCAATGTGGCAACCCGTTCGTAAATTTGTTGTTGGGTTGCTTTACGTTCATTAGGTTCTTTAAGAAAAATATTCAGACCACCACTATTAGTACTCCCAAAGCCACCACCCATTCTTTCGTAAACAATCCGAGCTTCGGGGGTTATATCATTCACGTTTTGACTCAAACTATCAAGCAAATCGGAAGTATAGTCAAACCCTGCTCCCTCAGGCGCTGTTACACTAATACGAATATTACTGTGATCCTCCATTGGTGCCAGTTCTGATTTCAAAGTCAGGACTAAACCAACAATCAGTAACAAACAAACAAATAGAATTAAAAATGATATCCACCTACGTGCCATAAAATAACTAAGCCACCGTCTGTATCCTTTATCTAAGGCAACATAAAATGGTTCGGTTGAATTATAAAAACGCGAATGTCTTGAAATATTTCCACCCAACAATACATTAAGTACGGGCGTTAAGGTCAGCGAAACCAGAGCAGATATGAGTACTGCTCCTGCCACTACTATACCAAATTCGCGAAATAACCTGCCAGTGAATCCCTGCAGAAAAATAACAGGAACAAAAACAACTGCCAATGTTAGTGAAGTAGAAATAACCGCAAAGAAGATCTCCCGGGTTCCCTGGAATGCAGCAGTCCATTTATCCATGCCTAGCTCTATCTTTTTGAAAATATTTTCCGTGACGACAATCCCATCGTCGACCACCAATCCGGTAGCTAACACAATTCCAAGCAGTGTTAACACATTCACCGAAAAACCGAATATATACATGAGGAAGAAAGAGCCAATCAGCGATACGGGAATATCTATCAAAGGTCGCAAAGCGATCACCCAATTTCTGAAGAATAAAAACACGATTAACACTACCAAAATTATGGCAATGGCTAATGTTTCCACAACATCATGTACGGACTGTCTTACAAATTTAGATTTATCATAACCTACATATAATTTTAGCCCTGCCGGCATATTTTTTTGGATATCATCAAAACGTTTATAAAATTCATCGGCAATTTCAATGTGATTAGCACCTGGCAATGGAATCATAGCAAGCGCAATACCGTCAGCACCATTTAATTTAGCACTTACTTCTACATTTTCAGGACCAAGCATGGCCTCTCCAATATCGCTGAATCTAACCACCTGATCATTGGTTTGCTTTACGATCAGGTTATTAAAATCTTCCTCAGTAACCAATCGTCCAAAAGTTTTAACAAGAACTTCCGTGGATACTCCTGTTAATTTTCCGCCAGGTAATTCAACATTTTCCTTCTCAAGTGCAATGTTAACATCCTGGGCAGTGAGACCGTAGGCCACCATTTTGTCGGGGTTCAGCCACAATCTCATGGCTGGTCTCTTTTGGCCAAAAAGAGCGACCTGACTTACACCTGGTATGGTCTGCAACTTCTCCTGCAAAACATTTTCGGCATAATCACTCAGCTCAAGAGAATTCATTGTAGTGCTTTGTACAGAAAGCGTGATGATTGGATCACTATTGGCATCGGCCTTGGTAACTACAGGAGGCGCATCCAGATCCTGCGGTAAGTTGCGTGCTGCCTGCGAAGTCTTATCGCGAACATCATTAGCTGCTTTTTCCAAATCGGCTCCTACGTTAAACTCAACGGTAATATTACTGTTCCCTGTTGAAGAAGAAGAAGAGATGGATTTAATACCTTCGATTCCATTGATCGCTTTTTCCAGGGGTTCTGTAACCTGCGATTCTATAATATCTGCGTTTGCGCCTACGTAGTTTGTTTGTACATTAATGTTTGGGGGGTCAATGGCAGGGTACAAACGCACCCCTAAAAAGTTATAACCCACCAAACCAAATAAAATAATGATCAAACTTAAAACAATAGATCCAACCGGACGCTTTAATGCTATATCTGATAATGTCATATTGATTATTTAGTCACTTTGGAAAATGCCAAAACTGCTCCGGGCTTAATAAAAAGTATGCCGGTGGTAACAACAGTATCACCTGCAGCCAGTCCATCGAGTACCTCAATATTGGAAGCCTGGCGCACACCTGTTTTTATAGTTAAAAATTTAGCTCTGCCCCCTTTGGCAATAATTATTTTTTTACTTCTTTCCTGGGGAATGATCGCTTGTGTGGGTATCATCAAAGCATTTTTATTTTCTTTTAACCTTAATTCCACGTTGGCAAAAGCACCCGGAATTAAGGACGCAGCATTCATGTTCACCACTGCTCTTACTTTCAGATTACGGGTATTGATGTCAATTCCTTCTTCTGTTGCCATAACAGATGCTTCGTATTTTTTATCATTTCCCTGCACTGAAAATAGTACTTTTGTTCCGGTTTTTGCATCATCACTGTATTTCTCGGGAATGCTAAAATCCAACTTCAATTGTTTTACCGCACGAATTGTAGCAAGGGCAGTCGAAGGAGTTACTTCGGCTCCCACGCTTATATTTCTTAAACCGATAACACCATCAAACGGAGCAAGTACTTCTGTTTTATGTATCTGAACATTGAGAACTTCAATGTCGGCTTTAATTGAGTGTACCTGCAACACAGTCTGATCATAATCCGACTGGCTGATACCACTTACCTTCATTAACTCACTTTGTCGCTCCTGCATTTGTTCTGTTATTTGCAACTGTGCCTGAGATTTGTGCAGCTGTGCCTGCAAATCCGAATCAAAAAGTTTTACCAAAAGTGTTCCGGCTTTTACAAATTTTCCCTCGGGTAAGTTAATCTTAATAACTCTACCCGTTACTTCTGGCATCAGTACTGTTTCCTCAAATGGCTTCAGGGTGCCTGATACCGAAATAAATTGATCTACTACAGTTGGTTTAACGA
>CAYZNC010000352.1:0-7064 GCA_964478555.1 uncultured Bacteroidales bacterium | reverse complement strand
AGATAATCCTTCAATTACAAGGGATGTATCAGGCGAAGGCGTGCAACAGGGTTTACTAAAACTGCTGGAAGGAGCTATAGTGAACGTTCCTCCTCAAGGTGGCCGTAAACATCCGGAGCAAAAGATGATACAGGTAGATACCAAAAATATCCTATTTGTTTGTGGCGGTGCATTTGACGGTATAGAGAAAAAAATAGCCCAGCGGTTAAATACCAAAGTAGTGGGCTACTCGGCATCTAAAGAAACCGAAACAATTGACAGGAAAAACCTTTTACAATACATCGCACCTCAGGATCTGAAAGCATTTGGGCTGATTCCGGAAATTATAGGTCGTTTGCCAGTGCTTACCTACCTGAATCCTCTTGAACGCGATGCTCTGCTTGCCATACTTACGGAACCAAAAAATGCCATCATCAAGCAATACCAAAAACTATTTGCCATGGATGGTATCGAATTGGAGTTTAATGATGATGTGCTTGAATTCATAGTGGATAAAGCCATTGAATTTAAACTGGGTGCTCGTGGGCTACGTTCTATCTGCGAAACGATCATGATAGACGTTATGTTCGACATGCCAAAAGATAAAACGCTGAACATAACGCTCGACTACGCCCGTCTCAAACTCGAAAGTAACGAGGCACAGAGACTGAAAGCAGCATAAAAATATTTTACGCTGCCTTCTTGCATTTTTAAATTATTATTTCTTTTTTTGTATTAATCAAAAACAGAGCAATGAAAAATTCAAATCTGAATAGAAATTGGTGGTGGCGTATTTCTTTTTCCATAAAACGGAATAGGTAGCCCTGTATTTCTATGTCAGAGATAAAAATATACAAAAGCTCGCCGAACACCGGCGGGCTTTTTTTGTGCTTAAAATTGAAAGAAATGATGAAAAAGTCAGCGGTTTGTGAAACAGGAATAAGCAAGAGGGTACGTTGGTCTTGGCAATTGGCGTAGCACAATTATCGCATTAGTTGCGGTTCAGAACTTTTTTGAGTCCTGACTACGCCTAAAAACAGATTTATGTAACTTAATTGTAAAACTGAAAAAAATAAATAATATGCCATACAAAATAAAAACCAATACCAAACAGGTACTTGCCGATACGCTAACACCTGTTAGCATTTACTTAAAAATCCGCGATATGTACCCGGGTGCATTCCTGCTCGAAAGTTCAGATTATCACGGCAATGAGAATAGTTATTCGTTCGTATGCCTGCAGCCTGTGGCTTCTTATATAGTTGACAAGGGGAAAGCAGTTTCTACATACCCTGATAGTGTTAAACAAACAAGCGATGTGAATAATCTTGCCGATTTTGCAAAGACCTTCAACATATTTATGCAAAGTTTTGAAACCGATAAAAACAACGATAATCTTCCTGTTAACGGGTTGTTCGGCTATTCTACCTTTGACGCCGTAAAGTATTTTGAAACAATAAAGCTGAACTCACCATCCCAGGAAAAATACAAAATTCCGGATGTATGTTACCAGTATTTTAAATACGTGATAGCCATTAACCACTATAAAAATATCATGTACATTGTGGAAAACCTTTTTGAAGGCGAAGAAACACAGGTAGACAGGATTGAAAGACTCTTATATAGCTTGAATATCACTTCCGGACGATTCCAATCGGCTAACCACGAGACTTCCAACATTACCAATGAACAGTACATGCAAATGGTTACCAAAGGCAAGGAACATTGCTACCGGGGCGATGTTTTTCAGATAGTACTTTCCAGGCAGTTCTCCCAGCAATACTCAGGCGATGATTTCAATGTTTACCGGGCATTACGATCCATCAATCCCTCCCCTTACCTTTTTTATTTTGATTTCGGGAGTTATCGTATATTTGGGTCATCACCCGAGGCACAAATAATCATAAAAGAAGGCAAAGCATATATCAACCCTATCGCCGGCACCTTTAAAAGAACTGGTAATGATGAGCAAGATAAAGAGCTGGCACGTGAATTAGCCGCCGATCCGAAAGAAAATTCAGAACACGTGATGTTGGTAGATCTAGCACGTAACGACTTAAGCCGCCATGGCACCGCAGTGAAGGTTGAAAAATATAGGGAAATTCAGTTTTATTCCCATGTTCTTCACATGGTATCGACAGTTTCAGCCAAACTTTATAATTCATCAGGATCGGTAGATATGATGATGGCTACCTTTCCTGCAGGAACACTCTCCGGAGCACCCAAATTTAAAGCTATGGAATTGATTGATAAATATGAAAACCAGGCGAGGGGTTATTATGGCGGAGCAATTGGGTATATTGGCTTTGATGGTACCTTAAATCACGCCATCATGATCAGGACATTCCTGAGTAAGGATAACACCCTTTTCTATCAGGCTGGAGCTGGAATTGTGGCCAGTTCAAAAGAAGAAAGCGAATTACAGGAAGTAAATAATAAACTGGGCGCTTTGAAAAAAGCAATTGAAATGGCAAAACAATTATAATTTGTTAATGTGCCAATATGCCAATAAATGAATAGCTTGCTATTTGCAAGCCATGATGTAACCATTAATTATAAAGAATTTAAGTAACGAATAAACAACTAAAATCATGAACTCAAAAATATTAGTAATCGACAATTACGATTCATTCACATACAACCTCGTGCATTACATCGAAAAAATCACAGGAGTCAGAGCCGACGTATTCCGCAATGACGAAATCAGTGTTGAAGAGGTAGGAAAATATGAAAAAATTGTTCTTTCTCCAGGCCCTGGTATTCCAGTGGAAGCAGGCATCATTCTGGATGTAATTAGAAAATATGCCCCAACCCACAGTATTCTTGGCGTATGTCTCGGACATCAGGCAATTGGTGAGGCTTTTGGAGGAAAACTCGTTAATCTCGACAAGGTATATCATGGAGTTGCCACAACCATCAAAGTCTTAACGCCCGATGATGCATTATATGCCGGAATTCCAGAAGCTTTTAATGTTGGACGTTATCACTCCTGGGTTGTAGCAAAGGAAAATCTGCCCGATTGCTTAACCATTACCAGTATTGATGAACATGGCTTGATTATGGGAATCAGTCATAAGCAATACAATGTGAAAGGAGTACAATATCACCCGGAGTCGGTACTCACGGAACATGGAATGAAAATGATGGAAAACTGGATTACAAATTAGACACAAGACAAAAGTATCAAGATTCAAGTATCAAGACCAAAAGCTTTTATATTTTATGTCTAAAATCTTGTGTCTTGTGTCTAGCATCTTATATCTAATATTTATGAAAGAAACGTTAAATTTTCTATTTGAAGGCAATGTTCTAACCCAGAACAAAGCTAAAGAAGTACTTACCGATGTTGCATCAGGTAAGTTCAGTGATGCCGAAATGGCGTCATTCCTCACAGTATACATGATGCGGAAAATTACTCCGGAAGAAATCCTGGGTTTCCGCGATGCTATGCTCGGACTTGCTGTTTCAGTGAATCTCGAAGGTTACTCAACCATCGATGTATGCGGGACAGGAGGAGATGGTAAAAACACTTTTAACATTTCCACATTGTCAGCGTTTGTGCTGGCCGGCGCTGGGGCTAAGGTAGTAAAGCATGGAAATTACGGATTATCTTCGCCTTGTGGTTCTTCTAATATTTTTGAATTTTTTGGTTATCAGTTTAGTACAGATAACGGGAAATTAAAAAAGGAACTTGAAGAATGTGGGGTATGTTATTTTCATGCTCCTATGTTTCATCCGGCTATGAAAAACATTGGCCCTGTACGTAAAGCCCTGAAGGTTAAAACATTTTTTAATATGCTTGGCCCTATGACTAATCCGGCAAGGCCACAGAGCCAATTTGTGGGAGTATTCAGCAGCGATACCCAGAAGCTTTATGCGGAGGTATATCAGCTGGCAGGTATTAGACATAGTATTGCGTTTAGTCTTGATGGATATGATGAAATCTCTTTAACAGGCGACTTCAGCGTAGCCAGCAACAATAACATGAATGTGTTTAGCCCCGAATCGTTGGGTTTTTCAAAAGTTTCATCCGAAGCACTTCATGGTGGCAACACTATTGAAGAAGCTGCAGGCATTTTTACAGCCATCCTCGAAGGGCGGGGAACAAAAGCACAAAACGATGTAGTAATAGCCAATTCGGCTTTTGCACTCTCCTGCTATTATCCCGAAAAATCAATATCTGATTGTATTGAAATGGCTAAAGAATCCCTGCTATCAGGTAAAGCATTGCAAAAATTTAAAAAATTGTTTATAAAATAGATTCAAGATTTGAGTATCAAGAACCAAGATAGTTCTTTTGTCTTGGTTCTCATATCTTGGCTCTTATGTCTTGGTTCTTACATCTTGATTCTTAAATCTAACAAAATGACCATTCTCGACAAAATTATTGCATCAAAGTACAACGAAGTTGAAATTCAAAAAAAATTGATGCCGGTTTCAATCTTGCAGAAAAAAGAAGACTTTAACCGTCCTACAATTTCATTAAAGGCTTCACTTACAAAATCAGGATCGACGGGGATTATAGCCGAGTTTAAACGGAAATCGCCATCAAAGGGAGTCATTAACGACAATGTGAGGGTGGAAGATGTTACTTATAGCTACGCTGAAGCCGGTGCTGCAGGACTTTCGGTGTTGACCGACAGGAACTTTTTCGGAGGCTCGCTGGTTGACTTGTTTGCCGCACGACTGACAAATACGGTCCCTATACTTCGTAAAGACTTTATGGTGGACGAGTACCAGATAATAGAGGCCAAAGCGTATGGTGCCGATGTAATTTTATTGATAGCTGCTTGTCTCGAATTAAAGCAAATACAGCATTTGACAGATTGTGCCAAATCATTAGGGCTGGAAGTCCTGCTGGAAATCCATGCACTAGAAGAACTTGGCAAAGTAATTGATGGCGTGGATATCGTAGGCGTAAATAATCGTAATCTCAAAGATTTTAAGGTCGATCTACAACACTCCGTTGAGCTTTCCCATAAAATACCAGGTAGTTTTATAAGGATTTCGGAAAGTGGCATAGATCATCCTGATACTATTAATTATCTCAGAAGCCAAGGCTTTCAGGGCTTTCTTATTGGCGAGAACTTTATGAAACAGCCAGATCCGGGAAAAGCATGTGAAGAGTTTATAAAACAATTGAAAATTAATTAACCATTCAACTACGCTCAGGATACGGAAAAGGTATCGAAGACGTCGTTTCGACTCCGCTCAACGACCAGGAACACCAGACAACGCGAGGAGTCAAAGGCGGTCCCTGAGCGGAGTCGAAGGGGGTAACTCAAAATTAAAAATATATGTTGATCAAAATATGTGGAATGCGCGACAGCGCGAATATACAGGAAGTAGCCGCATTAAAACCGGATCTGATGGGGTTTATTTTTTATCCTAAATCCAAGCGATATGTAGGAGAGGGTTTTAATACAGACACCGTCCGTAGCTTAATGCCGGAAATACAAACAGCCGGGGTTTTCGTCAATGTTGAAATTGAAAGCATGTTATGCACTGCAAAAAAATTTCGTTTTGATCATGTTCAATTACATGGTAACGAATCACCAAGGTACTGCAAAGAGACTCAGGAAGAAGGATTCAAGGTGATCAAAGCTTTTGGCCTGCATAACGACTTCGATTGGAATGTATTGCAACCTTATCTAAAGGTTTGCGACTATTTCCTTTTCGACACCAGTACCAAAGATTACGGGGGCAGCGGACAAAAGTTCAATTGGGAAATGCTAAGTCAGTATAAACTTCAGCATCCGTTTATGCTTAGCGGAGGAATTTCTCCGGATGACGTTTCTCACATCAAAAACCTTAATAGCCCTTATGTTGCAGGGATTGACATTAACAGTAAGTTTGAGATCGAACCGGGAATAAAAGATACTGCCTTGCTTAAAGTTTTTTTAAAAAACATAAGGTTATGAACACACATGCAGTTAATAGTCTGAAAATAATTAATAAACAATAACATACAATGCAATATACAATTGATGAAAGAGGTTATTACGGACAATACGGAGGTGCGTACATTCCGGAAATGCTTTATGCTAACATTGAAGAGCTGAGAAACCGCTATCTTGATATTATGAATAGCGAAAGTTTCCGGAAACAGTTTGACAAACTTATGAAAGATTACGTTGGAAGACCTTCGCCGTTATATTTCGCCACAAGATTATCACAGAAATACGGCACCAATATATATCTGAAACGCGAAGACTTGAACCATACCGGTTCTCATAAGATCAACAATACCATCGGTCAGATATTACTGGCAAAAGAACTGGGAAAAACCAGGATCATCGCTGAAACCGGAGCCGGTCAGCATGGAGTAGCTACGGCTACTGTCTGTGCGCTAATGGGAATGGATTGCGTCGTTTACATGGGCCAAACCGATGTAAAGAGGCAAATGCCGAATGTACTTCGCATGAAGATGCTTGGAGCAACTGTTATACCAGCTATGAGCGGAAATCAGACATTAAAGGATGCGGGCAACGAAGCCTTACGCGACTGGATTAACAACCCTGAAAATACTCATTATATCATTGGTTCTGTTGTTGGTCCACATCCATATCCTGATTTGGTAGGACGATTGCAATCCATAATTAGTGAAGAAATTCGCTGGCAACTCAAAGAGCAAACAAGAAGCGAAATACCAACTTGTGTGATGGCTTGTGTTGGTGGTGGTAGTAATGCCATGGGCGCTTTTTATCATTTTTTGGACGAACCTTCTGTTAAACTTGTTGCTGTTGAAGCTGCGGGATTAGGAATTAATTCCGGCGAAACAGCTGCTACCATTGCTAAAGGTACGATTGGCGTAATACAAGGTGCTAAAACCCTGCTAATGCAAAACGAGGATGGCCAAATAACAGAACCTTATTCCATATCAGCGGGGCTCGATTATCCGGGCATAGGACCAGTGCATGCTTATCTTCACGAAACAGGACGCGTAACTGTGCTTGACGCCACAGATCAGGAAGCTTTAGATGCTGCATTCCAGCTTACGCGCCTTGAGGGTATTATTCCGGCACTCGAATCAGCCCACGCCTTAGCCGCTCTGAATAAAATTACGTTCGCTCCAAAAGACGTGG
>CAYZNC010000351.1:0-7072 GCA_964478555.1 uncultured Bacteroidales bacterium | reverse complement strand
ATTCATGTTATAGTGTGTGCATATCATTATTTCGGTATTGTTTAAAACATCCGGAACGCCATCATTATTGGCATCTATATTTTTAGCAATGGATTCATAAAATCCGCCAATCTTTTGCAAGCAACTGACTTCATCGTCGGTAATATTTATTTCATTTCCAAAAGGATCGTGCGCCGGAATAACATTCGTTCCTACCAAGGTAAGTGTCGATAAATCGATGGAAGTATTGTCTCCATCTTTTAAATCCCCAAGTGGAAGGACATTTAAACCCCGCGAAGAAAAGTTTCCGATATAATGGTTATCAGCATCTAAAAAAATTAACGCAACGCTGGTCCCAATTTTTGCCGGAACAGAAAAGGCCCCATTTACAATATCAGAAAGACTGTGATAATATCGACTGATCACCAACACTTTTTTGGCATCGGCTAATGACAATGCATTACCGGATTGCGAACTTTTAGTTGAAGCAATCTGTCCTTTAATAAGGATCCCTGCGTTGTTATGATCTTTCTTACAACTGCTTATTATCAGCGCTATGCCTATTATAACAAACGTACAAATTTGAATAGATTTCTTTTTCATTTTCATTTTGTTTAAATTTATGATCCTGACCGCGTCTGAACAAGCACGCTGTATAATGGGAGCCAGAAAATGCATTTATTCATTGGACCAACCAGTATCATATTCATTCCCCAATAAATCCTGATAGTTCACACCCACATTAGTAATTTTCGATAATGGAATTGGAGTTGGAAGTGTAAAATTATACTTCTCCACATTTGGATTTGTATCAGGACTTGTAAATAAACCACCAACTTCATATAACATAGTCATATTTTGACCTATAATGTGCAATTGGACTAAATAAACAAAGTTCTCAGCAATGACATTGCTATGATCAGGTAATTTATAATCGATTGACACAGAAACAACTTCATTATTAGCATTGGTGTGAAGGGTCGGCTCCGGTATGATCAGAAAATGCTTGGGACAGACATTGGAATAGTTTAACTTGTAATTTTTTTCATCGAGAGTCAGTGTATATATTCCTTTTTTGAACGGTAAGGATTGCTCGCTATTGTTTGAATGTCGTGCAAAAAATGAAATAAATCCATCCGGTGCGGGAGTGTAGGTCCCAGGTAAAATATCCGTATATGGCTCCTCTTCGGGACCTGATAAAACTACATTAGAACTTGATGGGGTAATAGCCTTACCACCCGAAACACGAATTTGGTAAACAATACTAAAAGTGGATGTATCATTTATTTGAGGTTGTATATCGTTTAATCCCCACTTACCAATACTAACAGAATAGTGTGTACTTATCAGGACATGTTTTTTTACAAGCATATCCGGAATTCCATCATTATCGATATCGATATTTTTTGATAATGATTCGTAATAAGCGCCTAATTCCTTATACCACTGTATTTCATTAGCTTGTAATCCAATTTCGTTTCCCAAAGGGTTATTGGCTGGTATTACATTTGTACTGTCTAATGTTAAAGTGCTTAAATCAATAATTGTATTATCGCCATCCTTCAAACTTACAAGAGGCAATACATTTAAACCTCCAGCATGCAGACAACCGATAAAATTATTATTTGCATCAAGAAAAGATACTGCAACAGCTGTTCCCGAAGCTACCATTGCTTCAAAAGAACTACCACTCAAGGGAAAAACCAAATAACTGCCACTACTATTAAAAACCAGTACCTTCTTTGCGTCAGATAAGGATAAGGAATTGCCCGATTTCAACCTGGAACTTTTTACAGGGTTAGTTGAAATTGTTCCTTTGATAATAACTTTAAGCTTATTTGAATCATTGTGTTTCCCGCAACTTACTAACAAAATTACAATGGCAGCGGATCTGATTAAATTTTTCATGGCGTTAGTTTATAATTATGTTATTCCATTTGAAGGACACGCAATAACTAAAACACACAAAAAATGTATATCCGGTTTGTTTGGTTAGTGCGTTAAATAAAATGTCAATTTGTTGTTATCTTAAATTTAACATTATTTTACTGATATTCAACAAAAAATGGCGGAAATTTTGATGGTGTTATTGTGTGAAAGCAGGAATTCAAAAAGGCTGTCAGGTCAAACTCTGCATGTCAGCTAAGGGCCTTTGGGCGTGATCCTCGCCAGGAGTGGGAAACAATAATTGAGAACAATATGCTAGTTAAGCCATTCTTTTAATTTCAGTAAGGCAGGATTTTTTCTCGAAATCAGTTCGTCTATCAATTTTTCAAAATTAAGTAACTTCTGATTTATTATATCATGTAAATCATTAGGTTTTTCGGGAAGACCAAATTTAGAAAGTGAGATCCTGTGTTGTTTACAAACAAGTACTATCCAATCCTCAAGTTTCCCTTTTAAAATGAATATTTTATTATCTGAATGATCAGTGAAATATTTGATTCCTTCAGACTCTTCAATAAATTTCAGCGCTTTTTCATAACTGGTTTTAACACTGCCAGGGTCTTCATCAACCATTGCCAGTTGTGTTTCCCTCGCCCAAGCGCATGGAACACACGTGTTTTCCCCTGATGATGAGTTATTTGTTTTTTTTGGACACCTAACTTCGAAACTAAAAGCTCATCCGGTTTACATTCAACATGGACTATTTTCATAAGGCCAGTATCTTATCAAAATTGAAAAATACATCTGAATTCAAATCAAGCACTTCAGAAACCTGTTCACTGGTCAATTCTGAAACGACGGTTTCATAGTTTTTCATTTGAACCATGCACACATTCAATTCCTCATCTTTTGACTTTTCGATTAGGCTTAATAAAAGATACGGATTATGGGTTGTAATAAAGAACTGGTTTGTTTCATCCAACGCAATTCTTTCGGCTAGATATGTAGTATAAAATGGGAATGTATTACTTTCAGGCTCATCAAATAAAATAACACTATCCTTATTACTTTTTAAGGCAATAGTGTAAAAAATAATTCGTTGCAACGTTTCAGATAAAGAAGAGTAGTTATAGCTATAAATTACTTCATCAACTATTTTACTTACTAAGATCTCATTTTCAGCCGGTTTTAAAGTCAAAGATAAATTTTTTGACTTCAAAAAATCAGACACCCATTTTTTAAAGTTCGGATTCGATAAAAGCAATGAAGGCAAATTATCACCGTTTGGAACAGATAAGTGGGGTGTATATGTATTTAAAAAGCCAGAAAGTCTTTTGTATTCATAAAAATGAACAGTAGTATTCCCCATATTTCCCGTATTCCCGACTTTGCCTTCATGTGAAATTTCTGTGGGACGCTCTTTTTCGTTTTGCGCATCCAAAAGAAAATGAAATTGATTTTCAGGTGCACCATTGTCACGAATAGCATATTTCAGTTGTGTACTTCTGTCTCCGGTATTTACTTCGATTGGGACATTAATATTAAAATCACAAAACAAGTCTCCAATAGTCTTATAGCGAAACATTTGTTTATTCAACTCCAATCCCATTGCATTTTGGCTTTGAAGTGATAATGCCTCTATAATATTGCTCTTTCCACCATTAGGCTCCCCAATAAAAACATTTAGTTTTTTACAGGATATAGTCAAATCTTTAATTGACTTAAAATTTTTTATATTTAATTGCTTAATCATAACATTGTTTTTGCAAAGTTAAGATTTTCAGTCTTAATATCGTTTATTTTCTTATTCCCATTCAACAAACAATTAGTTTTATGAAATAGTTATTAGGTAAGCTAAGTCATTCTTTTAATCGTAAAAACGATGGAATTTTTCAAAAGTTTTTCACGAGATTTCAAAATAGACCTGACAGATCCGCCAGCAAACGGATCTATCAAGTCACTGCTCGTCTGTGAATTACCATCCTCAATTCACTTTAAATTCAAACTTCACCTTGGCAAGCTCCTCGTTGGCCTGAATAATCTTCTTCTCCAGCGATGCTTTAAAGGCAATAATTTTTTCCATAAGTTCAGGCTCTCCAACAGCAATAATTTGTGCTGCCAGTATACCAGCATTGCGCGCACCGTTGAGGGCCATGGTTGCCACTGGAATACCCGGAGGCATTTGAAGGATTGACAATATAGAGTCCCATCCATCGAGAGATATCGACGCCTTAATAGGAACACCTATAATGGGTATGGGTGTAAGCGCCGCAATCACTCCTGGCAGGTGTGCTGCCCCTCCTGCTCCTGCTATTATTACTTTTATACCTCTTTTGTATGCATTTCGTGCAAATTCCATGGCCTGTGCTGGGGTACGATGCGCCGACAAGGCATTAATCTCAAAAGGTATCTTGAATTCATTTAACACCTCTGCAGCCTCCTGCATAATGGGAAGGTCAGATGTACTTCCCATAATAATACTTGCTTTTGCGTTCATTTATTTATAAATTAGAGTAATAGATTTTTAGGAAATAAAGTTAAATTAATTTTTATAATTTCGTGATCGTTTTAATCTTATAAAATTCGTGGATGAAGAAGGTAAAAATTTTAGATAAAGAATTTAAAATTACCATACCAGCAGCCTCTGTAAAACAGGTAATTGACAACATGGCACTACAAATTACCAATGATTATACAGATGAAGAAGTTTTTTTCGTAGGTATTCTAAATGGGGCGTTTATGTTTTCTGCCGACCTCATTAAAAAAATAAGACTCCAATGTCAGGTTTCATTTGTGAAATTATCTTCCTATGATGGCAGTTCAAGTTCAGGGGAAGTGCGGGAATTAATCGGATTAATAGATGACATTAAGGGCCGACATGTAATTGTTCTCGAGGACATTGTAGAAACCGGACTAACCCTCGAAACGATCATAAAGTTATTGAAGCCCATGAAACCTGCCTCGCTTAAAATTGCAACCCTCCTATTTAAACCACAGGCATACCAACAGAACTTAAAATTAGACTACATTGGTCTTGAGATCCCGAACCAGTTTATTATTGGTTATGGTCTTGATTATAATGGATACGGTCGAAATTACGAAGACATTTACTCAGCAATTAAATAGTAATTTTTTAATCTAATACACACATGTTAAATTTAGTTTTATTTGGCCCTCCGGGCTCAGGAAAAGGTACTCAATCGGAAAAACTTATTGAAAAGTACAAATTGGTTCATTTATCAACTGGCGATATTTTAAGAGGCGAACTTGCAGCTAAGACTCCCCTGGGACTCGAAGCTAAAAAGAAAATGGACAAGGGTGAACTAGTACCCGATGAGGTTGTTATTGGAATGATTAGTAATAAGCTCGACCAGAATGCTGGTGTTAAAGGGTTTATTTTCGATGGTTTCCCTCGCACAACAGCACAAGCTGAAGCTCTTGATAATCTTTTAAAAGAAAAAGGTACAGCAATTACAATGATGCTGGCTCTGGAAGTTGAAAAGCAAGAACTTGTAAACCGTCTTCTTAATCGTGGTAAGGGCTCGGGCCGTGCCGACGATCAGGATCTGTCGGTAATTGAAAACCGTATTACTGTATATAACAAGGAAACTGCAATCGTAAAGGATTATTACAAAGGTCAGGGGAAACTCAAAACAATTCAAGGCATGGGTTCCATCGACGAAATATTCGAAAAACTCAGCAAGGCAATTGGCTAAACAAAGTACTGAGTACTAAGTACCAAGTACTGAGAAGACACACTCTTTACTTTTTACTTAGTACTTTTTACTTAGTACTGTATATTTAAAACTCAATGATGTCCGATAACAATTTTGTTGATTATATAAAAATCTTTGTGCGCTCAGGTCACGGTGGAGCTGGTTCTGTTCACTTCCACAGGGAAAAGTTCATTGAAAAGGGCGGACCCGATGGTGGCGATGGCGGAAGAGGAGGACATGTGATTGTGCGAGGCAATGCCCAGATGTGGACTTTAATCCATTTGAAGTATGCCCGCCACGTATTTGCAAAAGACGGCGTGAATGGTGCAAAAAGCAACTGTACCGGTGCCGATGCCGACGATGCCATTATAGAAGTACCGCTTGGAACAATTGCAAAGGATGCCGAAACCGGTCAAGTGTTGTTTGAAATTACAAAGGATGGCGAGGAAAAATTTCTTGCCAAAGGAGGCCGGGGTGGATTGGGTAATATCAACTTCAAATCTGCAACCCAACAGGCACCTCGTTTTGCCCAACCAGGCGAAGATGGTGAAGAAGGTTGGAAAATCCTGGAACTCAAAATCCTTGCCGATGTTGGGCTCGTAGGATTCCCCAATGCCGGGAAATCAACGCTCCTGTCGGTTATTTCGGCTGCAAAACCTAAAATAGCCGATTATGCTTTTACAACATTGGTACCTAACCTAGGAATAGTGCCATACCACGGTTCAAAATCGTTCGTTATGGCCGATATACCGGGTATTATAGAAGGTGCTCATGAAGGTAAGGGTCTTGGATTACGTTTTTTACGACATATCGAACGAAATTCACTGCTCCTGTTCATGGTTCCTGTGGATTGTAAAAATATCGCAGAAGAATATAAGATTCTACTTAATGAACTGGAACTTTATAATCCTGAGCTGGCCGATAAAAAGCGGGTGCTCGCCATTACCAAATGCGACATGCTCGATAGCGAACTCTTGAAAGAGCTTGAAAAGGATGTCCCTGATGTGCCGCACGTTTTCATTTCTTCAGTTACAGGGCTTGGTCTCCCATCGTTAAAAGACCTTCTGTGGAAAGAATTAAATAGTTAATTATAAACATGTTAGGTAACATGCAGCAGTTCGATCAAAGCTTATTTCTTGTCCTGAACGGGTTCCATTGCTCATTTATGGATCCTGTAATGTGGTACATTAGCGGCCGGTTATTATGGCTTCCTTTGTATGCTGTAATTATATACTTTATCATACGCAAACGCCGTTGGGACTTTTGGGTTACCATAGTTGCCATTGCCCTTATGATCTTTTTAAGCGACCAATTGGCCGATTTGGTTAAAGACACTGTTCACAGGCTAAGGCCAACGCACAATCCAATGATAATGAACCAGGTTCATGTTGTAATGGATCCTCATGGAAATAAATATCGCGGCGGTAGCTATGGATTTGTTTCTTCACATGCTTCCAATTGTTTTGCCATATTTGCTTTCGTATCCATGT
>CAYZNC010000350.1:0-7166 GCA_964478555.1 uncultured Bacteroidales bacterium | reverse complement strand
ATGAAGCAGGTATATGGTATTGAAGGTGACATTACAAGCCGAACCATTGATAACTTTATTGTAAGGCTACGTCAAAAAATTGAGGTTGATGCCGCTAATCCAAAACATATTCTTACCGTGCATGGACTTGGGTATAAATTGGTTTTGCATTCCTGAAAGCACAATGATTTCAGAGATTTTGTTTAAATAGTGCTTTTAGATTCGTTTTTTTTATATTTTTATTTTTTTTATTTTGAATAGTTCATTTGATCGTTAACCATAAATAAATCTTTCATGCTTATTCAGTTCGATCGTGAGAAAAAAGTTCAATTAATAAAAAAGCGTATCATGGATGCCCCATTCGATCAAAAAATAAGTAAAAAAAATTCGAATGAACAATAGATATTTCATTCAACAAACAGTTTGCTTTCTAATCTTTTTGCTTCTGGCTTCAGCCGCAGCGGCACAAGAGGATAAAAATTTTCTTTTACATCTTGAAGGTCGGTGGAAATTTTCAATTGGCGATAGCAGTAAATGGTCAAATCCTGATTTTGATGATACAAATTGGGAATCATTGAAGGTTCCTTCTGCTTGGGAAGACCAGGGTTTTTACGGTTATGATGGCTACGCATGGTATCGCACTTCTTTTGCGACTACAAAGGAAATGAAAAGTAAGGATTTATACCTGTCTCTTGGCTATATCAACGATGTTGACCAGGTATATATGAATGGGAGATTAATTGGTTTCTCGGGAACTTTTCCTCCCGAATATTCTCCGGGAACTGATGCCCGCAGAAAATATCCCATACCGGCAGAGTATCTTAATTTTCAATCTAAAAATGTTATAGCTGTTCGTGTATACAATCATCAAATGGCTGGAGGAATCATTTCAGGCGATGTAGGGATATGCTCTTTTTATAATATAAAGCCTGATATTTCTCTTTTAGGAATGTGGATGTTTAAACCAGGAGATAACAAGGCCTGGAAAAATTTGGAATTCAAAGAAAAACAATGGAAAAAAATAGTTGTTCCTGGAAGCTGGAAGAACCAAGGCTTCAAAGAATACAACGGAACTGCATGGTACCGGAAACGTTTTATAGTTTCCGAAGATATTTCAAATCAGAAACTGGTATTGATTATTGGCAATATAGATAATTGCGATGAAGTCTATATTAATGGTAAACTGATTGGTTCAAATACTAAAAATGCCCACGAAAAAACGATCGGTCCAACCCAAATACCTGAAGAGACCAATAAAAAACTCAGGGCATATTCACTTCCCGATAATATTCTTATTCAAAATAAAGAAAATTTAATAACCATTAAAGTATTTGATTCTCAACAAAGGGGTGGCGTTATTGAAGGGCCCGTAGGCATTGTAAAACTTACGAATTTTAACAAATATTTTAATGAACCTGTGGAAAGTGTTGATCATTAGTATTTTATGATTGGATTAGAAGATCTCTTAAATCTCTATTCCCTAAAACTGCTTCATAATTACTATTATTTAAATAAAAAGTATAATTTTGTTTTCGAACTAACTAAAAAAGCTTTGCATTCAAAGCCGTTATATAGTGATGATAGTCTGGCGCTTCACCTCAAAAATGGAGATGAAAAGGCATTTGAAATAATCTTCAATCAATATAAAGCTAAATTATACTTTTTTGCATTATCCTATCTGCGTTCGTCTTCAGAAACAGAGGAAATTATTCAGAATGTTTTCCTATCCCTATGGGAACATAAGCAATTGATTAATGAAACATTATCTATTAAGAATTACCTATATAAAATTACGGTTAACCATGTTTATAATCATTTGAAACATGAGGCTGTTCGTCAGAAATTTATTGATTACAGCTATGTTAATCAACTAAAGGAAGATGATGGCCTTCAACAAAACATCGATTTTAATGATCTAAAGAAAACAATCGATGATTTAATTGAGCGTTTACCGGCTCAGCAGCAAAAAATATTTAAACTAAGCAGGTGGGAGGGATGTTCCCATGATGAAATAGCAAAACAACTGGGAATCTCTGTCAGATCAGTAGAAAATCAGGTGTACAGGGCATTACAATTTATCAGAACCAATCTTAAGGAGGAATATCTGGTAGTCATGATCTTTGCTTTTGCAGATTTATTTTTCAAAATATAGGTGTATCTCCAACTCAACTAAGAGTAGAAAAAAACATCATTTATTTTCCTTTGCGTTCTTTGTGATTTCCTTTGTGTTCATTGTGGTTCAATAAAATACATTTTACCACAAAGGCGCTCTAAGGGATGTGCCAAGTCACTCAAAGGACTTTTTAGACACCTCACGTATGATAAAAATGTCTCTACAACCCGAATGGGTTAAATGGTATTAATATTATAAAATTACAAAGACTCTAAACTGCAACAATATCATACCTATTTCCTTACTCGATTCATAGTTCTATAGCGCCTTTAAGCAACTTTTTTATATTTTCTTAAAAAAAATTTTTTTTCAGTGAGTACCTTGCATGGGTTAGTTGTATTTATATATGAAAAAGAATAGCATGTAATTTTAATACACACACATGGGATATTTAGAATTTAAGGCTTTATTAGAAAAGTATCGAAACCAACAATGCAATTCGGAAGAGTTACGGAGATTATGGGATAGCCTTACTGATGAGCGTAAGGAAAGGATGGCCGAAGCAATTCTTACGGAGGATCTAAACAATTTCAGGTTGAATGAATCGGATATCGAAAAGGTAAATTTTGAAAGTATTTTTAAATCACTCGAAGCACGAATTGTTCACCAGGAATTACATGAAGAGCCTAAGATCCAAAAGACAAAAGGAATTTTGGTCTTTACCCGGGTTGCTGCCGTCTTTTTATTAAGCTTTTTGGCGGGAAGTATTTTTACACACTTTTGGGGTCGTCAGGGACAAAATGTTGAGGTTACTTTTTGCGAAATTAAGGCTCCATTGGGAGGTAAATCTGAAGTTACCTTGCCTGACGGATCACATGTATGGCTGAATGCCGGTAGTAAAATAAAATACTTGAATCAGTTTAACCAAAATAACCGGAATATAACACTCGAAGGCGAAGCTTATTTTAAAGTAGCAAAAAATACAAAATTACCATTTATCGTAAAAACGGGCGATTTAAAAATTATAGCTGTTGGTACTGAATTTAATGTTAAGTCATACAACGATGAAGGAATTATTGAAACAACGCTCGTGGAAGGGAAAGTGACCATTCGCAACGATCGCCAAACAAATCAATCGCAAAAATTTATTTACCTCGTACCTGCACAGAAAGCTGTTTATATAAGAGATCAGCAGGAGTTGAAGGTTGAAGATATGAATACGATTAAAGAATCGAATCCAGAAGTTATTGAACCGCAAAAAGGTGTTGTGTATGTAGCTGAGAAAATAGATCCGGTTCCAATTATTGCATGGAAAGATAACAAGCTAATATTTAAGGGTGAAGAAATAAGTAACCTGGCTATTAAATTAGGTCGCAAATACAATGTAACTATTTCATTTGCTTCTGAAAATATAAAGCAATATCGTTTTTCCGGTACCCTTGAGGACGAAACCCTAACTCAGGTTTTGGATGTAATTAAGCTCACCGCTCCAATTGATTATGAGCTTGATGGTAAAGAAGTAAAAATATTTGAAAACACAAAAATGGCGGAGAAATTTAGTAACCACCTAAAAAGAAAATAAAACAAAAACTACATCTATGTTAAACCTAACCTTACTAGCAGCCTATGGTAAAATAAACTAAGAAACTAAAAAAGGGAAATAGATTTCACACTATTTCCCACAAAACTCTATCAAACATCAACAATGCAGGTTGTTATAGCGGACATACTGTATTGCAATGTCTAACATTTAAAACTATTCAAATCTATGAAAAATTCTTTATTTTTTAAAGTTTTCTTCTACAAAAGAAAACTAACCAAACCATTACTAATTATGAAACTTACTATTTTACTCTCTATTGTTTTATCATTAAACATGAGTGCTTCTGTTTATTCACAGAAGGCTAAGTTTACTCTCGATTTAAACGGGAAAACAGTGCGGGAAGTTTTTCAGGTACTGGAACAACAAAGTAAATTCAGGTTCTTTTATAACGACGAGTTTAGTTATATTGATAAAGTTGTCAATCTTAGTATAAAAGATCAAAATGTTGAACAGATACTGGAAAAACTTTTTGAATCCTCCGATATTACTTACCGGGTTTTAGATAATAACCTGGTTGTATTAACGCTAAAACAAAGTCTCCAACAAGTTAACATTAAAGGAACTGTAACAGATGCAATTACGGGTGAAACGCTGGTTGGTGTAAGCATTGTAGTTCAAGGAACTACCCTGGGTACCGTTACGGATGCCAGTGGAAAATACTCCATCGATGTACCAAGTACTAGCTCTGTATTGACATTTTCTTACATAGGTTATCAGAAACAAGAAGTTCCAGTGGGCGCAAATGCAACTATCAATATTTCACTTGCTGCTGAAACTCAAAAACTTGACGAAGTTGTTGTTGTTGGTTATGGTATTCAAAAGAAAAGTTTGGTAACAGGCTCTATTTCAAGTGTTAAGTCTGATGAAATTGGGAAAACCAATATTTCAAGAGCAGAAGAAGCACTACAGGGCAAGACTTCCGGAGTTCAGGTTGTACCTGTATCAGGTGCTCCCGGAGCTGGTATGAATATCAGAATTCGTGGTTATAGCTCGAATGGCAATTCAAATCCTCTTTTTATAGTGGACGGTATTAAAACAGGCGATATCAATTATCTTGATCCGGGCGATATCGCTTCTATGGAAGTATTGAAAGATGCCGCTTCATCAGCTATTTACGGTTCTGAAGGTGGAAATGGTGTTGTGATCATTACGACCAAAAAAGGGCAGACAGGTAAAGTCAACATCACTTATGATGTGCAACACGCATTTAAAAGTGTAGCAAGGTTGCCAAAACTGATGAACACAAAGCAATATGCTCAATTTATGACTGAAAAAAATGTAAATGGCAATTCCATCATAACCACTGCAGTTGATCAAAATTACAATAACAATTGGTTAGATGATATTTTTGAAAAAGGCAGTTCTACAAAACATCACCTTGCCTTTTCGGGTGGTAATGAAAAATCAACCTATATGCTTGGCTTAAGCTATATTAACAATGATGGTATCATTATTGGCAAGCAGGACGAATTTCAAAGATATTCAGCGCTTTTCAATGCCGACCATCAATTTACCAAATGGTTAAAAGTTGGAAGTAGCGTGGATTACTCTCATTATATAACCAAAGGGATTAACGAAAATAGCGGTGAATTTGGTGGATTGATAGCCAGTGCATTACAATTGGATCCTACCACTCCGGTTGAATATACCGATCCTGCTAAAATTCCTACTATTATTCAGACTAAAACAATTGCAGGACGTGAAAATCAGATTGTAAAAGCTCCCGATGGCAATTATTATGGTATTTCGCAATATGTGGCAGGAGAAATTAGAAATCCATTCGTAACCCAGGCACTCACCAATGGCATTACAACCAATGATAAACTTTTGGGTAATATATATATCAATCTTACGCCATTTAAAGGTTTCTCGTTTACTTCCAGAGTGGGTCTGGAATTGTCGACACAAAATAACCACTTTTGGAATCCTCCATTTTATTATGATGCCACAAACTTGAATCTTGGAGGTGTTACTCATGATAATAATGATTATTATAACAAATGGACATGGGAAAATTTTGCTTCCTATAACCGTCAATTTGGCGACCATAACGTTACCTTGTTAGCTGGTATGTCTGCAGAAGATTATACCCATAAGAATATTAACGGAAGCGGCAGTCCGATGGGTATAGCAAGTGATAATTATGCTCAATTGGATTTTTCTTCCCATAATAGTGATGCAGTAACAGGTGGCCTCAAGGAAATAAGAAAAGAATCGTTCTTTGGACGCCTTTCTTATGATTATAAAGGTAAATACTTACTGGAAGGAAGTATCCGCCGTGATGGTGCTGGACTTTCGCAAGTTCCGGCAAGTGGTCGTTGGGGAGTTTTCCCATCAGTATCTGCAGGTTGGGTTATTTCAAACGAAAATTTCTTCCCAAAAACGGCGCTTTCCTATGCTAAACTTAGAGGTAGTTGGGGCCAAAATGGTAGTTTGAATGCCTTGGATGAAAACAATTTGTTTAAATACAATGCAGTTATTACCGGAACGTATGCAAGTTCGCCAACAGCCACACCTCAGCCTCTTACCTATACCTTATCTGATGGTTCGCAGGCACAGGCTTATGAGCCCAATGTTCTTTCAAATCCTGATCTTACCTGGGAAACCAGTCAACAATTGGACTTAGGTCTCGATTTAAGGGCTTTGAAGGATAAATTAACCTTTACCGTTGATTATTTTGTAAAGACCACCAAGGACATGATTTTTCAGGGCATACCTTCCTACTCAAGTGGCAACTTTGCTCCTCAAGCCAATGGTGGAGAAGTACAAAACAAAGGTTTTGAATTCGAATTAGGGTATCATAACTCGTTCGGCGCGTTTCATTATTCCGTAGACGTGAACATTTCTCCTTTAAAAAACAAAGTTACCAAACTTGAATCAGTATTCGGTAAAAGAGTTCCCGGTGCAAGTATTGGTACAGGTTGGCAATCAGCAACCGTATTTGAACCAGGCCACTCCGTTTGGAATTTCTTTGGTTATAAAACACATGGTATTGACCCGGAAACTGGAAATCCTGTATTTGTTACAGCTAATGGAAATGACACTTCAGCCTTATACATAGCAGATAAGGATAGACAAGATATTGGTAGCGCGATTCCAAAATATACCTATGGTGGCAATATCAAACTCGAATACAAGGGGATAGATTTTGCTTTAACAATGACAGGTGCACAAGGGAACAAGGTGTTAATGGGATGGATCAGAACAGATAAACAAGCCTCCAACAGGGTCACATATTTTTATGATGGCAGATGGACAACACCCGGTGTTGCTGCTAAAAAACCTGCGGCGAATGCTCTTGGTCAAACATACCAGAGTGATCAATATGTATTTGATGGTTCTTTCCTGAGGATACAGACTATCCAATTGGGGTATACACTTCCTTCGTCCTTATTGAAAGGCCTTAAAGTTAATTCGTTAAGACTTTATGTATCTTTGGATAACTTCTTTACAATTACGAAGTATCCGGGA
>CAYZNC010000349.1:0-7195 GCA_964478555.1 uncultured Bacteroidales bacterium | reverse complement strand
TGTAGCTTAATTGGATAGAGCATCTGGCTACGGACCAGAAGGTTGGGGGTTCGAGTCCCTCCAGGTTCACAAAAAATCAAAAGAGAAGTTAGCAATAGCTTCTCTTTTTTTTTGTTATTATTTCACTTAGTTTTCCAGTTAGGATGGCTACGGACCAGAAGGTTAACAATAAAAATAAAATTAAGGACTTGTTGCTTAATTGTCCACCAGCTGCTTTTATCAAACCACCGCTTCAGCCAAGCCCGTGGTAAATGGGAAATGTCCGCGTTGACTTTTATTTTTATAGTGGCGGTTCCGGTGGATTCTATTCAGCTTTTGTGACTGTCATTCTCTATTGGCAGGCTGTAAACAAAGAAAAATGTGACTATTTCCTGCTTTTTCCAGCCTCTTCATGCATAAGTTCAGACTTGCACAGCACAAAGCTGGAACAGCTGTCCAGTGCGGAAAGGTAAAGTTGATTATAATTGCAGAAACCGTCCCTGGCCCGGACTGAGGCATAACCGGAACTCATTACTGAGAGTCCACGATAAACCTCTTCAATGAGAGCCGGATCGTTTTGGAAATATGCACACTTTTGACAGATCGGCCCGGAATTACTCAGTTGAATTGAATTAAAAATATTCATGTGTCAATGCGTCACAATGGAAGACCAGTAATGACCGAAAACGATTACTGATAGTATATATCCCAAAATTACATTTACAATTACCCCGATAGTGAACGCTACAAAGGGTTTGATACCAGCATTGGCCAATTCTCGGAATCGCGTCGTAAGTCCAATACTAAAGAAACTAAAGGTGAACGCCCATGTCCGCAACGACGTGATGGGTGCTATGAGTGCGGGTTTTACCAATTTATTGTAATCAACCATTGAATTTCCGTGGACAATTAGTGTTGTAAGAGCTGAAGCAATGAGGAACCCGAGTACAAATTTGGGAAAGCGCCACCATATCTGGCCAACCTGAACTTTTGAGTTGGTTTCAGAACGTTCCCAAACTGTGACAGCAATGAGTGCCAAAACAAACGCCCAGATACCGATCCAAATGTCTCGACCGATAACTTTAATAAGTGTATAGGATGCAAGTGCCTGATCTGCCGTTCCTGAAATACCCAAGTGGGTTCCAGCAAATCCACCATAAGATTGGGCTGCTGCCAACCCAGCGGCGTCTGCAAACTCCGAAGTCCCAATCCAGGCTCCAGCTACTCCTGTCGGCAGGTGAATTGTTCGTGAAACTAGCGGCAACGTGAAAATGAAAATAATAGCCCATAATATGACAAGGCTTATGGCAATTGGCGGATACTCTTTTTTGGCTCGTACGGCGCCGGCAACTGCGATAGACGCTGAAACACCACAGACAGCACCACCAGCCCCCAATACCGCCGCTAGACGGTGATCCAGACCCAGCTTTCGGGCAGTGAAGAAGATGACGAAAAAGGTAACTAATGAAACTATCGAAGCCTGCAAAATAGCCACCGGCCCGGCCCAGATAATTAACGTGAAAGGCAAAGTAGCCCCCAGCAGGACAATGCCAAGTTTAATATAAAATTCGACCCGGAAACCGGCATCGAGCCACCTAGGCAATCCGATAACATTTGAAACAATCAGTCCTAGAACGAGTGCCACCAGTGGCGGTTCCAGATTATAGTGACTGGCTTGGTCCCAGCTGCCTGCGGCGTAAATGATTGTCGAAAGTATAAAGACAAAAATAAACGATGGAATAAATGCCTTTGGATTTTGCCCGATAAATGAAATCACAATGGTAAAAAGAATCAATAAAGCACCGAGCAAAGCAAGATACCGAATGGCATTCGTTGAAAATTGCTTGGCAAGCTGTGATAAGGTTGACCATTTGGCCGGAGCTACCGCAATCCAGGAGATGCTTGAACCAGCAAGATAAAAGACATAGGCCAGAATTAAAATAAGCAGGCCAAGCCAAACTGCCCACCAGTCTTCCTTCGACCAGAATTCCTGCCAGCCGGAGAGTTCATTTGTACTTGCTATTTCATTCGTATTTGTAGTCATATAAGTTGTTTTTTTGTTAATATTTTGCGACTTATACCTTTTATTATTGTTTAATTCTTTTGTAAAACTACCAAAGTTGTAATTTCATTCCCATACCATTAATAAGGTAAATTTATACCATAAACATGCTATTTTAATCCTATGCAATTATCATATGCCAAAACATACTAGCCAAGTTAAAGGCTTGGTTGTCAAAGTTATTAAGGTTACTTTGCTATCCTCAGGAAATCTTACTTTTTCTTTTGTGGAAAACCAAAAGGTCGCAGAAAAGAGTTCATCAAACCACCTCTTTATTGTAATTTAGATAAACAAATTTTTAAAGGTGTTGAGACAATCAATGTTTTTGTTTGATTAACAGATTATTTATCCAGTAACCCACGACCTTCCAACATAGGATGTATATCAGGTTTACGTCCACAGAAATCGTAAAACATTTTATTGTAGTCTTCAGTGTTTCCGCGAGACAATATCATTTTGCGGAAGCGTTGTCCGTTAGCTAGTGTCATCCCTCCATTTTCTTTAAACCAATTGTAGATGTCTTCATCCAGCATTTCTGTCCACGAATAAGCGTAATAACCTGCTGCATATCCATTGCCCCAGATATGCAGGAAGTAGCTGGAACGGTAACGTGGAGGCACCTGTGGGAGATCAAGATTAGTACGTTTCAATGCGGCGGTTTCAAAATCGTCGGTTGATTTTATCGAATCACCAAATTGAATAGTATGCCATTCCATATCAAGGTCGGCAGCTGCCAGTATTTCTGTCAGGGCATATCCCTGGTTAAACTTCTGCGATTTTTTGATCTTTTCGACCAGTTCCTGAGGTATCGGTTTTCCGGTTTTGTAATGCACTGCATAATGTTGGAATACTTTTGGCTCAAGGGCCCAATGCTCATTAAACTGCGAAGGAAGTTCCACAAAATCACGTGCTACGTTGGTACCCGACAAACTGGGGTAGGTCTGATCGGCAAAAAAACCATGCAGGGCATGCCCAAATTCGTGGAACATGGTGGTTACATCATCGAAGCTAATTAATGCAGGTTCACCGGGTGCCGGTTTGGTGAAATTACAAACATTGTAAATTACTGGTTTAGTTCCCAGTAATTTTGATTGCTCAACCACATTGTTCATCCAGGCGCCACCTGATTTGTTATCGCGCTTGAAATAATCACAATAAAATAAACCGAGTTCACTGCTGTCTTTGTCATAGACGGTATACACACGCATGTCGTTGTTGTATACCGGAATATCGGTCCTGAGTTTGAATGTCAATCCATACAGCTGGTTAGCGGCGTAAAACACGCCATTTTTCAACACATTGAATAATTCAAAGTACGGTTTTACCTGATTCTCATCCAGGTCATAACGGCTTTTGCGAACTTTTTCAGCATAAAAATTCCAGTCCCAGGGTCGAAGTTCAAATCCGCCTCTTTCTTTATCAATAACCTCCTGAAGGTCTGCCGATTCCATGCGAGCTTTACCTGTAGCTGCCGGTATCAGTTTCTTCAGGAAAGTTTGCACAGCTTCAGGGGTTTTGGCCATCTGATCCTGTAAATTCCAGGCTGCATAATTGGTAAATCCCAGGAGATGTGCTTTTTTAGCCCGAATTTCAGCCAACCGCATTATGGTTGTACGCGTATCGTTGTTATCGCCTTTTTCGGCCCTGTTCCACGACGCCTCAAATAATTGGTGGCGGGTTTCCCTGTTTTCCAATGATTGCAGGACAGGTTGTTTGGTAGTGTTTTGCAAAGGCAACATCCATTTGCCTTTTTTCCCGGCCACCTCAGCATCATGTGCAGCGGAATTTAGCGCTCCTTCTGAAAGACCCTTTAGAGCTTCTTTGTTGTCCACCACGAATGCTCCGGCTTTTGCGGCAGCTAACAATTGGTTGGTAAATTTGGCGCTGATGCCGGCTTCTTCTTCATTTAATTTTTTTAAAATGGTTTTATCATCTGTCGACAGGTTTGCGCCGGCACGTATAAATTGAGTATAATAGTATTCCAACAACCAGGCTGATTCCTTATCAAGATTGAGCACATTTTTCTTTAGGTAGATGGTTTTGATTCTTTTGTAAAGATTTTCATTCAAATAAATTGCATCTTGCTGTGCCGCCAATTTTGGAGCAATAGCTTCATTCAATTTTTGCAAAACCGTATCGGTATTGGCTCCGGAAAGCATAGTGAAAACGCCATTGACCCGGCGAAGAAGTTGGCTACTCTTTTCCAGCGCTACAAGCGTATTTTCAAATGTGGGTGCCTCAGAATTTTGGGCAATCTCTTCAATTTTTATTAATTGTTCTTTGAAGCCTTCTTCAAATGCAGGGGCAAAATCACTATCCTTGATTTTTGTAAAATCAGGTGCCTGAAATGGCAACGTGCTGGCATGCATAAATGGATTTGATACCATGTTCTTCGCGTTTTCCATAGATTTATTCCGTTCTGAATTCGAGTTGCATGCTGCCAGGAATATCAGGAATATTCCTATCGCTAAAATTGATAACTTTTTCATGTTTTCAGTATTATATTCTGACCAGTAAGATTTAATTTGGGTTACGTTCTGAATCATTTAGAAAAGTGGTAATTTACTATCTTTTCGTGATAAGAACAATGATATTTGGTCAGATTTTGGATTTATCGGATTGAAAAAATTGAGACCCCATTATTCTTTGGATATAAATACTTTTAAATCGAATAATAAAATTTGATTGCAAGCTTCCCAAAGAAAAATTACTTCCTGTTGGTTGAGTTTGTTGCCTCTACAACTGGAAAATAGTTATTTGTTCTTTTAAATCAGAGGCCATTTGATCCAGGGTTTGCGATTTTTTGGATAAGTTATCCGAAGTTGCAGCATACTGTTGAGTTAATTGATTCAATTGCTGGATAGCATTATTAATTTGTTCAGAACCTGAACGCTGCTCCAAACTTGCTGATGCAATAGTTTGAACAATAGCGGTGGTATTTTTAATATAAGGAATGATATCTGAAAGTAATGCCGACGCTTCTGTTG
Source organism: uncultured Bacteroidales bacterium (assembly GCA_964478555.1). Lineage (GTDB taxonomy): Bacteria > Bacteroidota > Bacteroidia > Bacteroidales > JAAUTT01 > JAAUTT01. The sequence continues at coordinate 2,167 of CAYZNC010000349.1, read as the reverse complement.
TGATTTTTACACTGTTTTGCGAGATAACATGAATTTCATCTGCCGCCGCCCTGCTACGTTCAGCTAACTTTTTCACTTCTGTCGCCACAACCGAAAAACCTCTGCCAAATTCCCCTGCTCTGGCAGCCTCTACTGCTGCGTTGAGAGCTAGTAAATTGGTTTGAAAGGCAATTTCGTTAATGATCGTAATTCTATCTGTAATATCCTTAATCGATGATATGCTTTTGGATGACGCTTCGTTTACAGTAATTATTTTTGAGGATAGTGATTCGGCCAGCTCTTTTGCTTGATGGGCATTTTCTGTATTTTGTTCAATATTGGAAACCATTTCTTCCATCGAAGCTGATATTTCTTCCAGTGAGGAAGCCTGAACATTGGCTCCCGAGGCGATATCGTCCGAAGACTCCTTTAAATCAGTGCCTGCTATACTCACATCATTAGTTGAAACTGAGATTTTTGTAATTACTGATTTTAGGGTTTCTATCATTTTGTGCAATTTTTGCGATAATTGTCCGAACTCATCCCCGCGTTGCAGGCTATTTTCTGAGATTTTAATACTTAAGTCACCATTTGCTACGGATTCAATAACGGCATAATTCTCTTTTACACCGTTATTGATAGATCTAACAATGGAAAAGGTAAAAATTGAACCTATTACAATAATAACCAGAACAATCACAATATAGTAAGTATTAATATTCTTCTGCATATCGCCCATTGCCATAACAATTGCCGCTTTCATGCCCGAAGCATAGCCCCAGTAAGAGGCACTCCACGAATTTTCAGTCTGACCTAACTGATTGGGTATTTGCTCCGATAATTCTTTTAAACGAATAAATCCTTTTTCATAAAGATCCAGCAATGATAAGAATTCAGAACTTTCATTCGGAGATAGTGAGGATTTTAATTTGGTTAAATTTTCGCTTATCGTAGTAAATAAAGCATTATTCTTTGAAATTAGAATAGTATATTCCATATCACCCATCTTGTGAATTTCGCTTGAAACCCGCGTAAATTTTGAATTATTACAAAGTAACTCGATCTTATGGAAAGTATTCAAATTGGAATGTCGTACTACGGTTAGTTCTGCTATCAAGTCACAAGTTTTGTTTGCTTTGGATACATAATCAATCATATTTTTTTCTACTATTTTATAGTCGAAGTTAACCTCCTGATTAGGTCCAAATCTTTCTTTCATATTTTTTACCCAATGGAAAATCAAAAGATTCTGAAAATCAAAATCGGACCTGTCATAACCTATGGTATCATTATACATGTTACTATTGACATATTTCAACAATTCCATTCTTGACCCGCTAAAAAATCTTTCATAAAAATCCAGCGTAGGAATATGTGTTGAAGCCGCTAACTGAAATTTGTTAATGATAACACGACCTACGAGAGCCGTAAGCACTGACAATACCACAAAACTTATCATTACAACACTAATCTTGGTCCCTATTTTCAAATTGAGTTTAACCATATTCTTTTTAATTAATAATAATTTTTGTAAACTTCATAAATGAGGGTTGCGTTTTAACCAAAAGTTTCGATTTACCACTCTTATCTGCAGGAATACTGCAAATTAAAAGAACATCTCCTTCCTCATCCAAAAACGTTAAAGGTAATTTTGGATACCAAAAATCTTTATTGGCCAAATCATATTCGACGGTAAAGTAATAGCAAATAGAAGTTGCTGTATTCCAGGGGAATGAATAGCCCGATATGTAAATCGATTTAACGGTTACGGTATCCTTGCTACCTATTTGTTCGAAGGGTATTTTAATTGCCCCAGAGGGAAACTTTTCATCAAGCTTTTTTAAACATGCATTCTGAACCGTCGCAAATTCTTTAGTTATCGCATCAACTTTATCTGTGAGATTTTTCCCTTTTGCATCATTTAAACGATAATCAAGATCCGCAAAATGGAAATCTGATTGATCAATTTGGTCGAAATATTCAAAAGGGGCTTTTAACGGACATGTAACCTGACTATTATTTACCTGGCCGCTATGACAACTATGTAAAACGATAGTCATAAAAAAAAGATATTTTATTTTTCTTAGGTTCATAATTAAATTATTTAAAACTTCGATAGGTAAAGTCATCAACCATTCAAACTTATTTTCTTTTAAATTACGACATAATTATAAGTTTTCCAAACCCG
>CAYZNC010000348.1:0-7205 GCA_964478555.1 uncultured Bacteroidales bacterium | reverse complement strand
CCAATAAATCGGTTAGCTGGAGTTCAAGCAACACTGCTGTTGCAACCGTTAGTACAACTGGTCTTATAACTGGTGTAGCAGCGGGTATTGCAACCATTACCGTTACTACAGCAGATGGTTCATTTAGAGGAACCTGCAATGTTACCGTACCTGGTGAAGGTATTTATGTTACTGGAGTAACGATTACCCCAACCACAGTCCCTCTTAATATTGGTTCAACCACACAACTCACTGCAACGGTAATTCCAGCAAATGCATTCAATAAATCGGTTAGCTGGACATCAAGTAACACAGTTGTGGCAACCGTCAGTGCAACAGGCCTTGTAACCGGTGTAGCGACAGGTAGCGCAACAATCACAGTAATCACAGTTGATCAAGCCAAAACAGCGACATCGTCAATCACTGTAATACCAGTTAGTACAACACCATGTTCAAATCCGGCAGTGATAACCATACCATTCAAGTTTGATGGTGCTGGCGAGTATTGCTGGTCAACCACGCAGGCTATTGCTTATGTGAACTCTTGGAATATGGTTTTAGTTGAAATCAACGGAGTAGATTATACCAACAAATGGTCGAGCAGCATGCCGGCAGCAATCAATGGTGTCTGGTATATCCATTACAAAGGGTCCTTTGCCTGGTCGCATTTCGAAGCTCCTGCAACCAAAAATGCCAGCGTAACAGAGGAGAAGAACATAATAGAGCTATTTCCGAATCCATTCGCAACATCCATTAATCTTCGTATTTCAAAACCTGAATTGATTAGTGAAATATATGTTACTGATGAGTCCGGAAAGATTGTACAAAGATTAGACAAAGCGCAAATTTCCAAAACCAATCAAATTGGAAATGGATTGCCATTTGGGATATACTTAATAAAAGTGGTTTCTCAACAAAATACCAATACTTATAAAATAATTAAGAAATAGCAAGTAAAGATACTTAGCACTTCTTACTTTTCAGGTTAGATGTTTTATAATATTAGGCTCAGATCTTCGGATGTGGGCCTTTTTATATTTCATGTCGTAAGCTGAAGATTGAAAAAATTAATGTAAATAAATACAGGCAACCATTTAATTTATGGATTGTTATACGAAAAACAAATGTATGAAAATCACTAAATTGCTTCAATGTTTAATATTTCTAATAATCATGATAAATTCTCTGGATGCCAAGGTGTATGCCCAGGAAAATAAAGGAGGAAGTGAGCTGGACCAAAAAGTGAAGGCTTTTCTCAAAAGCAGGGCAAACAGTTGATTGGCTTTCCTGAAATAAAAGAACAAAAAATATTTGTTATGTTACTGGATTAAAAAACAACTTCCGCATTATACGGAATCTTCTTATGCTCAAATTGAGCAAAAATATAAGGACACAGGACTTTTCCATCGGTTGCAACGGGCAGAAGAATTAGTGAAAAATTACAAGTAAGAAAACAAAGACATCTGCGGGGCTGCATTAACGTATTTTATAATTGGAGCAAGCCGCAGTTAGGCTACAACTTTAGGGTGGAATGCAATAACATTTTGTTTTTTGAAAACCAGCACATTGAAATACGTTTTTCATCCCATTGGCTGAAGAGTTACCAGTGTAAATCATGCTGATGAATATTATCGCCTCAATTCCAAAGAAACCAAGTCATTTCTTATATTTGTTATCTTAATTGCTTTGAAAAAGGGAAATCAATTGATTATGGACCGTTGCATGGTTAATCTAATACTTCACAATACAAAGCATTAAAATAAGTGGTAAAAAAAATATGAAACGAATTTCAATTTTGATTTTACTAATTTTTGTTGTGAGCAATCTGTTTTCACAATCAACTTCCTATAAATTCAAGCACCTGACTGTGCAGGAAGGTCTGTCGCGTAGCTGGGTAAAATGCATTTTTCAGGATCGTTTAGGTTACCTTTGGGTAGGCACCGGAGATGGACTTAACAGATACGATGGTATTTCATTTAAGATATACAAATCGGACGATTCTTTCAGTATCAATCATAATACCATTATTGTTATTTATGAGGACAAAAAAGGAAACCTGTGGGTTGGAACACAAGCCGGGCTTAATTTATATGATCGTGAAAAAGATAAATTCATTCCGATACGAGCAATAAATGATTATGTAAACAGTATCAGTGAATATGACAACGGCCTTTTCCTGATTGGCTCATCTGGAGGACTATTTCTTTTTAATCCCTCCACCTTAACCGCAAAATTGATTAATAATAGTATTAGTATTGATGGTATTCTGCATGATCGTAATAATAATTTTTGGTTAGCAACCTATAGTGGTTTATTATTTCTCGATACATCTAATTACTCTTTTAATACCTTAATGCCGGATAAAAAGTTGGGGATTGCAGCATATAACCGGGTTCATTCATTATTTCAGGACAGTAGGGGAGGTATTTGGGTAGGTACCAGTTCCGATGGATTACGTTATATGACCTATGATAAAAACAACCCCCGTAATCCCCATTTCATAAATTTCAAATCCGAACCCGGTAATAAAGAAACTTTAAGCGATGGCGCCGTGTATGCAATTGCAGAGGATGAAAATGGATATTTGTGGATTGGCGTTGAGAATGGAGGTTTGAATCTTCTCGATTTGAAAACTTTTCCGGGTAAGAAGCTTGCTTTCAGCCATATCGGTTATAACCCGTTTGATCCTGAAGGGTTATCGGATAATTCTATTCATTGTATATACCGTGACAGACAAAATACCATTTGGATCGGAACTTATGGAAATGGCGTAAATTATTATAATGCTTTCTTGCAAAAATTCAATCATTTCATGCACTCCGGTTCAAATTCGAGCATTAATAATAACAGGGTCAATGCAATTTACGAAGAAGATAAGTATTTATGGATTGGTACTGAAGGAGGGCTCAATGTATTGGACAAAGGCAAAAATACTTTTCAATATTATAGCTACGAATATAACCACTCCCAATCTATAGGATCGAATGCAGTATGGGCATTTTGTCGTGACAGTCGTAATAATATGTGGATTGGGTTATGGAGTGGCGGACTAAACCTTTTTAATGAGAAAACGAAAACTTTTAATCGATACATATTTGATGAGAATGATCCCAAAAGCATTGGAAGCAATAATATATTTAAGATCATTGAAACCCGCGATAAAAATCTTTGGATAGCAACGATGAGTGGAGGACTTAACAGATATGATTATAAAACAAACACTTTTGAACGTTACCTGATTAATTATAATAAAAACAGTGTTTCAGGTAATTGGGTGGGGGACTTATTGGAAGCAAGCGATGGTAATCTTTGGATTTCAACTACCGTTGCGGTGGATCTTTTCAATAGGGCAAGGAATCATTTTACAACTTTTACCCATCATCCTAATGATCCCAAAAGCATTAGTTTCAATGGGGCAATTTGCTTCTTTGAGGATAGTAAGAAAAATATATGGATTGGTACAAACAATGGGTTGAACTTCTTTAATAAGAACGATAGTACTTTCAAACATTATTATAAAAGCCACGGATTACCCGACAATAACATCAGGGCAATAGAGGAGGACGATCATGGAAATTTATGGCTTAGCACAAATAATGGCATTTCTGAATTTATCAGTGGCATTCATGTCCCTGATAAACCGGTTTTTAAAAATTACAATGTAAACGATGGTCTACAGGGCAATGAATTTACCAGTCGGGCCTCCTTCAAAAACAAGGCTGGAATGATTTATTTCGGAGGTAATAATGGTTACAATGTTTTTAATCCTGATAAGATCAAAACCAACCCTTATATTCCTAATATTGTTTTTACCAAGCTTTCAATATTTAATAAACCAGTTGGTATAGGCAAAGAGAATTCTCCCCTGATAAATGATATCAGCATGACAAAAGTTGTGAAATTTTCACATAATCAATCTGTTTTTACCATCGATTTTGCCTCTCTTAATTTATTAGCTCCGGAGAATAATCAATATGCATTCATACTGGAAGGTTTTGAAAAAGAATGGAACTATGTAGGCCGGCAACACTCTGCAACATATACAAATCTCAATCCCGGACGATATACTTTTAAAGTCAAAGCATCAAACAATGACGGGGTATGGAATGATAAGGGTATATCGCTTGATATTATTATCATGCCTGCATGGTGGAAAACATGGATGGCAAAAAGTGTTTATCTTGTACTCTTTATGCTGGCTATTTATTACTTCCGGAAAAATACAATTATCTCAATAAACTTAAAAAACGAGCTTTGGAGGGAACATTTGGAAAAAGAGAAATCCGAAGAACTAAACCAGCTTAAAAACCAGTTTTTCACCAATATTTCGCATGAATTAAGGACGCCGTTGACACTCATACTAGGTCCGCTTAAAAAACTTATATCAGAAACCGAAAATTCATCGCCTCTTCAAACAATTTATAGGAATGCATCCCGACTGAAGATGCTGGTGGATCAAATTATGGATTTCAGTAAAGTTGAAAACCATATGATGAAACTTAATCTGGATCATAAAGACATTGTTGAATATATGCTGACTTGCTCGGAAAATTTTACAGAACTTGCCCGTCAAAAAAATATTTCTCTTTGTTTTAAATCAACAATTTCATGTTATTGCTGCGATTTCGATGCGGATAAAATCGAAAAAATCCTCTCGAACATTCTCTCGAATGCGATTAAAAATACTCCGGACGGTGGTTCGGTGATTGTAAACATCGATTTTGAAAAACTCTCCGGAGTACTGATTATCGATATTGCCGATACTGGAAAAGGTATAGATCTATCCGAAATAAACTATATTTTTGACCGGTTTTTTACTTCGCCCAAGCAATCTCCTGAATATTCAGGAACAGGCATCGGATTGGATCTGACAAAAAAACTTATTGAACTTCACAAAGGTACCATAACGGTTTCGAGCACACTCGAAAAGGGTTCGACATTTACTGTAAAACTTCCATTCAATTCTGGTAAAGCAGAATTCGAAGTGTTTGAGAAAATGCTAACGAATTCAGACACCATTCAACCATTAAAAATCAATGAATCAATACATTATAATTTTACACACGAAAAAAGAATCTTAATTATCGATGATAATGCTGAAATGAGCGATTTTATCGAATCTATCTTATCCGATCAATATGATGTGATTAAAGAAACAGACTCATCTGAAGCGCTGAACGACATTTTAAATTACATGCCCGACCTGATAATCAGCGATGTGATGATGCCCGTAATAAATGGATTTGAACTGGTAAAACAAGTGCGGAATGATTTAAGATTCTCACACATACCAATTATACTGCTAACAGCTAAAGTCACTGTTAATGATCATATTACAGGTTACGAAGCCGGTGCTGACGATTACATTTATAAACCATTCGACGGTGAAATATTAAAAGCCAGGTTAAAAAACCTTATTTTACAGAAAGAAAACCTCAGAAAACATTTTATTGGATCAAACGGCATTATAAATCCAAAACTAAAAGCTAACAACCTGGATGTTAAGTTTATTGAAGAGATACTTAACCTGATAAAAACTCATTTCAGCGAACCGGAATTTAATGTTAACGATATTATTGAAAAAATGCGCATGAGCCGAAGTATTTTTTATAAAAAATATAAGGCGCTTTCAGATCAGTCGATCAACGATTTGATAAGAAATTTCAGACTTAAAAAGGCTGCTGAGCTTCTAAATTCAAACCAAAACACGGTTAGTCAGATAGCATATGATTGTGGATTCAGCGATCCTGCCTATTTCAGCAAAGTATTTAAAGAATACTATAAAATTTCTCCAAAAGACTATACTTCCAACCGTAACGGGTTAAAATAAAATCCTTCTTTTTACAACGGAGGACAAAAATCCAATTAATAAGGACAAATCTCCATATTCCTTTGATATATCTGGAATATTTTTAGACTTCAATATTAATCTCATGCAACATTAATATCTGGCTATTTTCCATTTATTTGTTGAAATGGGTAAAATAACTTTTAACAACTAACTAAAAATTTATTAGATGAAATCTACAATTTTAAGAATGACAATTCTTGTAGCGATGATGATCCCTACATTAGTTAACGCTCAAAGCGTTACAGCTCCCTATCAGGTTGGAACCTGGAAAGACTTTAAACCCGCCGCAGTTTCGTATACATTCGACGATAATCTTGCGAATCAAATTACAACTGTAGTTCCATTACTCAATCAGTATGGCTATACTGCTACATTTTATATCGTTACCAGCTGGTCGCCAAATTGGGCACAATATAAAGTGATGGCTAATGCAGGCCACGAAATTGGCAGCCATACCGTGAGCCACACCTCTCTTAATACTTTATCAACTGCCAGTCAGCAGACCGAACTTGCCAATTCACAGTCGATCATAGCCAGTAACATTGGTATAAAACCTTTAACCCTGGCATATCCCAACTGCAATGCTGGCGATGCAACACTAACCAGTCAATATTATATTGCTGCCCGTAATTGCTCAGGTCAGATTAACAGTTCGTCACCAGCTGATTTTAATAATATTAGTTCAATTATAACTGGTAGCCAGGGAAGTGTTCAAACAGCTGACCAATTTAATAGTAAAGCAAGTTCAGCTGTTTCATCCAAGGGATGGCTTGTTTGGTTAACTCACGAAATTGATAACGGTTCAGGCTATTCTCCCACATCTTCATCAGCAATAAGCGGGAGCCTCCAATATCTTAATCAGAATAGTGCATCATTCTGGGTTTGTAGTTTTGTTAACGTAGTAAAATACATTAAGGAGAGAAATGCAGCAACAGTATCGGTTGTTTCCGACAATGGTAGTACAATTGTATTATCAGTCACTGACAATCTGGATAATACCATTTATAACTATCCCATTAGTATTCGCCGTCCTTTACCAAGCGCCTGGACAGGTGCAACGGTAACCCAAGGTGGAGCAGCCGTAACATCAAGCATCGTAACTGAAGGGACAACAACTTATTTAGTATTTAGCGCAGTACCAAATAAAGGGAATGTAACAATTACATCTGCTGGCAACACCAATATTGCTGTAACCGGAGTAACGATGGCTCCAACCACAGTCTCCGTTAATGTCGGTGCAACCACCCAATTAACAGCAACAGTAGCCCCATCAAATGCAAGCAATAAATCGGTTAGCTGGACATCAAGCAATACTGCTGCTGCAACCGTTAGTTCAACGGGTGTTGTGACAGGCGTAGCCATAGGTACAGCAACC
>CAYZNC010000347.1:0-7224 GCA_964478555.1 uncultured Bacteroidales bacterium | reverse complement strand
TCTAAAGGCTTAAATAAACTCATATCCAATATTTTTTATAGAAATGCAAAATTAACAACAAGTAATGTATTATCAAAGTAATTTTTTGGACTAACCGGTAACCCAAAATGTTCCTGAATAGAGAGTTTCTCAGGAAGCTATTTACTTCTTTCCAGTTGATTTTTATATTCCGACGGGGTGACGCCGGTATGCTTTTTAAATGCCCGGTTAAACGATGCCTTAGAGTTAAAGCCACAGTCAAAAGCAATTCCTAACAACGATAGTTTCTGTGATTCCTTTGTTTTTATACGCTCTTTCACCATTTCAATACGATAAGCATTAATGAAATTAAAAAAGTTCTGTCCATGATGCACATTAATTACCTGCGACAGATGATTGGCCGAAACCTGTATTATTTCTGCAAGCTTAAATAAGGTCAATTCCTGATCGAGATAAACCTTTTGGTTTTTCAGCAATGCTTGTAAGTGCTCATTTATTTCCTTTGATTTTTCCAGGTCTAAACCCGATTTTCTGTATTTTACGTCTTCTCGTCTTACATCTTCCTTAGTAACCTCAACATTTACTATTTCATTCATGGTTTGCAATGAAACAGGTAAATGCATAAATACGGTATCCTGCCTGAAACCAAAGTAACCCATCAGTATAATAAATAAACATAGGGCCGTATTGATGAATAATCCACCAAATTGAGGAATAGCTATCGAGGTTAAGAACTGAGTCAGAATACTTAAGATCCCTATAACCAAAATAACTACCATACCCCATGTAATAAACTTAAGCCAGTTGAGGGTCCTTTTCTCAATATTCGAGAAAACATTTTCCACGATCCGCCTGTGCTTATTTAAAATCAGCACATTAAGTGTCACATAAATGGCAGCACTGCTCATTTTAGCCCATATTATTATCTGAAATCCCAATGAATTAGCATCATCACTTCTTATAGCAGATGAGATCAAAGTGAGGAAACAGATCACAAAAGGTATCACATGCAAGGCATGAACGAATCTGATACGAAAACCGGGTTCAGTGAGGGAACGTGTATAGAACCATAAAAAAGGGCCGTGAAGAAACAAAGACGATTCGCTTATTTCAACTACAAATTTCATCCATGGCTTTAAGGGAAAAGGAAATTGACTTATGATAAAAATGGTTGCAATGTTTGCCAAAAAAAGTAAGAACCACGATACCAATAAGTAATCCGGAATCCTTTTTCCTTTTTTACTTAAGAGAAGGGCTATTGCAAATACAATTATGGTTCCGCTGGCTATTTGTAAGTATTGCATGGTCAAGTTTCTTTTTGCTGAAGGGTATCACTTTTCACGCAAAAGTATCATTTTACTTAAAAAGAGTTGCAGCCTATAAACTGCAGCGATCAAGTCTTTTAGAGCCTTTACTTTTGACACGACAATCGGATTTAAAATTTAAAACTTAAAGGTATGAAAGAAGTAATAATTAAAACAGAAAGCCTTAAAAAGAATTACGCCTCAGATCAGGGAAGCGTTCCGGTAATTCATAATCTTGATTTTGAAATTTATCGTGGAGAGTTTACTATGATCATGGGTAATTCGGGTTCAGGAAAGTCAACGCTGCTCTATTTATTAAGTGGTCTCGATACCGTTTCCGGCGGAAAAATATGGATCAATGAACAAACCGTACAGGATAAAAACGAGTCGGCACTTGCACTCATGCGTCGGAAGCACATCGGTTTTGTTTTTCAGGAGCATAATTTGATCCCAAATCTCAGTTTGAGAGAGAATATACTGGTGGCAGGATATCTTTCCGCACACAATAAAAAAATTGTTCAGCAACGCACTAATTTCTTATTGGATGAACTGGAATTAAGGGCCCTTGCCAACAGACTGCCTTCGCAGGTTTCCGGAGGCGAACAGCAGCGATGTGCCATAGCCAGGGCTTTAATAAATGTTCCAACTATCCTTATGGCAGACGAACCAACCGGAAACTTGAATTCTGCGGCATCTGAAAAAGCTTTGAACTGCCTAAAAAAAATAAATGAAAATGGTCAAACCATTGTCATGGTAACACACGATTTAAAAGCAGCCTGCTACGGGGACAAAGTGCTATTTTTTAAAGATGGCGGCATGCCAGGCACATTTGAATTTACCAAAGACCAACCTCAGGCAGAAAGAGAAAGTTCTTTATTCACCTGGTTAAAACAAATGGGATGGTAGTTTCCAAATTCTTAATCAACTAAAATATTTACAAAATGAAAAATAATTTATTGATTTTCAAGGGAAATCTAAAAAAACGCAAACTTCAGTTTTTGTTGACGGGGATTTCAATTATGCTGGCAACATTACTCTTAAGTACATCCATAGGGATCATAAAAAGCACCTCTGCTCCTTTCGACATTGTTTTTAACAAACTTAAGGCATCTCATATACTTATGTATTTTGACCAACGGAGCGATGATGCCCGGAAAATTTCAGACTGGTTTTTAAAGCAGCCGGAAATTGAGTCAGTTAGCTTACCAACGCCATTAAAGACCTTTAATGGTCCCCTCATTTATAAGGAAAAGAAAATTGATATTATGATTCAAATTGCCGAATATACGCCGAATCATCTTATCCAGGATCAGGTACAGATATTGGAAGGTACTAAGAAAGATCATCCTGGCTTCAACGAGATATGGATACCATCGCACCTTGCCCAAAATAATGGAATTAGAATTGGAGATACCATAGGATTAGCTTCGGGTAAGGGACTGTATTCATTGATTGTTACCGCCACCATTGTGGATCCGCATTTTGTAAGCGGATTGATGAATCCAACCAGGGCATGGGTGGCGCCGGGAGAATTACCGCTTTTTGTAACAGCTCAGGACTTGAATAATATCATGTTAGGGATTCGGCTGAAAGATCCAAACAAAACAAGTGAATTATGGCAACGCTTCAATGATGCTATCAGCTATTCAGGCAGCAACCTGCAATACAGTCTGTTCAAATCCACATTTTTAAGTGTTTACCAAATCATAAGCTCGGTATTACTTTTTTTCTCTTTACTTGCCGTGATAATTGCAATGTTTATCATTAATACCACCGTTTCAAGTCAGATTTTTTCCGATTATAAACTGATCGGTATTTATAAGGCGCTGGGATTTACGCCAAAAAATGTGACGGTCATGTATGTTTTTCAGTTTTTATTGCTCCTCCTTGTGTTCATTCCCTTAGGTCTGGCCGGATCGTATTTCATTGTCAAAATTATCATCTCCTCCATGCTCAATTCGCTGGGTCTAACTAATTATGAAACCAGTTTTGCAGCTATCTATGCAATTTCGACGTTGATCATTGCGCTGTCTGTATTTATTACTTCGCTTATTTCAGGTAAGAAGGCGGGCAGCGTACCAGCATCACAAGCTATCAGAAGTGGTATGCCAGCAAAATCAATGTCAACGATTAAGCCTTCCAAACTGATGGAGCGGTATTCTTTTCCCTTATCATTTTTGTTGGGAATTCGATTTATTACCAGTAGCAGAAGGCGATCCATCATTTCAAGTGTGAGCTTTCTGTTGGGAATTTTCATGCTGGTTTTTTCCGTTAATATTTCAAATTCATTTTCAAGATTAAAGGAAAACAAGCCTGCATGGGGCTTTGACAATGGCGATATTCAGGTAAGCCTGAAGGAGGGATTTATGTTTAAACTCAAGCATCAGCAGTTTATGGAAAGCCTTTCCGCTCAACCGGAAATAAAAACCGTTATGCCTTTTAGTTTCAGGGGTTTGTCAATATTGTCGGAGAAGGGTAAGGCAATACAGGAAATATACGGCAGGGTTTTAAGCGGCAATATAGCCGCCATGGGATTAATCAGCCTAGAGGGAAGAAACCCTGAAAAAGAAACGGAAATAGCCTTGTGTGTGGGAACCAGCAATGCCTATCATAAAAAAGTAAACGATAGCATCGATGTTTTTCTGGAAGGCCAAAAGGTCAGATATTGTATTTCTGGCATTTATCAGGATGTAAGTAATATGGGACAGGGATTCCGGCTGCACGAGCATGCAATGAAAATGCTGAACCCTCTTTATGAACCTGACACCTACAGTATAAAAGTAAAAGATGGAATTAGTGTAAACGAATTTAAAAATGTGTTGCAAAAACAATTTGGCGAGACTATCAATATTGAGCCCGGTATAGAAGACCGCCAGGCAGTAAAGGGTATTATTGCAAGCATGAAATCTACACTTTTCCTCTTATCTGTCTTCTTTCTTTCAGTGATGCTCATAACCATTTGGAATGATATGGTTATTAATATCCGCGAATCATCAAGAATTTTTGGCTATTTAAAAACGATCGGGTTTACACCCAAACAATTACGACTGGTTTTATTATATAAGAATCTAATCCTCTTTATAATCGCCTTGTTTGCAGGCATACCGCTGGCCCTGTTTACAAGTCCTCCACTTATGAATATGATGACTCAGCATATCGGTCTGGTCAAATTTCCGTATTGCAGCAATGTTTGGGGTACGCTCATGATGATACCAGTTGTTCTTATTTTTGGATTGACTAGTTCGTGGCTGGTTTCTGCCAGGGCAAAAAAGGTGAATCCCCGTATTTTAATTACCGAATAATTGCTCAATATTTTCACTTTGAGAATAAAGTATTTATAATCAAAACATATTAACATGAATACGATGAAAAACATAATACTGATAGGATTACTGCTAGGTATGAAATCATTAAGTTTTGGTCAATCTATCAAAGCCATGGATGACTATTTGAATGATGTATATATTCATCATATCGCTCCCGGCTTTTCTGCAGTGGTAGTTAAAGATGACAAATGCATTTTTTCAAAAGGCTATGGTGTTGAAAAAATTAATACAACAAAGAAGTTTACCCCTCATACGGTTTCTGCCATAGGCTCCTTAACAAAGTCGATGACCGCACTTGCTATGTTGCAATTGGCTGAACAAGGGAAAGTAGATTTAAATAGTGCTGTTATCAAATATTTGCCATGGTTTCGAACGGCAAACAAGGATAAAAGCGATAAGATTACCATTCGCATGTTGTTGAATCATACTTCCGGAATTTATGGTGATGCAACGCCGACCTACGATCTTACGGATAAATCGACAGAAAGCCTCGTGCGGGCTTTAAATGGGATATACCTTACCCGTGAACCCGGAATGTCTTATGAATACAGCAATTTAGGCTATAGTATTGCAGGATTGGTAATCCATAAAGTTTCAGGCAGTCCATACACAAAATTCCTGGAGGCAAACATTTTTAAGCCATTAAATATGGTTAGCTCCACAGCAAACCCTGATGAATTTGAAAAGCTAAGTGCAATCTATGGTCATTACTATGGAATCGATAAAGGAATTGCTGCTGCCCGGAATAAGCAATCAGAATCGGGAGAATATATTCCTGCGGGCTCTTTCACCTATTCTACTGCTTCTGATTTGGGGAAATATCTTATTGCACTTCTGAGTGCATATAAAGGAGGGAGCAAAGGAATTGTCTCAGAAAAAAGCTTACAAACAATGTGGGCACATGGTATCAAAATACAAGGCATTTCGAAAGAAGACGGCGGAACTAATGCCGATACCTACTATGGCTTGGGTTGGATGATAACCACCATTGAAAACCGTAAAATAATTTATCATCAGGGTAGCACAGGCACTATGTCATCATGCACTATGATTGATGTTGAAAATAAAACTGCCGCAACCATGCTTTTCAATATCGATGTAACATTGTGCGATAAATACAGATTCCTACCAGATATAAATATGGTAAACAATTTGCTGCGGTTGGCGCTTGGACTTCATCCCTCCGCATTTGGTATGACAAAAATGCCTGATCCAACGAAAGCAAAAACAACCAGAATCCGTGTTGATATTGATAAATTTCCGGGAAACTATTCAGCAGCGGGTGGTGGATTGTCATTGCTCAATGGAGCCCGTATCATAATTACAAAAACTGAAAATAAAAATATTGAATTAACGGCCTTACGTGGAAATGACATCATTTATAAATGTAATCTGGATTTCATTAATGAGTCGTACGCCTTCAGCCGTAATTTGTTGACATCTACCGTTGTAAAATTTAAAGTTAATCCGCAGGGTATTGTTTCAGGTTTGTATTTTCTGAATTCCGAATTCATCAAAAGAGATCAACCAATCGGACAAAATGCAATAACCATGCGTTTGCAAAATTTGAAAATAACATTATCACTTAAGGATAACTGGAATGCTCAAGGTATCCAAAATTATTTTGAGGCGGGCAATAAGGGTAATTCTGCCATTCAGTTGTATGGTGTGATTGATGCGGGCAAATACAATACTGCTGATGCCTTTATCGCCAAATATTTAAATCACTATAACTTAACAAACAGAGGCGTTCCAACTACACAAACCATTGGTAATCAGGTGTGGCAACAAATTGCATTGATCAGTGAAAACAATAAAGAAAAATGGCAACATTACGTTGTAAGCTCCAGTTTCGGAAAGAATAAGGTCTTTATCGTATTAACGACTCCGGCCAATAGCCTTACTTCCGAAATTCAAAGTTCATTAAATCCATTGCTGGAGAGTGTTAGTATACAGTGATATGTACGGAATTTAAACCCTCAGGGTGTTTGAAACCCTGAGGGTTTGGTCCAACGCACAATCCCTATCTTTCTCGTTATACAAATTCAATCCTGAAAACCTTTTCCTTTCCTCGTTGTTTTTTACAAGGTTTATATTCATCAATTTACCATGTTAAATAAAGCCCAAATTGATCAACTTATGGACCATCTTTTCCGTCACGAGGCAGGGAAGTTGGTATCTGTATTAACGCGCATATTCGGTCCGGAAAATATCGACATTGCGGAGGATGTGGTTCAGGATTCCATGATTGAAGCCATGAACCACTGGTTACATGAAGGCATACCCGTCAATCCTCCGCGTGAAACAAGTAATTCAACTTTTGAGACAGTCTCGTTTTTTTATCACACACTACTAACATTTCTACCAACGAGAGGAATCTCCTCGGCTCGCGCGCGTTTTAAACGTGTGTGGTTATAAATTATTGGGTATTACCATTAAGGCACGCGTCAGAAACACGGCACCAGCGGCTACCGAATATTGCGCCTTTGAGGTCTCCTTCGTCAGATCGTAAACGCAGCATATGCACAATAATCAATTCCATAAGAATGTCAGTTGCTTCCATTTACCTGACGCTTAATTCACATTACTAGAATTTAATCCTAAAAATTTTCAAC
>CAYZNC010000346.1:0-7282 GCA_964478555.1 uncultured Bacteroidales bacterium | reverse complement strand
GCAACAGGAATAGTATCAATTACAACCGGATCGGGATTCAATAAAACAGAAGAATAAGTCTCGATTACATTATTATTAACATCTCTAATCGTACCAGTAATCTCCGTTACCACACCTCGTATAAAATAATCGGTATAATCAGTAGAAGCGGTAATAGCTAAAGCAGGATTTTGCGTAAATTTATTAAGGTCAATTTTACGTACAACACTATCATTTTTAAGGGTTCTACAAAATTTGTCATCGAGCTGCCAGCTTATTGTTTTAAGGGTATAATCATTCCCAACCGAAAATTGATTATTGTAACTTATTACCTTGAAAGCGCCACCTGAGGTTCTGCAGGAAGTTGAAACCAGAAAATTAACATTACCCGGATTTGTTTGAAATGTTAAAGTCCCTATTTTCACAGAAATGCCTGCCGGCGTCTGCAAATTCCGGTAAACCCCAACAGTAGTATCCGTTCTGCTATCGGCAAGATTGGTGTAATAAACTACTGTACCTGTTAATGAATCGTTGACCTTTATAGCATCATGCAACACAGTGTCCTGGTCCTGAACTAGGATAACCTTTCCCTTTAGTGTAATGGTAACAGTCTGGGCAAACAATCCAGCACCAACAAATAAAAAACAAAGAAGTAGTAGACTTAATTTTTTCATAATTTTAAATTTTAATAAACCAAATTAGTAAACGTTCCACAGTTTAATAGTAAGAGTTCAATAATCTAAAAATCCCTTATTAAAGATTTTTCATAAAAGACCGAAGTGATAAATAATTACCTCTACGACAACAAGATGCTACGAAACGCATCAAATGAGTTGTTAAAAGATTCTGTCATTAAACTATCTCGGGATTATATTTTTGATAAAATAGCCAACGAAATTTTCGTTTATTGGTTTGGGACTCCATCGAATTTTTATGGGCAGACCCGTATTCCAAGACAAGGAACTATAGCTTGTGGTTATTTCGTTACCGGTGTTTTAAGTGATGCGGGGTTTAATTTCCCAAAGAAAAATGGGCACAAATAGCTTCTGAGATATTAACAGGTACGAATAATCAATAATAAAGACATAAGAGGCAAGAACCAAAGCTTGCCTGCCCTCTGGCGGGATCCAAGACAAAACAAAATATCGCAATAACTTAAAATTTCGAAAGCGTAGAGTAATTAGGTCGTTTATACATAAAGTCTTAATGTATGAATTGGATTTGTAAACAAAAAAAGTTAAGTTTACTTTAAAGAAATCAATAAATGCTAAGCTGTGGAAAACATCAACGAATGGAAAGAAAAAATACTGAGTGATGGTATTATTAGTGGAGATGAAGTAAAAACAATCCGCGAATTACTTTTTAAGGATGGCATCATTGATCGCGACGAAGTCGACTTTTTATTGGATCTGAATGCTGCAACAAGAGACTCACAAAACGATCCCACATGGTATGATCTTCTTGTTGAATCCATTCTTTTACATCTCGAGGTGATTGATAAGCAACAAAAAAAAATAAATAAACTGAACGACAATATCACCTCAAGCATTAAGTATGCCAAAAGAATTCAAAATGCGATTATGCCTCGTCAGGAAGATTTTGATTCTATTCTCTCTGAATATTTTATCTTGTTTAAACCAAGAGATATTGTAAGCGGTGATTTTTACTGGATAGATAAAATTGAAAATAAAATTATTATAGTGGTTGCTGATTGCACCGGACATGGAGTTCCCGGAGCTTTTATGAGCATGTTGGGTATATCATTGCTAAATATTATCATCAAAGAAAACCATGAATGTATTCCCGCTGAAATCCTAAATCGCTTAAGGGAATCTGTAATGGTTATGCTTTCTCAATCATCAAAGACCGCAGAGAGCAAAGATGGAATGGATATAGCCCTTTGCACCATTGATATTAGCACAAAAAAACTTCAGTTTGCCGGAGCATACAATTCTTTATATTTATTTCGACAAGGCAATTTAATTGAACTTAAAGCTGACAGAATGCCTGTTGGTATTCATGTAACCGAAATGAGTGCTTTCACGAATCATGAGATAGAAATTCAGAAAGATGATATGATTTATATGTTCAGTGATGGCTATCCTAGTCAATTCGGAGGAGCTACCGGTCAAAAGTTTATGACTAAAAATCTTATCCAAGACTTAACTAATATTTCAAACGAAGACGTTAAGATGCAAGCTAAAATCCTTGAAGAGAATTTAAATAAATGGCAGGGAGAAACCCCACAAGTTGATGACATTCTGGTATTGGGTTTTAGAGTACCTTAAACGTCCAAACAATTAGTTCGGTAATACAAAACAATTTTACCGCGAAGACCAAAAGTGCAAAGGGTACATAGTTTTTCTCTCTGATTAGGAAAGGAATAAAATTATCATATACATTGGTGAATTTCCATTCGGGACAGATTTTTAAATGCTCAGATAATAAAATAGAAATAAACCCGCAGATCATAAAATAAATTCAAGCAAGAACCTTTATCAATATTTTTAAAAATCTGTTTAATTTTTGTTTCATTTTATTAATCATCAGGCATCCGCTAGAAAGTAAATAATATTTAAGATAAACTTTTGTTTGTTTAAATAAAAAAATAATTATTTTTGCCTCCTAATAGTGAAAGTTAAGCAATTAAAAACGCCAATGTATAATATTGGATTAAAATGGTTTGATGAGCACTTAGGTAGTGACCATTTTGTGGATAGAAAAACCAACTTTCCCCAAAGCATCAATTTAAGCGTTAATGCAAGATTGGTAAACCGCAACTCTCACCGAAATATTTTTCGAAACTAGAAAATAATAAATACACTAATCACTTAAATCCAACACTTTATGAAAAAAATTATCTACCTCTTTATTGTCTTAAATATTTTTACGGTTAAAAATATTTTATCTCAAACAGATAAAAGTGGTTTTAGTTTTCAGGGATATGCTATAGATCCGAATGGGAAAGCCTTGGGTTCTATTGGTATAACAGTGAGGTTTACCATCTACCCTCAGGGTGGAAGTCCGGAATATACGGAAGAGCTTAGCCTTACATCGGATCCGTTTGGCGTATTTGTAGCTACCATTGGTTCTAATGCGCCCAGCGATTTTGGCAAAATCAATTTTTCAGCCAAAGTTTATAACCTTAAAGTTGAAGTAAAGCAAACAACGGGAGGTGTTTATACCGCCATAAGTGATGGACAATTTTTAAGTGTGCCTTACGCACGTAGCGCTTCTAATGGCGTACCTGTAGGCTCTATTATTCCATTTGGAGGTCCCATTTCTTCGGTTCCGGCAGGTTGGTTACCATGTGATGGCTCTCAGTTAAACAGAACAAATCCAAATTATACACAGTTATACAATGCCATAGGCTATACCTGGGGCGGCAATGGTGATGTATATAATATTCCAGACTTAAGAGGCTATTTCCTTCGTGGTGTTGCTGATGGACAAGGTACGGATCCTGACAGGAGTTCAAGGAGCGCATTGAAATCAGGTGGTAGCAGTGGAGATAATGTAGGAAGTTACGAAGATGAAATGTTTAAAAGCCATAATCATAATCCCGATTCGAATTATCCCAATTCTACAGGTACTAATGATGTTGGTCATACACATACTTACAATGATATATATTATTCTGAAGCCCAGGGTCCTGAGGGAAACCAAGGATGGAGAGGCTCAAATAGTTCTGATAATGATAATGGACCCTGGTCTATAACTGAAACTACTGCTGGGGAATCGCAACCACACAGACACCAAATAATCCCAGCCGGTGGTTCAGAAACGCGTCCGAAGAACGCTTACGTGTGGTTTATTATCAAGTACTAAGCAGTAATCAAGTATTTTAATTCTTAAATAACATGAAAAAGCTGTTACTGCTTTTTATTATTGCATATTGTGTAAATCCTGTATTTGCACAGGACAATTTACCATATGTAATTGGATTTGGAGGGGCTAATCTCAAGCCTGCTTCCAATATGAAAACTTCTTATACAGGTGGGCAATGTGTTGCTACACCTTATGTTTCTACGCCTGAAGGTCGAGTTATGGCAGGGTTCAGGTTTGATCTCAAATATTTCAGCAATACTTTCGACAAAGATTTATTTGTTTCCAAAGGATATTACCCTGATGTGGTAGACCTGAAATGGGAAGTCAAACGATATGCAGATCAAATTACCCGTTTTACGATCTGGCGAAAAAAATTAGACATGTCAGAAGACTCCGTAATGGTTGGTTCCGTTACGGGAAGTGACCGTGAATGGAAAGATGAATATGCCGAATCGGGAGTGCTTTATAAATATACCCTGTTTGCAGAAGGAATTACCAACAATTTCCAGGAAGTATATATCAATTATCTGGAAGGTACAGGGTTTCGTTATCCAGTAGGTAATGTTTCCGGAAGAATAACATTTAAGGGAGGAACTGCTGTTACCGGAGTTAATGTATATGCCCAAACCGACGATAAATTGGGAGGAAAAAGCATTCTGTTAAATGGGACCAATGCATATGTAGCTGTTTCACCTCCTGCAAACGATCCTTTCTTTGTTTTTGATACCGCATTCTGTTTTCAGGGATGGTTCAGACCTGTTGGTACAGGTTCTGCTTGTTTATTTGAAAAAGGAAATCAGTATAAAATAACACACCAACCAGGTTTAGTTACGTTTATAGCTGGAGGAACCTCTATCTCGGTGAATTTTCCTGAAAAACCCGACACATTTTTTAACGTAGCCGCACAATATAAAGGTGATTCCATAAAACTCTTTGTTATCTATAACGGAACTACCTGGTGGAAGGCCGCCAGCAAAGTTGCTTCGGTTCCGGCATCGAATAGCAATGAGATATTTATCGGAAAAGAAAGTGCAGGAAATTTCTTTAACGGCTATGTGGATGAACTCCGAATTTGGCATACAGGCTTCTCCGATCAGGATATCATCAATAAATCGGGCATGTTTATCAGCGGTTCGGAAAGTGGACTTACCGCCTATTTCCGATGTGACGAAGGTGTTGGATATAATGCTTATGATCTTTCGAGGATAGGTTATCAGTTTAACGAACATCATGCTTATATCAATAACGGACAATGGACAAATATTGTTCCTTTCCTGGCACAACTAGCTAATAAAGGCATAACTGACAAAAACGGCAATTATATCATTGCTGGCATACCCTATGCCACCGATGGCTCAACTTATCAAATTACCCCCGTGTTTGGGGTTCATAAGTTCGATCCCACCGAATCCCTGTTACTTATTAGTGATGCTTCCAACACTCACAATGGAATAAATTTTACTGATGTATCTTCTTTCCCGGTTAACGGTAATGTGCAGTATTTGCATACCCTTTTTCCGGTACAGGATGTCACTATTTATGTAGATGGCAACGTTGCTATTACAAACGGCGCACCGGCAGCAACAGATGCTAATGGTAACTTTTCTATTGATGTGCCTATTGGCAACCATAGTGTTTCAGTAGGGATGTATGGACATAGTTTTCAAAATGGAGGCAGGTATCCAATGCCGATACCTGGCAATTCCAATCCTGTGCATTATTTTGATCAAGCCATTTCTGGTTTACAATTTATTGACACTACACTGATTAAAGTGGTTGGTCGCGTTGTTGGAGGTCCTGATCAGGCCGTAAAACCTCTGGGTTTAGGTTCGAACGGATCCATAAATAACCTTGGAAATGCAACCATTGTATTTACTACCCAAAAGCAACACGATCTTACAGATACCAAATCTACCGACACATCAAACATTTGGAAACATACTTATTTCGAAGGAGGCTTGCCTAAAACAAAAGGAGAGACCAATTGGAAAATAACCAAGATTTCCCCGGAGTATATTAATATTTACCCCGATAGAAATACCGGAGAATATGAAGCCTGGTTGCTACCTGAGAAATATGTTGTTTCATCAGTGAATGCCGGAACCTATATTTTCGGCGACGAATTTAAAGTAGTAATGGATCTCTCATCAGCATTCTCTTGGCAAAAAACCAAAGATTCTACTTTCTCCTCGCTTCACGTTTCAACAAGCGGAGTAATGGATAGTTTGTATAGTGTCGATAGTATGCTATACCAGTATCGTGAGGATTTTATTTACAGAGTCCCGCCTATGGTTAATGTAACAAGTACTGATGGGAATAAGGTCTTTTGGGATTCTGTTGCAAATGTAAATGGCACAACGCTAAAACTAAATGATGCAAGTGGGAATCCACTTACTGCATATCCTGTGTTCACCCAAGGAAAACTGTATAAATTGAACATAAACGTAATGGAAAAATACGTTAATAGTGATAACGGAAATGCAGTAGATTTAGTCCCTGTTAGTGATGGTAAGGTTGATGTCGTAAATTTTATTGCCGATACTACCACCAAACGCACTATAGATCTCAAAAAAAATGGAACTGCTTCATATAATTTTAGAGGAGGGTTACCCAATATTAATATTAGCGTTAACTCCCCAGGTACCAGTTATACTCAAACCTTGAGTATCGTTTCCAATACAGGTAAAAACGGTTCCATACATACAGCTTGGCCTTCTTCGGATTCTACATTTAGAGCTTATTTGTTTGGGGCAATGCCAACAGGAAATAACTTTGTTACTACCGGACCTACAAAAATCGACATGATTCTTCGAGACCCTCCTGGTGCAGGAAGTAGTACTTCTTTGCAGAACGGAACTACGTTATCTTCAACCTCTACTTTTAACGTAAATGCCAAACTTAGTGGCACTAACAAAACCACAGTAGATTTGGGGATAGAGCTTGATATAATAGCCGGTATGGCGACCATAACCAAGTCAGAAAAAAAGAGTAGTGTATCAAACGAAATGGACTATGAAATAGCTATGAATGATGATTTGTCCGTAGCAAATAAATTAACGACCACGGAAAAGTGGTCAACAGGAGGCAGTAGTAGTTCTGTTGGGGCCATGGCCGATGTCTTTATTGGTCACTCAACGAACATTGTTTATGGTCAATCCATAAAAATCCATTTATTACCTGACGCCAATTGTTACGGTACTTGTGTAGGAAAAAAGGTAGGAGGTTTCCAGGTGGGAAAAGCCACAGGCGTATGGTTCGATCCCCAATTCAATACCTCATTTTTATTTACCCAGGACCATATTCTTAATTATTTGATTCCTAATTTGAGAATGTTGCGAAATTCATTTTTGACCCGTGGAGATGGAGTATATGTTTCAAACCCTACTATTAAACTAACTGATTCAAAATTTGGGGCAGACAACACTGATACGACCAACAGCACAACCTGCTTTGCTCAGCAGAAAATCATCGGGGA
>CAYZNC010000345.1:0-7284 GCA_964478555.1 uncultured Bacteroidales bacterium | reverse complement strand
ATGGTGATTGAATTATAGATGATGGCTTAAGAAGTGCAGACCGTTATAACGAAGGATCTGCATTGCCTACCTACACTTTTGCTTTTACGCCAAGCTTTACTTATAAAAACTTTGATATATCAATGGTTTGGAGAGGTTCTGGTGGAAATAAGATTTACAATTTTATAAATCAGCACTATAGTTTTTATGAAAACCTTGGAAAATCAAATATGTTGGAAAGCGCTGAATCAAAAGGGCTGTTTACTTCAAAATATTCATCCGATTTATGGTTGGAAGATGCTTCATTTATCCGTTTCGAGAACCTAACAATTGGATATCGTTTTAATACACAGCATTTAAAATATATTAGTGGATTGCGGTTTACCATCACTGCAAATAATATTGCATTGATAACCAAATATACCGGTTTGGACCCTGAAATTAATGTCAATGGTTCAAATGGATTTGGCACTGATGGAGGTATTTATCCTCGTACAAGAACGTTTGCACTTGGATTAAATGTCATTTTTAAATAATTTAAAACTATCTGGTAATGAAAAAGATAATCATCATAGCTTCATTTACTTTATTACTATTTCAGAATTGTACTAAAGTTGACGAACACGTTTACGATAAATATTCAGCCACCGACTTTTATGCTTTACCATTAGGGGCTGATGCAGCACTTGCCGGTGTTTATGCACAAATCCCAGGTAACTGGGGTGGAAAAGGTTATTTTGGTGCCGACCAGGGTTGGTCGGATTTAAATATCATGACATCTGACGAAGGGGTTATTCCTCACCGTAATACTGGCGACTGGGAATTGAATTATGCCCACCTTTATATGCGGGAATGGTTGCCAAGTGAAGGTTACATATGGACTGTGTGGCAATGGCTATATAACAATGCCATATTTTCTGCCAATTTGGCCGTTGACCAATTAACAAAGGCAAAGGCCGACCCTTCTAAGATTGCAGAGTCAAAAGTTTTACGAGCATTCTTCTATTATTTAGCCATAGACGCTTTTGGGGATGTTCCATTTTTTACAGACAATAGTTTACCTCCTTCAAAAATACCTCAGGCAAAACGGGCTGATGTATATAAATGGATTGTAGACGAATTAACCGCTAATATTGACCTGCTTCCCACTCAAAAAGGTGGTAACTATTATGGTAGATTCAATAAAATGGCAGGATATGCGCTGCTGGCAAAAGTATATTTGAACGGAGAAATATTGAGTGGAACTGCAAAATATACCGAATGTTTGGCTGCCTGTGATAAGATTATTAATGAAGGAGGTTATGCCCTCCATCCGGGAGGCATAAATGCAACCAGTCCATTAGGATATAAATATTTTGAATTGTTTGGAGACGTTTGTCCCGATGATGAAACCATACTTGCTATCCCAATTACTGTTGATGTAGTGGGAAGAAACATTGCTACCGTTCGCAGTTTACGTGGCACTGATGGTGCTTTATTTGTTGCCCCCGGTGTTGGCTCTTGGAATGGTACGGTAATACCACCTGATTTTGTTAATAAATTTGACAATAGCGACATACGCAAAAGACAGTTCAGGTATGGAAGTAGTCCATATGGGTCACAACCTTCCGGATTTTTGAATTACGACAACCAGCTTACCAATATTGAAAATCCTGGTGCAGCACCCAATGATGGTGCCCGTAGTCAGAAATGGCTACCTGCGTTGCCAGCCAATGGAGGTGGGGCTTCTAACGACTTTGCAATTTATCGCTATGCCGACATCCTTTTAATGAAAGCAGAATGTATTCTTCGCACAAATGGAAGTAATACAGATGCAAATAGTCTGGTTACACAAGTTAGGGTTCGTGCTGGTCTTGCTGCGCTTCCTGCTCCGCTAACCCTGAAGAATGTATATGACGAACGAGGATTTGAATTGACATGGGAAGGTTTTCGCCGTCAGGATATGATCCGGTTTGGTACATTTACTCAGCAACATGGAGGAGGACTGGCGCTCGATGGCGTAACGTCTAATGTTGTTGTTCCTGCTGTTGATGAGCATTTTAAACTATTCCCTATTCCTACAAATGCTTTGAATACAAACAGTTCTTTGAAACAAAACCCAGGTTATTAAATAACAATGGTATCCTGGAAATTGGGAGTATTGCAATATGATTATTTAAAACATCATTGACATTTGCAAACGCCCAAAATCAGTGCTTTTGTTTATAAATAGTGTATGGTAAAAATTAAAAATATTAAATAATACTATTATGAAAAGATTTATGCATAAACTTTTCTTCATAAGTGCTTTATTGGCTCTATTTTTAGTAGGCTGTAAAAAGGAAGAGGTGCCAACTGTTTTAAGGGTAGTAACTTTTTCTTCTTCCTCTGCACTCCAATCTACGGTCAATTCAGTGACCTTGTTGGCAACCGATTCTACATCTACGGCAAGTGTCATTGGTTTTTCATGGCCTACCGTGGATTATGGGATCAGTGCTTCAATTACCTATAAATTATATTTTGACTTACCTGGCGATACCACCGGAGCTGCTCCATGGGGAAAGGCTGTTAATACCTTAGTTGGAGTTGATTTACTTACAAAATCTTTTACCACAAAGGAATTGAACAGCATTGCATTGAACCTAGGGTTGGTTCCGGATGTAACAAGTCCGATTGTTGTGCGTGTAGAATCGTTTGTGGATAGATCGGCTTATTCCAATGCTGTGGCGCTATCGATTAAACCTTATAAGCCATATGTAAAACCTGTTGATTTGCCCATTCAATACCTTTATATTGCCGGCGATTTCCAGGGTTGGAATATAAATGCTGCAGTACCGCTTGCCTCTTCAATTAAAACCAATACAAAGTTTGAAGGGTATATTAACATACCAGCAGGAGGTACCTTCGAATATAAATCATATACTGTATTAGGCGACTGGAATTCAAATTCTTATGGCGATAAGGGTGATGGGACCTCAGGCAACTTGAAATTAGCCAATTATGCAGGATCTAATTTTAAGGCTCCTGTGGCAGGTTATTATGAAATAGGAATTGACCTGGCTGATAGTATCTGGACCCAAACAGCAACCACATGGTCAATTATAGGTGACGCAACACCGGGAGGCTGGAGCACTGATACTCAATTGACATTTGATATTGGTAATCACGTTTGGAAAGTTACCGCGGATATGAAGACAGCCGGTTCATTCAAATTTAGAGCAAACAACGAGTGGAAAATTGATTTTGGCTTGGATAGTAAAGGTAAACTGGCCTATGCTGATAATCCAATTTTCGGGTATACAGACGGCATTGCTAATTTGACCGTTCCCGCAGATGGTAATTATACGATTACATTGGATTTGAGTAATGCCGGCGCATATACTTACACAGCCATAAAAAATTAGTGGCAGGCTTGAACCCGCAGGGGCCTCAGGGTTTTTGAAGCCCTGAGGGGTCTGTTCAAGCAAAAAATTATGTACAGATGAAAATTATCAATTTACAATATTTAAAAATGATGAACCGATTAGGAATTGTGTTGATTTTATGGAGTTTGTGGAGTTGCGCTAAGGACGTTCAATCGACTCCTATAGTCATACACAATACAGGGCTGGAACAATATGGAACTCCTTTTACCGGAGTGCCCGATAGTAGAGATGTTTCAATTTATCAGGTGAATATGCGTTGTTTTAGTGCTACCCATGATTTTAAGGGAGTTACAAACAGGCTTGATGATATTAAAGCCTTGGGTATCAATGTAATTTATTTGATGCCAATTTATCCTGTAGGTGTCATAAAAACGGTAAATTCTCCTTATTGTGTAAAGGATTACAAGGCAGTTAATGCGGAGTTTGGCTCCCTAACCGATTTGAGAGCCCTTATTGACGGGGCACACAGCAGAAATATGGCAGTTATTCTTGATTTTGTAGCTAATCATACTTCATTTGATAATGATTGGATTACGCATTATCCCAATTGGTATGTGCACGATGCAAATGGTAATATAAAAAGTCCAAATGGATGGAATGATGTTGCACAGTTGGATTTTTCCAACCAGGATATGCGAACGGCATTAATTAGTGCCATGAAATATTGGGTGTTTGTTGCTAATTGTGATGGATACAGATGCGATTATGCTGATGGGCCTCCGGTAGATTTCTGGAAACAAGCTATTGATACTTTAAGAGCCATTTCTGCACATAAACTTTTAATGCTCGCGGAAGGGTCGCGTAGTAACAATTATGCGGCTGGTTTCGATTACAATTTCGGTTTTAGTTTTTTTGATCAATTAAAAACCATATACAGCAATAATCAACCGGTTACTCAAATTGATAATCTGAACACCGTCGATTATACAGGGGCTTCGCCAGGACAACAAATCGTAAGGTACATTACCAACCACGATGTAAATAGCTCAGATGGTACTCCACTTGATCTTTTTGGAGGGAAAAACGGTTCAATGGCGGCCTTTGTGGTAGTCGCGTATATGAAAGGTGTACCGTTCATATACAACGGACAAGAAGTTGCCACTCCCATCAGGCTTGTATTTCCATTTACTTCAACAACCATCGACTGGACTATTGATCCCGATGTAACCGCCGAGTATACAAAAATATTAACCTTTAGAAATAATAGCACAGCCATACGGAGGGGTTCATTAATTTCATATAGTAGCAGTGATGTTTGTGCTTTTACAAAAACAATTGGAAGCGATACAGTAACGGTTATTTCAAACCTTAGAAATAATACGGTTAGTTATACACTTCCTAAAGCTTTTGTAAATTCAACCTGGCACGATGCATTTGATGGAAGTTCTGTGACACTGAGTACGCAACTTTCCTTGCTGCCTTATACCTATAAAGTATTAAAAAACTAAAGAAACGATTTCAATTTATTTTAACCATTTTGTGTAGTTAGTTTAGTTAGCTTTAAGCTTCTCCGGGACAATTCCCGGAGAGCTTTTTTTGAGAAATACTGAAAATATCATTCCACATGAAACAAAAATATACAAGTTCCCGGGTGCAGTTAAATCGCTTTTTATGCTTTTTATTTCTTTTCCTGGTAGTTTTCAAGTCAACCTATGCACAGGAAAAGATTAGACCCTGGAAGGGTTTTGCAATTCTCGGCAATGGTAGTCTTTGCGCAGTGTATTCCGATGATCCAAGAACAAAAGGCAAAGGTATTCAACACCTATACTATGGCAATTACACCTGCAATTATGTTAGAAGTACCTGTGGTAATTTGTTCCGTACGCAGATAAAAACTTCTCTAAAACCAATAAAAAAGGACTCTGTAGGAATGTGTAACTTCTTCACAACGTCTACACTTTCATATTTTGAAAATGATATAGTTCGAGAAGTGAACTGCTATGCACATCCTGACGGAGCTATTATTCTATCAACAGGTATTAATGGCTCTTCTACGGATATCATTCAAAATACTGAAATTGTTTTAACAGGAAGGATCATGACGGATCGACCGATTATTCTTAAGTCTGTTAAAATATTAAATGGCAAAGCCATTGCCGAATGGACTAATCATACATTTTTAGTGATTGGTTGTAAGGACCCATTCCAAAAGATTTCAATTACTGATTCAGTGGTTTCAGTCGTAGGGAAAGCAAATCACAAGGTGGACATTTTGGTTACAATGGGTCAAACA
The DNA here is from genome assembly GCA_964478555.1 of uncultured Bacteroidales bacterium. Classification (GTDB taxonomy): domain Bacteria; phylum Bacteroidota; class Bacteroidia; order Bacteroidales; family JAAUTT01; genus JAAUTT01. The sequence continues at coordinate 1,668 of CAYZNC010000345.1, read as the reverse complement.
GCTGAAGGCGCCTTACATATCATGAATAAGTTGGTTTTGGATAAAGATTTTTTGTCTACATCAAGAGCATATTGGGAGACCTGGATAAAAAAAGGCTTTGTTCCACAGTTTCCATCGGATGATGAAAAACATTATTCCGAGTATTATAAACGAAACCTTTATTGCGCAAAGGCTGTAAGTTTGGGAGGAATTATACCAGCTGATATTACAGGCTATTTTGCAACAAACAACATGCCCCAGTTATATCCCCGGGATGCCATGATGTGTGCGAGAGTATTTTTATTAACAGGGCATATTGAAGAAGCAAGAGATGTGATTACTTTCTGGGCAAACGAAAAAATTTCGATGAGAAATAAAGGTGAATGGTATGCCCGTTACGACGCTTATTCCAATGCAGTAGATGCTGGTTCCGGAGCCCGGTTTGATGAGCCTGAATGGGATGCCAACGGCTATTTTATTCAATTGCTCAATATGTATCACCAAAAAACAAATATATGGCTGACGAATGCTGATTTTATCTATCAGTTAGCAGATTTTTTAGTAAGCAAAATTGATCACACCGGGTTATTGTACGAAGGAGGCATTATAGAATGGACCGGATATTTGCCGGCAACTAATATGACCTGTGCTGCGGCCCTTCAAACAGCTTCTAAAATTGCTTTGGATTTTGGAGATCATAAGCGAGCCTCCGTTTATAAAATAGCAAGTGAAAAAATAGCTTGTTCGTTACCAATCATGTTTGACAAACAAAATAAAACTTATGCCGATGTCAGGTTCATTGGGAAAAAGGGGAATAACAATGAAAGCTTAGCTGAAAATAAGGGCGATACCCTATACCTGTGGAATACAACTATGAACTTCGGCGTTCTTTGGGGGTTCCCAAATCATAAGGAAGTTGCATTGTCTAACGAGTATTATCAAAAAAGTACCGTAAAAAAAAATGGAGGTGTCCAATACTTTACGGCCCCAGATCAGTGGTTGGCAGGGTATGGCAATTGCATGTTCTTTTTTTCTACGGCTGCTTGTGCCCAGTACCAATCGTTGTATGGCGATCCAATAATTGCTAAAGAACACATCGATTGGATGATTCGGAATGTAAACTCCTATGGGTTAATGCCTGAGAGAATCACCGTTGACGATTCTGATCCTACTCCGGCAAGTCCGCTTTCCTGGTGTTGTGCTGAGTTTTCAGCAGCAGTTTTATTTTATGGATCGAGGAAATGAGAATCATTTTGTTTTCGTAACCATCCGTTCGAGGTAGCATCCGTGGCTGTTGTACAACTCAATGCAAAGCAAATAATAAGATTCCTCCTGCTGGTCGGAATGACAGCTACCGTATGTTAAATGGGTAGGGAATGGCCATGCAGATATGCAGTCGCATATCTGTACGGCCATTCTCAACATACTACTAGTTTAGTGGATTGTCATTCCGATATCCTACCCAAAAATTTAGGCATAATGCAAAGATGACAGGGAGAATATTTATTAGCAAGAGAAGTTGAGGGCAAATGCTTTGGTAACAATGGGAAAGCAAGGCGTAATTGTGTTAACTTTTAGTGAATTTTGGTTTGATATGCCAGCCCTACGGGCTTTGTGAAATTCATATATTTTTACTTTTCTACCGATATTTCAGCCCGCTGGGCTTACATCCCTGATAAATAGAAAATA
>CAYZNC010000344.1:0-7314 GCA_964478555.1 uncultured Bacteroidales bacterium | reverse complement strand
TGTTCCGTATAACAATCCTGCGAGTCCGCCCGTTACTGCACCTGTAGTATCGGTGTCTTCGCCAAGATTTACAGCTTTGAGAACAGCTTGCTCAAAATTATCTGTGGTAAGAATGCACCAAACTGATGTTTCCAGAGTGTGCATTACATAGCCAGTGGAATAAATTTCCGTTTCTTTTAATTTTGCCATATTACCTGACAGAAGTCTGTTAAAATGAGCCACCTCAGCAGGATTTATATTTAGTACACTCGTTACATTTAAAAAGGCCGTATTTGCCAGCTGATATGCATCCTTCGCATTTTCACCTTCGCAGATAGCATTGGCAAATTCCAGGTAATAATTGCACGCTAATACCGAACGAATGTGTCTATGTGTAATCCCCGACACATCCTTGATTACTTCAAATTTATCGATGGTTTTGCTATTCTGCCTTATGTAAAACAATAATGGCATTATGCGCATTAATGAGCCATTCCCATTTGAGTCCTCATCGGTGTTACCAGCCAAATGTGCGGTAGTTCCTTCTTTCAATCTTCTAATGGCTTCTCTTGTGGTAAGGCCAATATCAAAAACGAAACCATGGGGTGTCCATCTTTTTTCATACAACCATGCTACAAAGCTGTCGCCAATTTTTTGAAGATTGAATCCCTGGCTTAGTTCATCTGCTAAACATAGTGCCAGTGAGCTATCATCAGACCATGTTCCGGGCTTTTGATTGTGAGAACCAAATCCAATCATATCGGTAATTGGCCTTGTTTTTAAATATTCACGACTTATAAATTCAGCGGGCACACCAAGTGCATCTCCAACCACAAGTCCGAGCATGGCATTACGGATATGATTGATAGTTTTGGTTTTGGGTGGTTCATTCATTTTTTAAGACTAATTGTTTACAGGTCTATTTATAGGTCACCGCTACGCGGCTTATTGTCTATACATTGCTAAATTTACTACAAATAGGTCGCCGCTATGCGGCTGGATCACACAAAACTCAACCTTACAAACAGTCGTCCTAAAAAAAGTTCACAGATTGATCATACCGGAATTGAAAAACGCTGTTAAACCAAAAATAACCAAAACGAATGAATTACTGAAATGAATAAATAATTATGAATATGTGAGTTGCTAAGCTGCAGCGCAGCGGCCTCTTTGTAGTAATTATAAATCTCGCAATTCTTCAAAGCCGTATCACGGCGACCTATTCTTCTATCCATTCAAATAAATATTTTTCGTCATAATCGACGGCAAACTTTTTTAGAAAATTAAGGTATTCTTCTTTAAAGGTTTGTTTCTTATGATGCTCCTGTTGATTTAAGATATATTTTATTACACGATCAATTTGTGAACGTGAATATGAAAATACTCCGTATCCTCGTTGCCATTCAAATTTTCCTTTAATCCAATGCTGATCATTGATGAATTTAGATGATATTGCCTTAACTTCTTCCATAAAGTCAGCTATCGACATAATAGTTCCAAAGCCTACAAGTAGATGTAAATGATCAGGTACATTGTTTATTGCAAGTAATTTTTGTTTTCTATGCTGAACAATTCCGGTGATATATTTTTGCAATTCTTCATTATGTTTTGGAAGGATCAAATTTTGTTTTCCCTGAACTGAAAAAATGTATTGGAGAAACACCTGACTGTATGTATTTGCCATATTCTTTATATTTATAGGTCACCGCTACGCGGCTTAATGTCTACAAGTTACGTATTTACTACAAATAGGGTCGCCGCTAACGCGGCTGGTACACACAATTCAACCTTACAAACTGTTATTGAAGCGAATTGGTGAATTTCGAAGGTTCCACGCAGCTGCCTCTTTGTAGTAATAGAAATCCACCATTTTTTAAAGCCGTATAACGGTGACCTATTCTTCAATCCAACCAAAATGATGTTAACGATTGTTTGATGAAAGATTGGTGCATTGTCTACTCAGCGCGCATTCCACCTGAATTTTTTAATACCTACCATGGAGAACAAAACCGCATACGCTAAAGTCACCAGCAGGGCAATAGAAGTTTTGTAATCCCATAAGGATGGCTGCATGCCTGCCGAAAGTATAGATTTAACGGTTCCGTATGGCGACCAATGAACTGCACTTCCGATATCGTGACCTAGGATACCTACTTCACCCAACATACCCACTATGATAAATAAGAAATAAACCAACCGTGTAGTGGAGTTTACCGTTTCTGCGTTTCTGATCAATCCAACGATGGCTTGCCCTAAACCAAGATACACGGCTCCACCAATTATGGAAGCTAAGAAACCCAGGACATAACCTATCGGTGTAATCGTTATTTTATCGAAATAAAAACCGCCCATGAAAACAACGGTAGTAACGAGTAGAATCATGGCAAGCTGCACGGTAAGGCGACTCATCATGATGAACGATGGAGGAATTGGAGCAACCCTTAAACGCTGGAACACTCCTTTGTCGCGATCGCGGGCAATGGCATTGGAATAACCCATTAATCCAATTGCAGTTAGGCCAATAGTCGTGCATGAAGCAAGAACAAATGGTCCTCCAAGTCTAGGTACTAAACCTTTCCATGAAACAAGGATGATAACAGGCACAATAATCAGCATAATAACAGATCGCCGGTTGCGCCACTGGGTTTTAAAATCAGCTTTTAAGAGAGATAAAAAACCTTTAGATGTTTTAGGTATTATAGTTTCCATAGTTTTTGCTTTTTATTTATGAACGAATAGTGCGACCTGTCAGACCAATGAATACATCTTCCAGGGTTATTTTCCCTTTCCGCGATGCTTTTACAACTTCAGGATCATCTTTATATTTTTCTATTAGTGCCTGAGGAGTATCAATAGTAATCAAATTACCATGGTCTATAATGGCAATACGATCGCAGACGGCTTCTGCCTCTTCCATGGAATGAGTAGTAAGCAGAACACCATGATCTTCCTCTCTGATCTTTTCCATACGTTCCCATAGTTGCCTGCGCGACTGGGGATCGAGACCCGAAGTAGGCTCGTCCAACAATACCAGATTGGGATTATGTATCATGGCTATGAATAACGAAAGGCGTTGTTGTTGCCCACCGGAAAGCTGGCCATAACGTTTTGATAAAACCTCTGTCAATTTAATGTCTGCTAGCATACTTTTCATTTTTTCATTTGACATCTCAACGCCGTAAATACCTGCGTAAAGCTCAATAATATCAGCAACGTCAAGTTCCGTTTGAAAACTCGTAGCCTGCAATTGGACACCTATATTTGCCCGGGCATAAAGTGGTTTGTCTTTGGTATTATAACCGGCAATAATGACATCTCCCGATTGTTGTTTCAGCAGTCCTTCTATAGCACTCAAGGTGCTCGTTTTGCCTGCACCATTAGGACCCAAAAGCCCAAAGATCTCTCCTGCATTTACATCAAAAGATACTTCATGTACGGCACGAAAGGAATCATAGTAAATGGTAAGCCCTTTTACCTGCAAAATAGGCGTTTCTGACGAAGTTTTCATTCAACTTAATTTAAATTAATAATCATGAAATTCATGATTTCCGTATTGTATTTATAAAAACAGCACAAGGTATCAATTTTCATAGTTATTAGACAAATTGCAATAGGTCAGTTTTCATCTTTTACCGGTGAACTAGAAGAGGCGACCGGTAAGTTGGGGAAAACTGGTGAAGATAAAACCATCAGGAAATAATTGCGTTCATGATTAGTACGCCAATTAATCCGGTGACTCCGATACAGGTTTCCATAACTGTCCATGTTCTTAGGGTATCTTTGATGCTGAGGTTAAAGTATTCTTTTACCAGCCAGAAACCACCGTCATTGACGTGTGCAGCCATAATGCTGCCTGATCCGATGGCAATAACCATTAACTCCGGACTTACACCGGAACTGGAAACCAAAGGAAGCACAATTCCTGCCGTGGTGATTCCCGCCACTGTTGCTGAACCCAGGACAATGCGAAGAATGGTAGCAATTAGCCAACCTAAAATGAGTGGTGAAATTCCTGTATTACTGAGTACTTCCCCAATATATTTGCTGACGCCGCTATCTACCAGAATTTGTTTAAGTCCACCGGCTCCCGCAATTACGAGCATTACCATGGTAAGAGCCGCAACAGAATGGCCCATCGATTCCATCATATCTTTTATTTTTCTCCCTCTTGCAATGCCTAGCGTATAAGTTGCAACCAGCAGCGAAACAAGCATAGCAATCACCGGATTTCCAAGAAATCCTGAAACTTGAGCGATTGGGGATTTGTCAGATAACAGGGCTTTAATAAGTGTAGAGGATCCAATGAGTATAACCGGCAATAATGCGGAAAATATACTAGTCCAAAGTCCCGGCATTTCGTGATCTTCAAGCTTTTTTAGATTCACAAATTCATTCATGGGTTTGGCATCCACTTTTTTCACTAATTTGTAAAATACGGGTCCGGAAAGCAGAATGGCGGGTATGGCAATAATAATTCCATATAACATGGTTTTTCCCATATCGGCACCAAAAGTATGTAGAATGGCTGTGGGAGCGGGGTGGGGTGGGAGGAAGCCATGAGTTACGGAAAGCGAGGCCAACATGGGTAATCCAACGTAAAGTAATGGGAGGTCTGAAGAAATAGCTACTGTAAAAACAAGAGGAATCAGGATAACAAATCCCACATCGTAGAATAAGGGTACGCCAATAATAAAACCAGTAAGCATCACGGCTAGTTGAACATTTTTGAGACCAAATGCATTGATTATTCTTGTCGTGATTTTCTGGGCTGCTCCGCTTTCGGCAACCAGTTTTCCCAACATCGCTCCAAATCCGATGATAATCACCAGATATCCTAATGTGTTACCCATCCCGGTCTGAATAGAAGTAATGGCTTTTTCCAATGGCATGCCTTCGGCGATACCAACTGCCAGGGATAGAATAACAAACGAGAGGAAAGCGTTGAATTTAAAAACCAGAATGAGTATTAGTAGCAAAACAATCCCTGCAACAATAATCAGGAGTGGCATGTATCGATTACTTTAAATGATGGGTTTCAAGATAAAACCCGCATAGTTTTGTAAAGTTTTAAAAGTAATGATTTTTTGAATATTTTCGAAAGACTTGCCGGGTTTAAATTGGAAATGGTTTGCTAACAAAGAACCTAGGTAGTAACTGCTGCGCTTTGTGTCCTGAAAGTAATAGGTACATCAATTATTCTGGTGTCTTTATTGATTATTAATGAATTTAAACGATTGCGGGTGTTCCTTAACCGATCCATATTACCTGGCCAGCGGCGATATGCCCTATAAGTTGTCCCCAAATATTTTACAGAAATCCCTGCAAATAGAAAAATTATTTGGGTTAGGTTATTTACTAAGGATTTCAATTTATGTTCAGGTTGTTTTCTTAAGCCGCATACCAGGTCATAGCCCCGTTCAATGTAAGCTAAAAAAACCGGCATATAAGCCGGATCGTGGTGCATATCACCGTCCATAGCCACTATTACATCACCTTTTGCAAAAACAAAACCAGCCTGTAAAGCTGTTGATTTGTCGTGTTTGTTGTCCAAATTAAGTCCCTTTATGCAAAAATACCTGTCCGACAACTGATAAATAATCTCACGATCCCGTTCATTATTGCCATAATGAGCAACAATAATCTCGTATTTATATATAGTACCTCCCATCACATTAATGATCTCTTTTGCCAGTTGATTGATTTCACCGGCTTCGTTACCTATTGGGATCACTATCGAAACTAATTGTATGTTATACATAACACGGTCATTAAGTTATAACCAGCTAACAGCCCCACTTATTTAAATTGATTCTCCGGTTCAACATCTTTAGTTTTGAAAAAAAGATGGATGAAAAGAAAAAGAACAAAAACCAAAATCGGGAAAATATCTAAATGAAAACTATTCATAAGAAATAATATTAGTTTAGGAAAGATTAGCATCTCCAAACCAAATGCAAAAAAGTATCCACAATGTTAACCATGGTAATCCTATCATCAGGATATATTTCAGGTCATCATTACTTTTTAACCAATTCTTTATATAAGACACTGGCTTTTTCATGTGATCATCTTCTTTTAAGGTTATAAAAATACGATACGTTAATGAAGTGAATCATAAATTAATATTAAGTAATTCTTAAATAATAAATCATTTCAAATAATTTATTTTCAAAATATTATGATTAATTATTTTAATATTTATGGATCCTGCAGTTGCAATATATTTATGATTTGCACGATTTAATTACTTTTATGGGTAGACAAAAAGTAATCATTAAAGATCTGCAAATGCTACGTATTGTTCTGTTTATCGGTTGTTTTCTGGTGTGTGAAATCGGATTGACCCAACCAATTGATCGTAAAAATCTCATTAGCCGTCACAATGTAAAAAATACGACGCTGGATACCCTCGCTTCTCTGTCTGTTGGTAATGGTAATTTTGCATTTACGGTTGATGCCACAGGGTTACAAACTTTTCCTGAATTGTATAAGAATGGTGTTTCCTTAGGTACCCAGTCGCAATGGGGTTGGCATAGTTTTCCCAATACGGAGAACTATAAACTTTCCGAGGTACTTCAGCCTTACGATTTTCATGGTCGGAAGGTAACCTATTCCGTAGAGTGTAAAAATACTGAACGACAATCAGAAGCAACAACCTATCTTCGGAAGAATGCACATCGGTTGCATCTTGGAATGATTGGTTTTTCGCTGATAAAAGCCAACGGAGCAGAAGCCCAACCCTCTGATATTACTGATATAGATCAAGTTTTAAATGTTTGGGAAGGCGAAATATATACTCATTTCAAATTTGAAGGGATTCCAGTGGAAGTGATCACTATCTGCCACCCTGAAGTTGACATGATCGCAGTTAAGATTAACTCAGCGCTTTTGAGCAAGGGTAGGCTGAAGATTAAACTAAGATTACCCTATCCTACTGGTGAGCACACCGATTGGGCATGCGACTGGGGACATGTGCTCAAACATAAGTCTACCATTGAAAATTCAACAGAACAAACCGCAATCATCAGACATACCATTGATTCAACCACTTATTTTGCTTCGTTACATTGGAGTAACACGGCAAGTTTGGAATCGACCGAACCGCATTGTTATTTCATAAAACCTATTAATCAAACTGATCAGCTTGAGTTTAGCTGCCTGTTTACGGCCAAACGAAATGATTTACCATTAGCTTCATTTGAAGAAACTGAAAAAAGCAACCTGTCAAGCTGGAAAACCTATTGGGAGAAGGGAGGGGTCGTTGATTTTTCAGGAAGTACGGATATCCGTGCAAACGAACTTGAAAGGCGCATTGTACTGTCCCAATATCTGACT
>CAYZNC010000343.1:0-7321 GCA_964478555.1 uncultured Bacteroidales bacterium | reverse complement strand
TTTCAAAGACTTTTTTTATTCATTTTTACACAGCCTCTGAAGTGAGAGGGGAGGCGCTCTGAATGAAAGATAGATACTTACTTGTTTGTGCGAGATTTCCCCCCAGGGGTGAGGCCAAATCATGATCATCCATTACTATTTCTACCATCCAATAAACAAGTTAAAACATCCGCTTGTTTTACGATAGCTTGTAGAGCCTCCAATTGAGTTGAAAAATATTACCTTTGAACCATAAACGTTAAATTAATAAATGTTTGATTATGAAATTAATGAAAGCCATTCAGGTTAAATCTCAAGGTGCTGATTTCGAATTAATTCAAAAAGAAATCCCCGAGCCCAAAGATAACGAAGTACTTATCAAAGTTGAAGCCTGTGGGGTGTGTCACGGAGATTCGGTGGCGAAAGAAGGACACATGCCCGGAGTAAAATATCCGATTATTCCAGGTCACGAAGTAGTAGGAATTGTTGATAAAATAGGATCTCAGGTCACTGCTTGGAAAGTAGGACAAAGAGTTGGGGTTGGCTGGCACGGAGGTCATTGCTTTCAATGTAGCGCTTGCAGAAGAGGTAATTTTAATGCTTGTGAAAAATCGTTAACTACCGGGTTGCATTTAGATGGTGGTTATGCAGAATATATGATAGCTCGCCCGGAAGTAATGGTCAGCATTCCGGAAGAATTAACGTCAGTAAATGCAGCGCCACTCCTCTGTGCTGGTAGAACTACTTTCGGCGCTTTAAAGGACAGTAACGCGAAAGCAGGCGATTTGGTAGCTATACATGGTCTCGGCGGTCTTGGTCATTTAGCTTTACAATATGCAGTTAAAATGGGTTTTAGAACAGTGGTTTTGTCACGGGGAAAAGAAAAGGAGCAACTTGCCAACAAATTGGGCGCCGATTTTTATATTGATACGGACATTGCAGATGGCGCAAAGGAATTGATGAAACTGGGCGGCGCTTCTGTTATTCTTTGCACTGCTCCAAATGCCAAGGCTATCTCCGCTTTGATTCCGGGGTTGGGCAGAAATGGTCAGGCCATTATTGTAACGGGTGCAGGCGATATGCTTCAGATACCTTCCTTTCTGTTGTTGGGGGAACAACGTTCTATCAAAGGTTACGTAAGTGGAAATATTGAAGACGCTATTAAATTCAGCATGCTCACCAAGGTTATCCCCATGATTGAGGTATTTCCCCTTGAACAAGCAGCGCTTGCCTATGAGAAAATGATGACTTCAAAAGTATATTTCAGGTCGGTACTGAAAATGGGATAATGAATAAGCTACATAACGGTGATTTACGATAGATCACCGTTATGTAACATTAGTTCTGTAAATTATTAGGGTAATCCCAACCGACCCATGAGATTATATTGAAAAAAGTAATTCAATTTTTCATTTGAGGCAGGTTTATATTTGAGAGGTAATGTAAATTCTTCATACCAATCCGGAATGGGAGGAATTTTCCCTTTTACTATATTGTTTTGCCATTCTTCGTCGGTTAACCTATCTAACTCAGGTTTTGTAAATTCATAATAGCTTAAAGCAGCACCGCGGGTCAGATATAGATAACCTTCAATATCAACAACCACGTATATATTGTTGACACGTCCAACCGCTTCATACAATACCCCATTTTTTGGACATTTAGGAACGTTCCTTAAATAAACATCAGCAATCACTGATACAGTGGTGTCAGGACTTGACACCTGAAACCAGCCATCTGCATGTTCCAAAACAATATGCAATGTCATGTTATCTATTTCACCTCCAATGGATTCAATGTAGTTATATTCCTTATCTGTGAGGCTTTCATGTTTATTCTCTTTGATGCTTGCCGAAAGCATGAAGCTTACCTGATCTTTTAATTGCTTCGAATAATTCGAGACCTCTTCAAACTGGAGATTAAATTTTTTGAGCACATTATCCGTTAAATCGATCACATCGATCATTTTTTTCCAAAACGCGACATTGGGCTCCACATATCCTTTGATAATCGCTGGTGGTGGTTCTGCCATTCCACCCTCTCCGGCTTCTGCCGTTGATGGTTCTTTCGAATATAATATTACATCATGTTTAAGTGCAGCCCATGAGGCGAGTGCTGTATTCAACGATTTTTTATTCCAGGATTCTGTATTCAAAAGAGTAACATCACTCTTCCCTTGTTCCGTAAGACCTTGTAGGCAGTCGAACCATTTGTTATAAATCGAAATATCCCATTTATCAAACGTATTCATCATTTTTTTCATCCTGTCGAGGTTGGGGATAAATTTATCCCATTTTTTATCGTCCCTATGCATGTTAAACAAAATGTCGTTGGCTGTTTTATTGCCCATAGATGCAAAAATATCAAGCCCTTTAGGGAAAGCTCTCTGTGCATTAATCGCAGTATCTACCATTTCTTGCAGAATTTCATTGTCAAATAAATACCTGCGGGGCATAAAATTGATTTTGTCTGTACAAGTTAATTTGATTTTTGGTACGATTTTGTTTTTTGTCATAACAATCTCAGCGAGTCGATCACTGATTTCTCCAATCATTTTATCATCTGCAATTTTTGAGACGTCCGTTATTCCTTTTTTCTTTAAAATATTTGTGATATCAAAGATTGATAAATCATCAGGTTCTCCAACAAAAAAGGAAATCGTTTTATAAAATGTAGTATATTCATCATAAACAGCACTACCCTTATTATCCTTCGCTTTATTGAGAACATATGCAGCAAATGTCGCATTTTTTAATTGTTCTTTGGAATCCCTGCAAAAACATGCAGTTTGAATCCACATCATGGCTCTGAAATATCGCTGCAATACTTCTTCCCTCGTATAATATCCACGTGGTTTGAAAAGAGAATATGGAAAATAATCTATATCTAGGAAACTTGAACCTCCATAATCTCCGGAAGCGTTTGATATATTGGCGATTTCACTATTATACATTTCATTATATAATTTCGGTACAGGCAATTTTTTTTTCGTGAGCAATTCATATGGAATGGCATAAAAAACCTGGTTGTATTCCGCCAGCTTTTTAATTTTAGGATCAACTGAACTTGAAGCTATTTGTTTCGAATTTTGGTACATGGCTAATGTTATTTGTTCCAAAACAGGAATAAACTTTTCCTTTTCAATAGTCCGCAAAACATAGGTAAAATACATGTGAAATAGCTGCAGATACAGATCGGATGTAACGAAACTGGGGATATTATTATAACTATTTTCTTCATAAACGTTAAATAATTGAGGAACTTTATCAGGTATAACTGCAAAATGGTTTTTGCCAAGTTTATCCAAAAGCTCAGGAGTAACATTTTTATATTTTGCAAGGTTAACAATGTTTTCCGTGGCTACTTGCATTGAATTTCCCTGATTACCGATATAATTTTGTTTCTGTTTCTCTTTTATCAAATTGTCAACTTTTTCAACAAAGTTTTTTTCTTCTGTGCTGATCTCAGGTTCATTTTCTATTTTATCTCCAACCCGCATCCATATCATTGTAGTGATGGAATCGTACCATTTGTATTTTTCAGAAAAATAGCCCCTTAAATATGATTCATGAAATAATTGACCATTTCGTGCAAAAACAAGATTTCGTAAATATCGAAGTTCGGGTACGGTTTTTTTGCTCAAATTCTGATTAAAATCAATATGTTCGAGTGAGTCAGGTTTAAAATGAAGTGGAGGCAATACAGTATCACCATTATTAATTCCCGCATTGACGAGCCTTAACGTTGAGTTGTCAGGATTTGAAACTAATAAATTAGTGCCTGATTGATTTTTGGATTGATGGCAGGAAACCACCATAATACTTAGGATAACTATTAGTAAAAAGTACTTTTTCATGTCGTAATAAATTAGGTTTAATTGTACAATAATTTATATGCCTGATTTAAATTTATTTCTCTTGATAGATACTTAAAGCTTCTGAACCCAAATCCATTCCAAAGATATTCTGCTACAAGATATTTATGATCCCGCTCCAATTCAATCGCTCTTAAATAATTAATGCCATTTAATTTAACTATTCGAAAATTCTCCAACGGATAAGTTAAACTTGTTCCGGTCCATAACTTAATAATATATCCATTTTCCAGGGTGAAGAAAAAAGGACGCTTTCGAACTACCTTATCGTAGTACGTTGATTTTACAACTCCCACTGCTATATCTTCCTGTCCGTTATTGTCAATGTCTCCTACTTCAAAATGATATACGGGATAGTTTAATCGCCATGAGGAGGTAAATATTTTCTTATTTTTTAAATAACTCTCGGCGAAAAGAAAATAGCAGGAATCGTTATATTTTTTCAGGCTCACTAACACAATATTATTGCCATTTTTTATTTTAAAATGATCATGTTTGTCACCATAAAAAATGATTGGAATTACAGCACAAATTGCCAGTACAAGCGCTATTGAAATGATTATTATGATTTTCTTTTTTCCCAATTTACTTCTATAAAAAGATTTTTTACATTGCAACAAGCTAACTTCAAAACTATGGTGAATGATTGTTTAGTTAGTAAATATTTATTCCCAAATTTAAAGTTATTCCAATAATAATCAACAAAAAAATGTGCAACACTTTGGGACTATGTCCTCCGGATTAGGATGTTCTTAACTTCCTCAATTTGGAAATTGAAATTCTATCTGACTATTTGTTTGATTTTTAAAGTCTTGTTTCTCACATCTTGTTTCTTACATCTTATTTCTTGTATCTTTCTTAACCAATTGCCGTATAATCAGCATTGTTATCAGATTTGTTTACCCTAACCACTTCTTTATGACTATTTCTACCAGTAACTGCTCCCGGCTTCTTAAACAGGTTGTTTGCCTCTCTGTTCTATTGTTTGTTTATGTTTCGTTTGCAACAGCCTCAGATGTTGACACTACAAGAGCCAAGCTGATCGCCAAAAACTTTATAACTCCCAAAATTAACGAGACCAGCAAATTAAAGCTTAAAGCCGGGGCAAATGTTTTGATGCAACATGCTTTTACCATGTTTGAAGATGGCAAGCCCTTGTATTATATATTTAATTTTGTTGGACGCACCGGATTTATGATCATTTCGGCCGAAGATAACGTGCAACCGATACTTGGATATTCCTTTGAAAACAACTTTTCCGTAAACGACGATAAACCTGATGCTTTTCAGTTTTTATTGACCGGCTTCACCCAACAAATAAGCGATGCCCGAAAAAACTTTACGGAACCTGTAGCAGAGATAAAACGATTATGGAATCAGTATAGTACTGCTGCCACTGACTTAAAATCAGCTTCTATTAACGCTCCTGTTATGGAAACCTATTCGCTGCCTGCATCGGTTTCACCATTATTGTCGACTACATGGAATCAGGGATGTGGATGGAACAACCTTTGTCCCATTGACGCAGCCGGACAATGCGGCCGGACATGGGCCGGATGTGTTGCTGTTTCACAAAGTCAGGTGATGAAATTCTGGAATTATCCTGCTTCCGGTGTAGGAAGCAAAAGTTATAACCACTACAAATATGGCCTGCAATCAGCCGATTTTGGTGCTGCTATCTACGATTGGGGAACCATGCCCAATAATGCTTCCAATGCCGAAGTAGCCAAATTATTGTATCATGTGGGTGTTTCCGTAAATATGGATTACGAACCATCCGGGTCAGGGGCTGTGATGGACAATGTAGCTACTTCGCTGGTAAATTACTTTAAATACTCTACAAATATCACAAGTACATATAAAAGCGGATATTCGGATGCAAGCTGGGAAAATCTTATCAAAACTGAGCTTTACGAAGGGCGTCCTATCCCCTATTCCGGGGGAGTGCATGCTTTTGTTTTAGATGGCTATCAATCCGGTAACTATTTTCATGTAAACTGGGGTTGGAGCGGCAGTTACGATGGCTACTATTACCTGAACAACTTGAAACCAGGTGGATATGATTTTACATCTTCCAATTGCGCCATTATTGGGGTAATGCCAAAGACGCTATATCCCGGCATTGATGTGGCTAAAATTAAACCGCTTAGCTGCGGTGTGGTCTTCAACGATTCCACCAATGACGGCGACAACCGGATTAATAAATACAAGCAGTGCTATTTACAAACCACTGGCAAGGAAAAAATCTATTCGATTACTACAACGCTTGCAGGTCGACTGAAAGCCAAAATAAGCGGATTAGGCGGAAAGAAACTAAACCTTTTTCTGCTCAATTATCCTAATAAAGATAGCTTGCTTGCCTATGGAGACTCTTCTGTTTATTTCGACAATGCCAAGGCCGGTTTATACTATATTGCGGTAGACGGTCTTTATGGAGACGAAGGAAAATATACCATAACGGTGACATGCCCAAATTCAAATGCAGACCTGACCGTTATAAAACCTTCTGTCAGTCCTTATTATATTCAGCCCTATCATTCAAATGTAAGCTTGAAATGCTGGGTAAAAAATATCGGTCATGCAACAGCTCCTGCCAGTAAGCTTAAGTTTTATTACTCGGTGGACAATGCCTTAAATGCAGGCGATTTAAAAATAGATAGTGTAATGGTAGGGGCTATCAATGCAGGTGATTCGGTGAATATATCCAAGACAGTTACCATGCCAGCAGTAACAAGTGGCACACGATACGTCCTGTTTGTGGCAGATTATAATAATACGGTGACCGAAACAGACGAAACAGACAACACAGCTTCCGTTGTATTTCAGGGAGTACCTGCCGGAGTAATGAATTGTGCCAGCGCCATATCGTTGACGTCAAAAAAATGGTATAGCGGAAATACGGCAACCCATGGAGATTCAATCATAAATGATTACTCATTTTATAAAGGCTATACAGGTAAGGAAGTCATTCATACTTTCACTGCTTCCTATAATGGCATTGCAACGATCGATTTTTCCGAAAAGGTTTTGGGAAGCCTCTCTTGTTTGATTCTTTCAGGGTGTAACGAAAATCTGGTAGACCGGCAAATAACCATGTATAATGACACCGTCTCCAGTTTAAATTATGTGGTTACCAAAAATACGACCTACTACCTTGTTGTTGATGGATCAAATCGTGCATCGGGACCGTATTTATTGAGGGTTACATTACCAGACTCCTGTCCTTCGGTCATTATTAGCTATGCCGATACCAGCCGTTGCACAGGTTCAGGTATTGCAAGTTTGAATGCTCCATATGGTTATAGTGTATACCAATGGTGCAAAAATGGTTTCCCCATACTTAGTGCGACAACCACCTATTACGGAGCAAGCGAAGACGGTAGCTATACCGTTCAAATTAAGGAAAACGGGTGTACTTCCACTTCCAATAAAATTAACATTAAATACAGCGCTCCGCCTTCCGGAGCT
>CAYZNC010000342.1:0-7329 GCA_964478555.1 uncultured Bacteroidales bacterium | reverse complement strand
AAAGGGTTAACAATGAAGTTATTTTGAACTGAATTTATTGTTTAACCTAAATTTTAATGATATGAAGAAGATCCATTTTAAGACTGTTGTTATAGTAATGGCAGCCTTGTTTGTAATCCAATCTTATGCTTGTGGTCAGACCATAAAAAGTGCGGAAAACTATTTAAAAGAACTACCCCACCATTTGAAATTAAACTATCACGGGAATTACCAAAAGTATAAAATGACAGCGGTATACATTAACAAGGATCTCTCTGGAAATTTCATGAACAAAACAGGAGTAACCGGAGAATACACCTGTGGCCTAGAAGGCGGTCGTGTTAAGTGGAATAACGTCTATCTGGCGAATTCTGATAGTTTAAAAAAGGCATTTCCAAAAGGGTTCAGGCAAGATTATATAGAAGGTATGGAATACATTCCCACTTCTAAAATGATGGAGACAACTTCTTTTGAAAAGTTCCCCACCACTCCTGACGGGGTATTTACTAAAAATTTAATTTGGGATATGATGGCCCTGGAAATGGGTGCATGGAATTATTTCGATACGTTGCAATTAAATCAAACCTTTACTGTACCTGGCGCGCAAGGCAAATTTGCCATGGCCGATATTGGCGACTATGAACATTCGAGTATTCAAATTTGCTGGACAGGCTTATCCATGACGAATGGTAAAATCTGTGCCATTATTGAATTCAAAGCGCTGAATAATAAAATTGATTTAAATATGCCAGGAATAAAATCAAAAGGGAGCGAGATTTATTGGGGAAATATTTTGGTTTCGTTGGAAGATAAACAAATTGAACATGCAGTGATGTACAGCAATACCTTGCAAGATCTTAAAATTGCAGTTTTGCCGCAAAATTTGATTATTAATACAATGCGGGAAGTAAACGTTGAAAAAATACCGTAATAAATCACTAATTTTAAAATTATGAAGACAAAAAACAAACTAAGTAAGAAGGCGGGATTAATAATTTTACAATTGTCATTGTTGCTCATTGCGGTATTCATTGCATTAAAAGCAAGTGTTTTTGTGGGAGTCAGCATTTTTAGCGAACAAGCTTTAACCCCTTTTATCCTTACCCTGGTGCAAGCCGAGATATTCATTTGGATTGGTTTTAAACTATTTGGAAATGGCTCTTACGGCAAAACGCAAAGTGAAATTACCTGGAATATTATATTGCGATATGCTTTATTTTATGTCGTATGTATGATGATCTCCCTAATAGTTTTTGTTTTGTTTATGTACGTTCAATCATGGATTCACGGTTGGGCAATGAATAAGGTAATGTATAATTTTATTCATATCGAATTCAAAGGATGGTTTATGGCCATGAATAAAGGAATGCTTTTAGGTCCCTTTATCTTTGTTGTTTTGATATGGCAGAGCGCCCTTAGACAAATGTTGAAATTTGCAGAGGAAAATCTTATCTTTCAAAACCAGACCTTAAAAAATCAGATAAACCCGCACTTTCTCTTTAACAGTTTAAATACGCTTTCATCGTTAGTAGTTTCCGCCCCGGCAATTGCAGAAAAGTTCATCAATAAGTTATCATCCATTTACCGGTATATTTTGGAAAACAGTCCTAAAGACAAAGTGCCTCTTGCGTTGGAACTGGCTTTTATCAACGATTACTTCTATCTGCATCAGATTCGGGATGAAGATAAAATAGCCCTTGACATTAATATCACCAATGCAGAAAAATATGAAATTATGCCGGTTTCGCTGCAGTTGCTGATCGAAAATGCCTTGAAGCATAACATGGCTACGCGCGAACGCCCTTTGAAGATGTCGATTTATCTGGAAGGAGACTTTATTGTGGTAAAAAATAATCTTCAGAAAATGGCTAGTCAAATAACTTCAGCTCAAACAGGATTGAAAAATCTAAGCGAACGCGTTCGTTTTACAACCGGAAAAGTATTGATTGTTGAAGAGACCGTAAATGACTATATTGTAAAAATACCTTTGATTCTATGAACATACTGATTATAGAAGACGAAAAGCCTGCTGCAGAAAGAATCAGCAGGCTTTTGAAACAGATAGATAATAGCAGCAATATAGTTGCCATCATTGAAACTGTTGAAGAGGCTATAAACTGGCTACAAAACAATGCTTTACCCGATTTAATTCTGATGGATATTCATCTTGATGACGGTTTATGTTTTGAGATTTTTGAAACCATTAAAATTGAAACGCCCATCATTTTTACCACCGCTTATAACGAATATGCAATAAAGGCATTTAAGGTAAATAGTGTGGATTATTTATTAAAACCTATTGAAGAGGAAGCCTTAAAAAATGCAATCGATAAATTCAAAACTATACACTTTACGAAACCTGTCGATAAAGTTGATTTTAAAAATCTCTTTAAAGAATTCTCAAATCAATATAAAACAAGATTCCTGGTAAAGATTGGTTCTCGTTATAAATCCATTCCATTGAGTGAAATATGTTATTTTTATATCAACGAAAGGGATACGTTCATAAGATGTTTTAATGGAAGAGATTATGGTGTTGAATATTCACTTGAGCAATTACAAAAATTGGTAGATCCCGATAAGTTTTTCAGAATAAATAGAAACTATATGGTAAGCATTGATGCTGTTGATGAAATGCTAAGTTATTCGACCAGCCGGTTACAACTCAAACTTAAAAATGAGGAGAAAAGTGAAGCGTTTGTGGTAAGTCGCGATAAAGTACTGGAATTTAAAAGGTGGGTTGATAAATAATATTTGCACACGGCACTTATTTCTATTCCCGCATTTTTTATTGGCAGATTAATTGATTAACTAGGATTAAATTAATAACTTTAAATGCATTAAAGTTTACAGGAAACATCTGTAGACCCTGATATAAAGTTAGAACCACAATTTCATTATAGGACTTAAAGCTTTCATCATTAGAACACAGGGCATTACTTCAATTTGTCCAAAAGCTTAAATTCCACATGAAAAGCGGAAAAATAAATCGGAAAATAAGTTTAAGCCGGAAGATATTTCAATATCTCCTTAGCGTTGCTATTTTTTCTTTGTTTTTACTCAGTTTTTTTTGGATTGAGGGTAAACTAGAGAATTACCATAAAGAAGTGTTATTCTTAAAGAAATCCTTTTCGGAAAGCAAAAAAATAGAAATCAAGAACAAAATACTTCAGGTAAAAGATTATATCAATTGGGTTCGGACTAATCCTTCAGATCCTTTATCCCGGACTTTAACAAGTCGGGTCAGGAAGTTAAGGTTAAGTTTAAAAAGTGAAAACATCACCAAAGCAAATGAGGATTCTATGGATAAAATTCAGATTCCTATATATCTGATCAATGGCCGCGGGAAAGTTGTTTATGCTACTGATCCATTTCAAAAGACCAATAAGCTTAATAGGGAGAAAACCATAGTGCAGGAGCAGCTTAAAAGAAGAAAAGAAGGGGATGGTATAGTTCCGCTTTACATTCCTGTGAACTCCAATGATTCTGTGCTCTCAACAATTCTTTATTATAATACTGTAATACTCCCGGGTTTTACGGTTGCATCAATGGTAAATGCTGAATATTTTAAAGATTTATTACAGCAATATATTCTTGACTCATTGAGCAGACTCAGGTACGCTAAAGATGAATACATTTTCATCAACTCTTTTAACGGAAAAGCGCTGGTGAGTGATGGGAAATACAATAAACCACCTATTGATATCTTTGCAAGTGGCGATACTGCCTGGATAAGTACTTTCAAAATACAGCAATTGTCAGCAAATAAACCGGGCGGTATGTTTAATACTTACATACGGAGGAAAATATCAACTTCGAAAATAGCGGCAAAAACTTCATTTTTCAGTTACCTGCCCGAATGGAAATGGATTATCGGGACAGGTTTTTACGAAGACGATTTCAATGCAATAATAGAATCTAAAAGGAGTGAATTATACGACGATATGCGGAAGAATATTTTCAATGTCGTTGTTTTTCTATTAATATCCATTCTAATTAG
Organism: uncultured Bacteroidales bacterium; assembly: GCA_964478555.1. Lineage (GTDB taxonomy): Bacteria > Bacteroidota > Bacteroidia > Bacteroidales > JAAUTT01 > JAAUTT01. The sequence goes on along the minus strand of CAYZNC010000342.1, from coordinate 3,350 downwards.
CTATCTGATTGGTTTATTTTTGACAAAGCGCTTGGGAAAGCATATTGAATTATTTGAAATTTTTTTCGAGAAAGCAGCCGATGAAAGTACCCTGATTGACAAATCGCAAGTAAGTTACATCGAATTTGAGAACATGGCTGAAGCAGCAAACCTTATGTTGGAGGAACGTGAAAAAGCGAAAGAATCTTTGCGAATAAGCGAGGAGCGATATCGTTTCCTGTTCGAAAGGAATCCTGCTTCAATGCTTATATATGAACGAAATACTTTTAGATTACTGGCTGTTAACGAAGCATTCCTGTTGTATTATGGCTATTCTAAAGAGGAAGTATTATCTATGATGCTTTCCGATTTATATCCACCTGAGGAAAAGGAATCTATCCTTGACATAGCCCGCAGTTTAAGAGGTCGGGTTTATATTGGCGAATGGCACCACATCCGGAAAAATGGTTCGATCATTACCATTATTGGAACCTCAAATGATGTATTGTATATGGAACGGGAGGCGCGTATAGGTGTATTTACGGACATTACTGATCGCAAGAAAGCAGAGAATGAAATTCAAAAGTTGAATCAAACACTTGAAGAACGTGTGACTGAACGAACATCCCAGCTTGTTGCTATAAACAAAGAATTGGAGTCGTTCAGCTATTCTATATCGCACGATCTTCGAGCACCTTTAAGAGCTATATATGGCTTTTCACAAATACTTTCCACGCGACACCGCCCATCGCTTAATGAGGAGGGCAGGCAATACATGGATTACATTGTCGAAGCCAGTATTCGCATGGAGAAGCTTATTAACGATCTACTCAAGTATTCCAGGCTTGGTCGCAAATCATTGGATATAAGGCCGATTCCCCTGGATGTAATTGTGAACAATATATATGCCGATTTTAAACCGAAATTGGAAGAAATAGGAGCCATTTTCTGCGTGGATAATAAATTGCCCGTAATTAGAGGTGACGAAAGTTTGTTCCTGCGGATTTTTACTAATTTGATTGAAAATGCCATTATTTACCGGCGTACCGGGGTTCAATTGGAAATACATGTTAATTGCGAGCGAAATCACGATGGCTATTTGCTGAAAATTTCCGATAATGGTATTGGTATTTCTTCGGAATATTGGGAGAAAATTTTTAGTATTTTTCAACGTCTGCACAGCGATGACAAATACCCCGGAACCGGCATTGGTCTGGCAACAGTCCGGAAAGCTATTAGTTTAATTGATGGAACCGTGTGGGTTGAATCAGTTGTAGGTAAAGGTTCTGTATTTTTCATACATTTACCTGAATATAAAAATACTTTTCAATATGGATAAGCCGGCCCAAATATTGTTAGTGGAAGATAATCAAATGGATGTGGTGCTCACCCTCGATGCATTCAAAGAGGCCAAACTAAAAAATAACGTGAACGTTACCAGGGATGGCCAGGAAGCTCTTGATTATCTTTTTGGCTATGGTAAGTTTGCGGATCGAACTTTGTTTCCAATGCCGAATCTTATATTACTCGATCTTAAAATGCCGGGTATTGATGGTTTTGAAGTACTAAGAAAAGTAAAAAGTACGGATAAACTCAAACGAATTCCGGTAGTTATTCTTACCTCATCAAAAGAAGAAGGTGATCGCGCTTTAAGTTATGATATAGGAGCTAACAGCTATTTACTGAAACCTGTTTCTTTTGATGGGTTTACTGATGTTGTGAAAAAAATTGATGATTACTGGTTCACTTTAAATATTAGTGCTCCGGGAATATAGTACATGCCAACAAATACAACTCGTTATGACAACAAAAATCAGAATTCTGCATATCGACGATAATCTTCATGATCGTCAGCTTGTAAAAGATGCTCTTCGAAAGGAACATGACCAATTTGAAATTGTAGAAGCTGATAATCGCGAAAAGTTTGAACGACATCTTACAGAGGGCGGATTTGATTTGGTATTGAGCGATTTTAATATTTTAGGTTTCGATGGTTTGCAGGTATTGCAAGCTGTAAAAGAAAAAGATCCCGATTTGCCCGTAATAATTGTTACCGGTACGGGTTCTGAAGAGATAGCGATTCAGGCGATGAAGATGGGAGCGGCTGATTATGTAATTAAAACTGTAAAACATATACAGGGACTGGCACCTACAATCAAATCAGTTCTTGAGCATAAAAAAGCACAGGTTGAGCGTAAAAATGCTCAAATCGACTTAAAGGAAAACGAAGAGCTATATCGTTCCATTTATGAAAATACCAGTATTGCTATTTTAGTAACCGCATCCACCGGCTGTATTATATCTGCCAATGATTTTGCATGTAAATTATTTAACAAAACAAAAGAAGAAATCCTCACAACCGGTGAGATAAATGATTTGATCGATAGAGCCGACCCACGGTTCAATATTTTGTTGGAAGAAAGGAAAAGAACAGGGAGAGCCATGTTAGAACTCACCTTTATCAGAAAAGATGGCTCAAAATTTCAGGGCGAGGTGTCATCCGTTATTTTTCTGGATAAAGATGGGCATGAAAGAACGAGTATGGTTATCCGCGACCTTACCGAACAAAAGAAATCCGAAGAAGCTACCAGGCAGGAACGCATAAGGCTTCGTACACTTATCAATAACTTACCCGATGCAATTTATGTAAAAGACAATGAGGGCCGCAAATTAATAGCCAATTCTGCCGACTTAAAAATAATGGATTACACTTCTGAAGATGAGATAATTGGAAAAACTGATCTGGAAATATTTGGTGAAAATACCGGAGCGCGAGGCTATGCTGAAGATTTATCGGTATTGAAGACCGGTCAGTCAATGATAAATCAAGAGGATTGTTTTATCGATGTTGAAGGAAATCAACATTGGCGGCTCATTTCCAAAATACCATTGTTTGATGAGCAAAAACAGATTATCGGATTGGTAGGTTTCGGCCGCGACATCACCGAACGCAAAAGATCGGAAGAACAGTTATTAAAGGCTAAAGAAAAAGCCGAAGAAAGCGATCGTTTGAAAACTGCTTTCCTGCAAAATATATCGCATGAAATTCGCACGCCAATGAATGCAATCGTAGGCTTCTCGGGGTTTCTAAGCGATGGCGATCTCTCAAAAGAGAAACGTAATTATTTTACCGACATCATTATTCAAAGCAGCAATCAATTACTCTCCATTATAACGGATATTGTAAATATTGCTACTATAGAAGCCGGGCAGGAAAAGGTGCATGAGAAACCAATGAATCTGAATTCAACGTTCAAGCTCTTACAGAAACAATTCTTTATAAAGGCACAAAAACAAAATATTGCACTCGGCATTAAAACAATGTTTCCCGATTCTGAGGCTGACATTATAACCGATGGAACAAAACTGAC
>CAYZNC010000341.1:0-7348 GCA_964478555.1 uncultured Bacteroidales bacterium | reverse complement strand
TTGAAAAGCTGATTCTCTATGAAAACTTTGGCGGCTCTTCAGCTGGTTCCTCAGTAACAGGCATTCAGCCCGGCACATGGCCTGCCGTGCACTCTGATTCCGCAAAACAAAGTGGATGGTATTCAACGCTTCAAAAACTTGATGGCACGAATAATACGGCATTAGTGCCACAATTTTTCAGTAACGGTGTTTTTCATACCGATAGTTTAAAAAAATACCGTACAGGAGGCTTAACAGGACTGGGTATAACTGTTGATGACGTAACTAAAACTTGGTCATACGCTGTTCCGCTTAGGAATGGCTACACTATGCCTGGCACCAGTGCCACAACACTTAGTTTTCGCTGTTTAGGTGTTGCCGCACTTCCCGAATTTTACTCATGGATATCCTATGGTCTAAAAGATCCCAGTTATCTCAAAAATCAAACGGATGAAAAAGGCTATCTTTATTTTGGAAAAGATCCTACAATTAATAAAGTAGTAACACGCCCAATACTTACCATACCGGGTGGCGATATAGAATATCTTAAAAACATTAGCAAAATTGAAATGCTCATATCCGGTTCCCGCGCCACAAGTTTAAACACACTTTCTGTAACTATTGAAGAAATTACAGAAGATGGTATAACTGTTGGCACAAAAACGCTAACCTATTCTTCGGGCATCGAGCCTAGATTTATTACAGTCCCTGTAAATAAAGATTTTTGCAGAATTTACATTCAAGCCTGGGGAGCTGGCACAGGATCAGGTTATACCGATTATGCATTATTATCTACAACATCTAATACCGAATTGGATAATCGCACTTCGTATAATTGGAATGCTATTGCCGGAATAAGCCCTGTAGATGGTACAACCAAAATTACCGGTGCAACTACAAACCCTGGTATGCAATTACATATGATTAAAATATATGCTTACATGCCAGGTACATACACTATAAAAACCGATAACGCTCTGGTATCCGGCACAAAATCCGGAATATCATACGGAGATTCAGTAACCCTTACAGCACAGACAACAAACAGTGGTCATAAATTCATGGGTTGGAATATATTCGGAAAACCAAATTTGTCAGAAGTCGTGAATCCATTAAAGATAGCGGTAACATCAGATACTATGTCAGTGATGCCTGTGTATGCAGGTGACCAGATAGAATTACCAGTAGTAGACGAAAACTTTACTAACTGGACACAACAAGGATCAACTGATGCAACAAAAAACAATTTATTAGTTTATGCTCCCGACGCACCTACTGGGGCATATACAGGCACTGTAAATGTACCTCTGAGGTATGGCTATACTTCTGGCGGAAAGAATACCTTAAATATCAAGCTTAACATCTGTAACGTAATACCACAATATGGCTTACGAGTATACAACTTGCCAGGTTGGCAAAAATATGTTGGTTATATCGCCTTCATGGGGCCTAAAGCTAGTGGGAAAGGCTATATCACACTGGATACGCTATACGGTATCACTAAAGCAGAAGTAGATTTGTCGAGCATTGATTGCGGTTTAGTCAAAGCAGCTTGTGTATTAAGAGTAAATAGTACTACAGTGCGTAATAAAATGTTATACACATTATATGCCGAGAATGTGGTTGTTAAAAACGACCCAGCTTCTCCTTTTGCTTTACAGGTTGGCCCGGGAAATGCCGCCGGGTACGAATATATATCATCGGAAACCACAACTGTAGATGTGTTAACATCCAACATTGCTGCGGCTTCTATAGCACTGCACAATCTCAAGCTATACGCGAAGGTTACAGTTCCCGATAAGAATTACTACCAGTTAACGACACAGGCTGTTACCGGAGGTTATATCACAGGTTGTTACCCTGCTTCAGGAAATTCAACCAATCAGTACATGGAAGGGACAACTGTTACCATAGGCGCCGCTCCCTCACTAGGTTATGGCTTTGACGGATGGATAGATGGAAATGGCACTTCATTAGGCAACTCAACAACCGTAACCGTAACCATGGATGCTAACAAAACAGTGAAAGCATTATTTGCACAAAATCCTTCTTACGTAAAGTTAATTGCTAATGCAAAAGGAAGTGTTAGTTACAGCATCGCTCCTCAAAAAATAAGTCATGATACACTAACATTCCTTGCTGGCGTTCCGTTAAGCTTAACCGCTACTCCGATATATGGCTTTAAGTTTAATAAATGGAATATTGACGGTAGGGATACTGTGACAACAGTTAATCCTATTGGTATTACTGCGGCAAAGATGGTAAAGAATGCTTACCACGTACTTACAGTGGCTTATGATTCTATTACTACCCGTCAAATACTCAAGGTTGCCAGCGACACAACCATTGGTAAAGTTACCTTTGATCATACTCCTGAAAATATTACTTATGCTAATGACACAACATATAATAATTTCCCTACCGGAGTGGTTATTGCAGCAACAGCTGTGCCGCAATATGGGCACGGGTTTGCAAAATGGACCAAAGGATTAAATATTGCCAATGCAGACACATTAACCAATCCGGTTAATATTACTATGAGTGCAGATAAGAAAATTGCTGCAAACTGGACAACTTTATCCCGTAGATTGTTAGTCATAAAATCAGGTTCTCACGGTAGCATCAAAGTCACGGATATTCATAAAGATGGAACTCAGGAACAACTAGGAAAATGGCCAACAGGTTACGCAGTGCAACTCACGGCTTCTCCTGACAACGGATATCAACTTACATCGTTAGGGGCCAAAGTTTCAACCGTAGTTATTAACGATACAGTAATTAATGTTCTGATGGACCAAGATACTGTTACAGTAACCCCGCAATTTGCAGTTAAAATAAAAGGTGTAGTACTTGCGGTTAATGAGTTTTTTCAAGATCCTACCAGATGGCCGGAACCTGAAGGAACTGTCAGCAATGTTCCGGGAGCAATCGACTTTCTTAACTCTAATTATAACGCTAATTTGCCTGCAAACTGGGATCCAAGAATCTATAATAATAACTTAAAAGGACTGCTGACGATATTAGCACCTTACAGAACTTGGGGTTCGCTAAACAACGATAACAGTGATGGCCCGGGTGGTAGCAAAACTCCGAAAACAACACTTGTGCTTAAATATCAAAAAAATATCTCGGTGAAGAAATTACAAATAGGCACCAGTAGAGACTCTGTAAAACTAACCGTTGTTAACTATGCGCCTTGTAACAACTGCTTAATTAGTAAAGCGGTAAAACTATCCTATATAGACGACAAGCACTTAGGAAAAGTAACACCTGGTTTTGTTGCATTAAAGAAAATTTCTACAACTACCAGATCTAACACTGATTTTCCAGCCTTTATAGAAAATGATTCTATCGGTATGATGATGGTAGAAGGTTTAGCAATTGTGGAAAAAGTAAATGTCGGTTATGTCTCGGGAGGCACACAATTCTGTCCTGGTGTATTCTATACAGATGATCCATCAATTGTACTGATGAAAAGCACAGGACTGTTTGGTGGATCATTCAGTGATATTTATTCCATTGGTCAGATAGATCGTCCTGATTATTCACCTTATAATAATCAATATGGTTGGGGTGCTTCCCAGGAAGGTATGATTATGGATGATCCACAACACATGTATGTAGGTGACAGTGCAAGAGAAATAAGAATTCTGATCACTGCAGGTTATAAAAAAACCGGAACTTTATATTCATACAGCGATATTTATGTTCATGATCTTAAGGTTTGGGGCTCTCCAATGGTAAGTACCGGAATCAGGGATTTAATTGCAAAACCTGAGAATAGCGATTGTAAATTTTATATGCTAGGTAGTACCAATATGCTTAAAGTAGACGCTAATGAACCTATTAAGGCATTGGTTCTTTATAACTTAAATGGTGTTGCAATTAAGGTTATTCGTAACATTAACAGCAATATCATTGATATTGGCAGCATTAAAACCGGATACTATGGTGCTCATGCATATGGTATAAGCGGTAAAACTTATATGGGTGCATTTGTAAAATTGAATTAAAATAGATTGTTAAGCCCGGTAGGATAAAAAACTATCGGGCTTTTCTAAAATTTTATGAATCCACATCAAAAAAAAATAAAAAAATGGTTATAAAAATACTATTAAAATGCTTTACCGGAATTACTGCAACGCTAATAGTACTTGGTGTGCAAGCGCAATCTAAAGTATTTGATAAAATTATCGCTCCGGATGGCACTGGCGACTATGTCTCCGTTGCAACTGCGATAAACATGTCTGGTAATTCCCGTAGAGTTTTTTTTATTAAGAACGGAACCTATGAAGAAAAGGTACTGATCGATGCTTCAAAAACTAATATTCGATTAATTGGAGAGAGCGTAAATGGAGTAATTATAACCTTTGATGATTACGCCGGAAAATCAAGCACAAGTTCTACTACAGCAGACTCATACACTGTACGTATAGAAGGTAACGGTTTTTATGCCGAAAATATTACTTTCCGTAATACAGCCACACAAGCGCAAGCTGTGGCAATTTACACCAAAGCCGATACTATTGCATTTAAAAACTGTAGATTTTATGGCTATCAGGACACTCACTATGCCGACAACGGGCGACAATATTTCTTAAACTGCGAAACCAGGGGAGATGTAGATTTTATTTTTGGAAATGCTGCTGCTATGTACGACAAAAGTACTATTTTTTCCCGCAGCAGAAAAGGAGGTTATGTAACAGCGCCTTCAACCACTGTTATTACAAGCGTAAAACCTGGTGGTGGAACGGACTATCACGGTATTGTTATTAAAAATTCAGAATTAAAGGCTGAAAAAGGCTTGGCAGACAACTCCTGCTACCTCGGAAGACCTTGGGGAGGCGGTGGATCATCTGCATTTATAAACTGCAAAATTGGCAGTCATATCAAACCTGCAGGGTGGTTAGCTGATGCCGGAACAGATTATCTTACTGTTCATTTTGCAGAATTTAACAACACAGATTCACTTGGAATTTCGATCAATACAACTCAAAGAGTTACCTGGTGTAATCAACTTACAACCAGTGATACTGCTCTTTATAATTTAAATAATTTTTTTCTCGGTTGGAACCCAACTATTAAAACTACTGCTCTTCCGGCACCTTTAAATGTGCATATTCAAAATGATTCTCTCAAATGGAATACCATATCAGGAGTACGAGGATATGCCATCTTGCGCAACGATAGTGTTATAGGATTTTCTATAAACACAGGGTTTTCTATTGCTGGGAAACTGTCGCAAAATTATCGCATAAAATCAGTAAGCCAATTTGGCGCATTAAGCGACGCTTCATCATTAGCTATTCCAACGCTTACAAAGGATATTAATGATATAAATGACAACATATATCTGAGTAATGGCTCATTAAACGTACCTAAAAACGAAAAAGTAGAAATATACAATATAAATGGTATGAAGATTATGACTTCGTACGCTCAACAAACCATACCGGTGGGGCAACTAAACAAAGGAATCCTGATTATTAAGGTTACGCTTGACAAAAAGGGAACAACAATGATAAAAAAAGTTGTGAATAATTTTCTATAAAACAAGACCTTAAAAAGCTAATAAAATGCAAAAACATATACTATGAAAAGAAATTTATTATTATTCCTGGCTATTGCAATGTTAATTTCTATTAACTCTTTACTTCTGGCACAGCAAACTCCTGCTTTCCCAGGTGCCGAAGGTTATGGCGAATATGTGACCGGTGGGCGTGGAGGTAGAGTAATCTACGTGACACAACTTAGGGATGTTGTGGATCAATGGTCAGCAGGGTATAAAGGATCTCTTCGTGCTGCATTGATGACGGCTGGTAATGATCCTATAACCATTGTATTTAAGTGTGGCGGGGTAATAAGCCTAACCAGTGCTATCGTTTGTACTCGCAGTAATGTTACTATTGCAGGACAAACTGCTTTGGGTAACGGTATCTGCATTAAAGGTTATGGGATAAAATTTAACAGCCCGGGCATTCACAACATCATTGTGCGTTACCTGCGCTTCAGGGTTGGTGATGCCATATATCAAAATGACCCTTCACTAACTTTTAGTAATGGCAAAAACGCCATATTCGACCATTGCTCTTTTAGCTGGTCGGTAGAGGAAAACGTAAACATAACAGATGTAGACAGTGTAACACTGCAATGGTGCATAAATACTGAATCTCTTTTTAATTCAATACACGAAAAAGGCGAAAGAGCTTATGCCGCACAGTGGGGCGGTGAACATGCAAGTTATCATCATAATTTACTTGCTCACCACAATACACGCATGCCCCGTCAGAATGGTAACACCTCAAACGATTTCCAATTAACATGGGACTATCGTAATAATGTACATTATAACTGGGGCAGTAATGGAGCTTTCTATGGCGGTGGCGTGGAACAGGTAGGTGGTTTTTGCCATTCGAACCTTATTAACAATTATTACAAACCAGGTCCGGCAACTACCACAAATAAGAGTAATCAATTTTTCTGTGCGCCGTCTCCTGGGAGAACGGATACTTCATTGTTATTTCCATACGGCTATGGTTTGTGGTATTTGAACGGAAATTTTATGGTTGATAACACCGCTAAAACAAACAACAACTGGTCGGGATTAAGTGGAAGTACAAACTTTGACGCTTCTGCCATATTTGATTTTGCTCCTGTTACAACAACCACTGCAGAACAGGCATATATAGACGTATTAGCCAATGCAGGTGCTACCTTACCCAAAAGAGATAGCATCGACCTAAGAATTATCAACGAAGTAAAAACAGGTACTGCAACCTTCGGAGGAACATTCGGTGTCGGAAAAGGAATTATTGATCACGAAACCGATATCAAACCCTCCTATGGCTCTGCATCATGGACGGCCTGGGATATCTATGCAAAAGTTGATACTACCAATGCACCCCTCGATTCAGACAGGGACGGTATACCCGATGCATGGGAAACTGCTAACGGTCTGAACCCAAACAACGCATCTGATGGAAGCGCTCTGGCTGCAGATGGCTACTCCAACCTCGAACATTATTTAAATTCCATTACGGCTGTCAATACCGGCATTAACAATATACCATCAAAACTGAACACGATCAGGGTTTATCCCAATCCTGCAACGGACCAAATATACATTGAGAACGGTGAAAATATTGTGAAAGTTGAAATCTATGACCTATCGGGGAAATTAATATCCGTTTCAAAATATAACTCAAACGCTCCAATAGCAACCGGTAACTTACATCCAGGATTTTACATGGTAAAGGCTACCTATCGCAATGGACAGACCTCCATAGAAAAGATCATAAAAAATAATTAAGAATAGTATTCAATTAATCTAAACCAATTTCTAAACTTATTAATTATGAAAAAATTCTAC
>CAYZNC010000340.1:0-7352 GCA_964478555.1 uncultured Bacteroidales bacterium | reverse complement strand
AGCGTTCGGTATCAATAACGCGACCAATTCTCTCAAGGGAAAACGATCACTCCCAGGTTTATTGACGCCCACCTTCACGTTAATTCTATATATCCTGAAGACCACCGTTTGGGAACTATTGATTTAACTCCTCCCAGGGTTTCTTCAATGGAAGACCTAATTGCCATCCTCAAAAAGAAAGCAGCTATTACGCCTAAAGGAGAATGGATTATCGGATCGCGTTACTACGACACTAAATTAGGGAGGCATCCCACCCGCTACGATTTAGATAAAGTTTCTACAGAACATCCTATTATGATTAGGCATTCGAGTGGACACGTAGGAGTGGTAAACTCGTATGCGCTTGCCATGGCAAAAATTGATAAGAATACACCTGATCCGGCAGGTGGAGCCTTTGATAGGGACGAAAATGGCATACCAACCGGAATGTGCCGGGAATCAGCCGGTAGGATTGTATCACAGGCAGGGCCTAAACTGCCGGAAGCAGATGCAAAAGATGAATTGGAAGGCTTTTTGCTATGTTTCAAAAATTTTGCAGCCAAAGGTATCACCAGCATTGGAGATGCAGGTACTGATATTAACAAAATCAAACTATATGAAAGAGCCTATTTTGCGGGCCAACCGATAAGGGTTAATGTGATGATCAGTGAAAAGTATTTGAATGATGCCAAAAATTTGATTATCGATAATTCCATTCCAACAACCAGTCTTCGTGTCAAAACCATCAAGGTGTTTCATGGAAATTCCTTATCAGCAAGAACTTGTTGGTTAAGCAAGCCTTACGAAATGATAAATCCTAAAACAGGGAAGAAGGACTATTATGGAATTCCACCTGCTCGCACACAGAAACAATTAGACTCTCTGATGCTTGCCATTCATAAGGCAGGTTTTCAAATAGCCACTCATTCCAATGGCGATCGTGAAATACCCATGGTACTTTTGGCCTACGAACATGCCTTGGCAAATTATCCTGACAAAAACCACAGGTTTCGTATCGAACATTGCAGTGTGGTTACCGACTCCATACTCAATGTTATCAAAAAAGACGGGGTAGTTATCGTAACCCACTCTTATGAGTATGAACATGGAGACAAAGAAGAAGAATATGGAGCTTACCGTTGGGATTGGATGCATCCGACAGCTTCGGCATTAAAGATGGGCATACCTGTTGCAGGACATTCAGATTATAGTGTAAGTGCAGCTGACCCTTTGCTTCGGATACAGAGCATGGTAACACGAAAAGGTTCAAATGGCAAAGTATATGGAGAAGCGCAAAAAGTGTCAGTAGAAGATGCCATCAAAATATGGACCCTTGGAAGCGCTTATGCTTCATTCGAGGAAAATATCAAAGGATCCATTGAAAAAGGAAAATTAGCTGATTTTGTAATCCTTTCAGCCGATCCCCGCAAGGTCGATCCCGACTCAATTAGGAAAATTCAGGTGTTAAAAACAGTGATCAACGGCAAAGTGGTTTATACCTCTTTATAAAATAAATATGAAAGGTCAATTAATATATCTTGTCGGAGCCTCTGGATCCGGAAAAGACACGCTAATTTCTCATGCACGACACTCGATAAATCGCAAGCAACTGCCAATTATTTTTGCACACCGCTACATTACAAGGCCGGTTGAACTAAATGGGGAGAACCACATATGCCTTTCGGAGCAGGAATTTAAACTTCGAGAACAAAAAGGTTTCTTTGTTATGCATTGGCAAAGTCATGGAAATTACTACGGCATCGGATGCGAGATCAACGAGTGGCTTAAAGCAGATAACATGGTAGTAGTGAACGGATCGCGTGGCTATATTCCACAGGCTCTGGAGCGCTATCCCGAAATGCAAATATGCCTTATCGAAACTCATCCTGAAAAATTAAAAGAACGACTCATCAAACGGGGACGCGAAACCATGGAAGAAATAGAAGAGCGCTTAAAACGGGCAAGTGAATTCAATATTGATTATCCAAATACAATTCGAATTAATAACGATAATTCCATAGAAGAAACTAAATATCTGTTTATTCAGGCTTTAACAGGCTTAATGGTGACTTTGTAATAATTTTAACATTTTATTTATGAACATCGCAATTCTGGGAGATTATAATCCGAATTACCCCCCACATCTGGCAACAACTCAATCGTTAAAGCACGCTTCTTCCTATTCCGGTATAAAAATTAACATAACCTGGATAGCCACTGAAGCTATTGATGATGATATTCCCGAGATTTTGGATAATTTTCATGCGGTTTGGCTTGGCCCTGCTCCGTATAAAAATGAACCCGGCGTATTGAAAGCTGTGAAATATATACGGGACAACAATTTACCTTTTATTGGAACCTGCGGGGGGTTATATCAATCGATGATTGAATTTGGTACAAATGTGCTTGGATTGGATGAAAAACTTTTTAAAAACAGATCACTTGAGCCAGGAGATGATTTTTTTATGATGGATACAAGTTGCGGAACACATGGCTTTAAAGTGATTAATTTCAAAATCGTTGAAAATACAAAAACACATCAATTTTATCATAAAGATAATTGTGAAGAACGTTCCAATTGTGGTTTTATGATCAATCCAAAATATTTCGGATTATTGGAAGATCATGGATTAAAAATCAGTGGAATGGATGACCAAAATGAAGCAAAAGTTTTTGAATTACAATCAAATGATTTTTTTATCCTTACCAAGTTTTTACCCCAGATGAGGCCGGATATTTACGCACCTCATCCTTTGGTTTTGGCATTTATTGAAGCCGGATCCAATTAATGATAAAAGGCATTCATTATGTTGGCAATAATAAGCAAAAGCGCAACCATTTTGACATATTTTACATCTAAGGAATAACTTAAAATATAAATACTATGAAAGCAATTAGATTTATTGGTATGTTTCTGGCATTGATTTACGGTTGTAGGCAAGCGGATGAAAATAAGTTAACTACTGATTTGGATTTCTCAATCTATCTTACTACGGATAGTTTAGTAAATACAGACCTGGTTTTAAACAATTTAGTGATGGAAACAAAACCATTTATAAAGTATGGTGATATTATTTCCTATGATTCAGCAAAACATATTTTAGAGCTAAATTATAAGGTTGATACGATATTTAAATATAATTACAGATTAGATAGGAGAGGATTTGTAGCAGTTATGAATAATACCACTAAAATTTATTGTGGAACTTTTTGGTCTCCTGCACATTCAGATATTAATTCCAACATTGCGATTACTTTGCCAATAGATGGTATTTCAAATGATAGTTGCTTGAAGATTATAGCGGGGCACCCTAACACAAGTTATAATAAAGGATATTCCATAGTGAATGACAAAAGAATAATAGAATTATTTAAAAAGGATCGAAAAATTAAATAATCACAGACCAATTAAAACTAAATTAACAGAGATATAGTCAATTCCTAATATTTGTTTAATATTCCTTCCTTAAGTTCGTCAAAAATTTACAATTTACTTTTTGCATTTATGGTTAGAACTTGTAAAAAACCACCCAACGGAGTACATTAGTAGATAGGTAGATATGAAAACAAAAAAAGCATATTACGAATCTGTTTTGGAAAATAGAAAGATTGCAGGTAATCCTGAAAACCTTAAATGCACATGTATTCAGATCTTATGCGAATGGCATGGCATTGTCGGGAATGTGTTGCATTACACAGATACCATAAAGACCATGTACCGGCTTGTTTTCAGACGTTTATTAACGATAAATTGAAAGCAATTGCTCAGATTGGGGAATTAATAGCTATTGAAAGAGAAAAAACGCCAAACGACTACAGATTGTACGTTAAAGAACAGGATAAAAAATTACATTCTTCATAACAGAAATACAATATAATATATTGATAATTTAATAATTAACTATGATTGATAATTTGAAAATAAGAAAAGCAACAACGGACGATCTTCCTTCAGTATTAAATTTATATGCCACAAAGGATCTTGATGATGGAAATATTCTGGCCATTGATGATGCAAATAGAATTTTTAATAAATTCCTGTCATACCCAAATTATTCCTTGTATGTTGCAATTATCGAGGACAAAGTAGTAGGGACATTTGCGCTGTTAATTATGGATAATCTGGGGCATCTGGGAAAGCCTTCTGGTATAGTAGAAGACGTTGTAGTTCACGATGATTACAGGTCACAAGGCATTGGCGCAAAGATGATGGAATTTGCAATTAAAGTTTGCGGGGAATACGGATGTTATAAACTCATGTTATCTAGCAATTTGATTCGTGAAAGGGCTCACCAGTTTTATGAAAATTATGGGTTTAAAAAACATGGATATAGCTTTTTAATGGAAATAAATTGAAGACATTTTTGTAAAAGTAAAAATATACATAAACGCCATTTTGTCTGTGATTGAAGAATCATGCCTACACTTTTCTGAAGTTTAATGAATGTTACTATTTTCCCTCGAAATGATATTCCACTTCCTTCACAATTAATTAAGACAATCTTAAACTTCAATTATTCATTTCTAAACATTGATTTGGTTATTTTGAATCCAAGTGCATTCTTACTTTTTAGCAAAATTCATCCATTAAATCTTATTCATAATGAGCCAGAAATGTTTTAATAAAAACTTAATGGAGTCAAATTGCCCGCCAGTGAGGCAGAGTGTTAAAAAAAGAAGGATGAAAATAGGTATTCTCCATTTAGTCATCTTATTCTTCTTCATGTATCACGTAAATGCCCAATCCACTGTTTCTGAAACCGAAGGTTACAAACAAACAATATTACCATACGACAGAATTATTCAGCCTGCCGGAAAACAAATTTTCTTTGGCGACACTATGCTCGAAAATCACGCTTTGGATTGTTCCCTGTCTTTTAATAAAAAATGGCTGGCAGTGGAAGAACGGTACAGTATTGTAGTTATTAGCTTAGCCGATAATAAAGTCAGCTTCACCCTGAATCTCAAAGACTCCAAAGAATTAATTGGAGCTATGAACACTTATTCAGGTATATGCTGGTATAAAAATAAAGGCGAGGATTACATGTTTTGGAGTGCAGTAGATAAGAAAAATGAATCTTTCGTAGTCCAGGCAAAATGGGATGGAACAAAAGCGGAATTTCACAGGTTTTTTCGATATAAGGCAAAACTCCCGGCCAAGATAGCTCTTCCTAATGAAGTATTGATAAGAAATGAATTGGGGAAAGAATTCCTTTACGTGGTACTTAATGGGAATAACCAGCTAATAAAACAGGACATACTCACTGGCGACACCATTTGGATAACCGATACCGGAGTTGCTCCTTACGGTATCACCGAGGCAAACGATAAGGTTTACATCACAAACTGGGGCGGAAGGTTTCCAGAGCCTGACGATAAAAATGTTGCCGGTGTTCCCTGGGGTCTCGCCAGGATTAATCCTTCTAATGCTGCCACCCTTGAAGGAAGTGTCAGTGTGATAGACCCCCATACTGGTAAGGTTTCGAAAGAGATTCTGGTTGGACTCCATCCCAACGAAATCATTGCTTCTCAGGATGGCCGCTTTATCTACTTGACAAATTCCAATAGCGACAAGGTAAGCGTAATCAATACATCTACTGATGAGGTATCTGAAACCATATCTACAAGGCTCCAGGAAGACATCAATCCATATTTTGGAGATTCTCCGGATGGACTCGCATTGTCAAAAGATGGCACAACACTGTATGTGGCCAATGGAATGGATAATGCTTTGGCAGTTATAAGACTGGACAAAAAAGCATCTATATCGGGTACCGCAAATTTAAGTTTCATCGATGGATATATTCCCACTGGTGCTTATCCATCATCCATCAGCATCCTTGACGATCATCGACTTTATGTTACCAATCTTGAAGCTGAAGGCGCTACTTTACCAATGGTAAAAGACAAACACGTTATTGCATACAATACTCATCATATGCTTGCTTCAGTTTCGGTCATTGAAGTTCCGGACGGTAAAAAATTAAAAACCTATACACAAACGGTAATTGCCGTTAATCAACTGTCGAGGTTAAAAACAGCCCAATTGCCACCACGGTCAAAAGTGACCCCAAAACCGCTTCCCGAAAGGATTGGTGAGCCTTCTTTATTCAAACATGTACTCTACATAATCCGCGAAAACCGAACTTACGACCAGGTTTTGGGCGACATGTCCAAAGGTAATGGCGATTCCTCTTTGTGTATTTATGGAAAAAAAGTTACCCCCAACACGCATCAATTGGCAAATGATTTTGTATTGCTCGACAATTTCATGGTATCAGGCAAATGTTCTGCCGAAGGCCATCAATGGACAGACGCTTCTATTGTTACCGACTATATCGAAAAAAATATGCGGGCCTGGTTTAGGAGTTATCCTCACATACAAACCGATGCCCTGGTTTATGCCCCTACCGGCTTTTTATGGGACAACGCCTTGAAAAACGGTAAAAAAGTACGTATATATGGCGAAGCAGCAACAGCAGTTTTCGACAAGTCACTTGATTGGAACGCAATTTATTCCGGTTTCATGAAAGGCGACACCTTTGCATTCAAAAACGTCACCACCCTGGCCACTATTAAGGATATTATAAGTCCCTCTTTTCCTGCATTCGATCATAAAATTCCAGACATCATGAAGGCATCTGCATTTATAAGTGAGCTTAAAAAAACGGAAGCCATGCAGGGGGACCAGTTTCCTGATTTAATGATTATGGCTTTACCTAACGATCATACGGCAGGTACCCGACCGGGCTACCCTACGCCCAATGCACAGATTGCAGATAATGACGTTTCATTGGGTAAAATTGTTGAAGCTATAAGTCATAGCAGGTTCTGGAAGAGTACAGCTATCTTTGTTGTGGAAGATGATTCCCAGAACGGATGGGATCATGTTTCAGCCTATCGAACCGTTGCATTGGTAATCAGTCCTTATTCAAAAATGCAAAAAACAGTTCATCTTCCTTATAATCAACCATCCATAGTGAGAACCATCGAACAGGTATTAGGTTTACCTCCCATGAACATTCAAGATGCCATTGCAAGCCCTATGTTTTCCTGTTTTATGGACCGTATTGACACTATACCATACACGGCTTTAAATAATCTTATTCCCCTTGATCAGATGAACCCCCCTCTTTCCGAACTAAAGGGAGAAGCACTTTATTATTCCAAAATGAGCCTCACTGCGCAGTACGATGGCATCGATACAGGCAACGACGAACTGCTGAACCGGATTTTATGGTTTGCAGCTAAAGGAAACAAACCCTATCCTAAAAGATACAGCGGGACAGCAGATAATGATTAATCACCAAGAACTAAGCAAAAATTTCAGACTGGATCACCGCTGAAAGTAAAAAATCTAAATAAAATCTTAT